>DGGR01000026.1 GCA_002392285.1 Verrucomicrobia bacterium UBA3869
GGGGATTTTTATGAAATGTTCTTTGGCGATGCCGAAACGTGCGCGCGCATCTTAGGACTTACCTTAACGCAGCGCAATGGAATGCCGATGGCAGGTATTCCGTTTCATGCCTCTGAAACCTACATTGATAAATTGCTAAAAGCCGGCAAAAAGGTGGCTATTTGCGACCAAATGGAGGAACCTAAGCCTGGCAAGTTGGTCGATCGTGCGCTTACCCGTATTCTAACCCCAGGAACGGTTTTGGAGGATGCGCAAATAGAAGCAAGCTCCAATCAATACATTGTGTGTGTCGATCAACAAAGTGAATTGCTGTGTGCAGCGTGGATGGATCTATCTACCAGCGAATTTAAAATTGCCTCTGAAAGCGATATTGATAGCCTGATTTCATTCTTAATATCGCTCAATCCAAAGGAAATTGTTATCTCGGAATCGCTCACGTCTGAGCAGCGCAACCGTTTAACCTACTTGCTTCAAAATCGTGCGGTTTCAACCGTACCCTCGTACTTATTCAATGCCGTTAATGCTCGAAGCCATCTCGAACAATTATTTGAAGTGCAGCATTTGGATGGGTTTGGGTTAACCACCGATGAACCTGCGTTAAGCTGTGCAGACGCGCTGGTTTTCTACATCACCGAAAACTTATGTCATTCGCCTAAAAATTTAAAGAAGCTAACGCGTTATCATTGCAAAAAAGCATTGTTGATGGACTCCGCAACGGCGCAAAACTTGGAAATTTTCCAAACCCAACGAGGAACACGCGAAGGCTCTTTGTGGCAATTTCTGGATGTTGCTAAGACGGCCGCTGGAAGCCGATTGATCCAACGCTTTTTAATCAGCCCATTGATTGATTTGGAGGAAATTACTTACCGCCAAAATTGCATTGAAGCGTTTTATAAAGCCTCTATGGCGACCCACGCACTGCAATCCTATCTGCCGCGAACCCGCGATATAACGCGTATTCTAGCGCGTCTGCATAATCGCTTACGTTCTCCACGCGAATTAGGAGCGATTTTAACCACCCTGCAGCAACTGCCCGCCATTCAAACCTTGGTTAATCAAATTCCATCGGATGAACTGCGCGCATTAGCTCAAAAAATCCAGCTGTTCGATGAACTGAAAACCTTGCTGCAATCCGCATTGAACGACGATTTACCCAATGATCTTTTGGCGGGAGGATACATCCGTTCTGGCTATGACCCAACCTTGGATCATTTGCGTTCAGCGCAGCAGGAATCCCAAGAATGGTTGCAGCGCTTTGAGGAACGAGAACAGCAATCCACCGGCATTCGTAACTTGCGGGTTAAGTACAATGCAGCTATCGGATACTTTATCGAAGTCTCAAAATCCAATGTCAGTTTGGTCCCCTTGCATTACATCCGCAAAAAAACCTTAACCCATTACGAACGCTATTCGACAGAGGCTCTTAAAGCTAAAGAGGATTTTATTCTTCATAGCCGCGAACGCGCGTTGGAAAAAGAACGCGAACTGTTTATCGAGCTTATTGATGCAGTTTTAGTTCAATCGGATGCGTTACAAAAGACGGCCGATGTCCTAGCACATTTAGATGTGTTTTCTGCCTGGAGCACATTAGCAAGGATCGGTAACTATTGCCGGCCGGTGGTTGATAACAGCACGGTATTTGAAATTGAGGCAGGACGTCACCCCATTGTAGAAACCGCCCTGCGTTCATCCATAGAACCGGTCGACTTTACCACTAACGATTTATCCCTCGATTGCACTCAGCATCAAATTATGGTGCTAACGGGACCCAATATGGCCGGAAAATCAACGTTTATCCGTCAAAACGCTATCATTGCCCTTATGGCTCACATCGGATGCTGGGTACCTGCAACCCATTGCCATTTAGGATGGGTCGACCGCATTTGTTCGCGGGTTGGAGCCAATGATAATCTAGCCAACGGACAGTCAACCTTTATGGTGGAAATGCTAGAAACAGCCGCCATTCTCAACAATGCTACCAACCGAACCTTTATTGTTTTGGATGAAATCGGAAGAGGAACCGGTACGGATGATGGTCTTAGCATCGCCCAAGCGGTTATTGAATTTTTGCATCAGGATCAGGAACAAGGGCCACGCACGCTATTTGCCACCCATTATCACGAACTCAAGCAATTAGCTGAAATCTACCCGCGTATTTTCAACATGCATGTCACGGTTAAAGAATGGGAAGATAAGATTATTTTCATGCATCATATTTGTCCTGGGAGTAGCAGCCGTTCTTATGGAATCCAAGTGGCTAAGTTAGCTGGCCTTCCGGAATGGGTAATTGAACGTGCTAAAGTTCTCTTAGCGCATTTGGAACAGCATCGGGAACATACCGATTCGCTCCTATGCCAAGCATCAAACAACGGTAATGATTGAACGTAGAGTCTATCATTTGCGGGGAATTAAACGGTGGTCCGTTATCCCCGTTTATCTTTTGCTGCGCTTATGGCATGCGACGCTGCGCATTAACATAACCCCAGAAGCACGCGCGATATTAAATCAACTGGCTAATACCCACTGCGTATTTTACCTATGGCATCGTAACTTGTTTATCGCGCCCATGGTACGGTATTTGCGAAAAGAGCATGCTATGTATGGGCTCATCAGCGCTAGCCGCGATGGAGCTTGGCTGGAAGCGCTTGTAAACTGTTTTAACATTGGAGCCATCCGTGGTTCAAGCACATGGCATGGACGCACCGCTTTGCAAGAATCAGAGGAGAAAATACAAACAGGCGATGTGGTTATTACCCCCGATGGCCCGCAAGGACCCGCGAATCAATGCAAACCCGGGTCATTAAAATGGGTCTATACGCAGCATTATCCAACTGTAGCGATTCATCTTGAAGCAACTCGCGCATGGTACCTCAACACCTGGGATCGCTTCTGTATCCCTAAACCCTTTGCACGGATCACATTAAAGCTACACCCCATACCCAGCGAAGGAATTGATTTCGATACGTTTTACCAAAAAGTTCAGCAACACTTATAAAAAAACCGTTAACTTTGATAAATTCATTGACAAGAGGAGAATCAACCGCTTTACTAACGATAAAGTAGGTAATTTTTACTTATTCTTTCAATCCTAGATAATTCTATTATTTATGCCCCAGGATCTTTTCTCGGAAGAAGGAGTCCCTTCAGATGCGCTTGAAATACCTGTTAAAAAATTTACACGACGTCGCATGATGCCCAAATCCAATACCAATCAAGGTGAATTGTTAATAAACGCCCCTAAAGAGGTTCAAGAGCCGCCAGCAGAATCGGTAGCCACCCAAGCCACCATTCGTCCTGACAATGCTTCCGAAGCGGCGCATACCAACGGCGAAAATTCCAACCAGCCTCAAAATTGGAATAATCGCAACAAGCATGGCAATAAGAATCAACCCAACAAAGTGGTTAAGCTACCTCCAACGTATTTACAGAAATATCGGTGGTGGATTGGGCAACTCCTCCAATGGCAATTGATTCATAACGCCAATGCCTTAGAAGCGCTTGCCAATGAGTGTGCCGATCCATCCTTACAGCCTTTTGTGCTCAATGATTGGTACGATAAATCCCTAAGTGAGCTTTTGAAAGAAGCACCGGAACAACTACGTTCCGCCTACGTGACCCGTAAAGCAATTTTGTACGAAAAAATGCGTTCATCGATCAATGAAAAGCATGCCATTTGGGTAACCGGGGTAGCCACGAAGCTGCCCAATACTGACGAATGGGCTTTGTGCTACGCGTCCGACAATTACCAACTGCGGGATTTAAGTGCCTATATTCCAAAAGCGTTGGTTCGTTCCTATGGCTTACGGTGTGGTCAAACCTTACAAGTGCAACTATTTGTATCGCCAACGTACGAACAGTGTCCATGCGTTATTCACATTCAAACGGTTATGGGGAAAAAGCCGGAAGAAATGCGCAATATTCCTTATTTTAAGGAATTAACCGCTTGTTACCCCAATCAACGCATTTTGTTGGAATCCGAACCCGAGGAGCATTGGGATAACCAATCGATGCGTTCGGTCGATATTTTGACCCCAATAGGGTTTGGACAACGCGGAATCATTGTAGCTCCGCCCCGTACCGGTAA
This sequence comes from Verrucomicrobia bacterium UBA3869, assembly GCA_002392285.1. Lineage (GTDB taxonomy): Bacteria > Verrucomicrobiota > Verrucomicrobiia > Opitutales > UBA9783 > UBA3869. Next base: position 4,085 of record DGGR01000026.1, read on the forward strand.
AACAGTTCTGCTGCAAAACATCGCTCATTCGATTGTCAAAAATCAACCCCAAGCGTATTTGATTGTATTGCTGATCGATGAACGGCCTGAAGAAGTCACTGACTTTAAGCATTTATTGCCAGGGGTTGAAGTCATCAGCTCAACCTTTGATGAACCACCTGAAAGCCACGTACGTTCCGCAGAAATCGTAATTGAAAAAGCGAAACGTTTGGTAGAAATGGGCTCTGATGTCATCATTTTGCTCGATTCCATTACCCGATTGGCACGCGCCTATAATACCCTCATTCCCAGCTCCGGTAAGGTATTATCGGGGGGCGTAGAAGCCAATGCACTGCAGGGACCTAAAGCCTTCTTTGGAGCAGCCCGTAACATTGAACAAGGCGGCAGCTTAACAATTCTAGGAACTGCTTTGATTGATACCGGTAGCAAGATGGATGAGGTCATCTTTGAGGAATTCAAGGGAACCGGTAACATGGAAATTTACCTCGATCGTAGCTTGATCGAAAAACGAATTTTCCCTGCCATCAATATTGAGAAAAGCGGAACGCGTAAAGAGGAACTCTTGTACCATCCGGATGAGCTTAAGAAGATTTATATGCTGCGCCGTGCATTCAAAAGCTCTGCTTCTTCAACAGGCGCTATGGAATTGTTATTAGAACGCATCCGCGATACCCGCAACAACGTTGAATTCCTCCTATCAATCAACGCTTAAGGCAATTTAAACAGAATATTTTTTAGAAGAGCGCTCCAGCGGTTGCCCCAACCGCAGTGACTGGTCCTGAATTCTGCAAGCTATCGACAGCCGTATTGACCTTATCCAACGCGCTCTCTGCTTTTTTATACAGCTTATCATCATTGATCAGGCGGCCTAAGGAACTATCTTTTTTATTCAGGTTCTCTGAGAACGCCCGTATATTTTCTACTATCTCTTTGAGAGATTGGGCTATTTGCGGATCGTTTAACAATTTACCCATCAATCCATCGGTCGATTTTAACTGCTGCGTCACATCGGCAACATTAGAAATGATACGGGTTATCCCCTCCTTGTTGGTTTTGAACACCTCATTTATTTCCTTCAAAACTGTGTTCAAATCTGGTGTAGATTGAGTATATAATGATGCACCCGGTTGCAAAGAATGGGATGAGTGCCCTGGTTCGATGGCAATATAATTGGCACCCAACATACCAGCAGTACCGATGAACGCTATGGAATCCTCTGAAATCGTAATCTCTTTACGAATCATCAATATAGCTACTCCTTTTGCTCCTTCTAAATATAAATCACGGATATGTCCTACCGGTACCCCAGCGATACGGACATCATCGCCAATTTTCAACTGCTTTAAATCCGTAAAACTTGCTTTTAAAGTAAAGTAATTATCAAGCTTATTGAGCCGTTGCGAACTGCTCAACAAAGTATAGATAACCGCAATGAGGCTTATCCCTAAAAAGGTAAAAATAAATACACGAATCGCTTCGTATTTGTTCTTCATGCCAAAAAATCTTTAAACTGTGGTTGCTCGATATTAATAATCGGATTTAAGAAACGATCAATAAAAGAATTATTTGTTTTTAGTAATGTTTCGGGGGTATATAGGGTATCAAACCCACCATTTTCCAATACTACAATATGCGTACCGATTGTTTTTGCCAATAAAATATCATGGGTAGAAACGACGGTCGTAATCTTTAACGTGCGGTTAATATACCCAATCAGTTCAATGATGGAGGCTGCTGATATCGGATCTAATTCCGAAGTAGGTTCATCAAACAACAAAACATCTGGCTCCATTAACAATCCGCGCGCCAATGCCACCCGTTTGTTCATACCACCGGACAAGCTAAACGGCATCAGTTCTTCGACTCCCTTCAGATTGACGAGCTCCAATGCCCGCTTAATCCGTTTTTTCACCTCTTCCTCAGAGCAGATGCGATGCTCCCGCAAGTACAGCGCAAGGTTATCAAACACTGATAGGGAATTGAATAACGCCCCTGATTGGAACACCAAGCCTAAGACATACCCTTTCTGCTTTTTAGCCTTATTTAAGGGGATATTGTTGATGCAAATCTGACCAGAGGTAGGGGTATCCAACCCAGCCAAGAGCTTTAACAATACGCTTTTACCGGTTCCGCTCGGCCCCATGATGACAAAAACCTCTCCCGGCTGAATCGTAAAATTTATCGAATTCAAGACCGTCCGCTGCTCATAAATGCGCGTCAAATGGTCTATAGTAATTTGTACTGGTGTTGTTTTCATTTACATCAATAATTGGGTTATAACATAGTCGCTTACCAAAATAGCCACCATGGTTTGGACCAAGGTGCTGGTTACCGACGAACCAATTTCGCGCGGCCCTCCACGCGTACGCAATCCAATAGAGCAACTCATTAAGGTAATAATGAGCGCAAAGACCTCAGCCTTAAATAGGCCATTGCTGATACTATCCCATTTGACAAAAATTTTCAAATTGCGCCAATAAATTGCGTCACTGAGCCCAATAAAGGGCGTTACATGAACCACATACCATCCACCTATCCAGCCGAAGGCGTTGGAAAACATGGTTAATAGCGGCATCATGGTTAATCCCGCCATAACGCGCGGCATAACCAACAAGCGCACCGGTGATAGATTCATGGTATGCAACGCATCGATTTCTTGGTAAACCGACATAGACCCCAATTCTGCCGTAATAGCGGAGCCAACGCGTCCGGTTAACAAAAACGCAGTCATCAACGGTCCAAATTCGCGACACATCGCTAATCCAACAATACT
>DGGR01000033.1 GCA_002392285.1 Verrucomicrobia bacterium UBA3869
AACTTCTAAAGAATATAAGTATACTCGTGGTTGTAATCACCACTGTTTGAATAAATAAGGTTATAAAGCCACCATCTATATAGCATGTCATAAAAAACTCCTTTTCGATTTTATTGTTTCTTAGAAAACATTCCTTTTAAAAACAGAAACGCTTTTTTTACAGAAGTCCTACAAAAAACCAAAGCGGTAGTAGCAGTGACAACAACCGTCTGGGTAATCAAAGATGCTACCCCTCCATCGATATAAGCAATCATAATTAAAACTCAAAGGGGAAAATAGGTTAAAATCAAGACAAAAGTTTACTGTAAAAACCCCAATAAGGGCTGATATAAATCCTCATGCGGATCGATACACAAATCTTCCGCTGAGTGCGTCTGTTGGTCAAAGACAATATGGGGGATATCGGTTGCGACAGCCAGGGGGGTGCATTCCGAACTTTCACCCATTGTTAAGACAGTACTAACAGCTAACGCATCTCCTAGGTTAATACTGGTCACCTTTAACGGCCGGCCAAACAAGTCTGGATGTCCAACATAGCTAACAACCGGGTTAAATCCCCACCAGGCAAGTGCAATACCGGTTACCCCTCGTCTAAGGGGGGTTGTGTGGCTATCGGTGATCAATACCCCGCATTCTTTTAGGTGATGGCGCTGTACCAGGTGAGTATAAATCCTGCAAGCGGATTGAAAGGGATCTTGTGGGTAGAGGATATAACATCCATTGCCATTCGATTCATCGATACCGGCTGATGGAATCAATAGACGATGCTTATAGGTCAACACAATATCGTGTTCTTTAATAGGTGTCGACAATACACGATCAGCTTCACGTTCAATGAGTTCTGTTTTTGAAATAGCATTCTGGGGAACCACTCGTCCTTCACATACACTGACGACTTTGGAGGTAATAGCCACCACTGAGCGTTCAGAAAGCGTTGGTAAAAAACGATCGATGAATGCTTCCATCGATTGGCGTTCACTTACACGCTCTGTTCTAATAGCTTCAATACGCATACCCACCTGCTAACCATTGTTGCGCAACCAACGTACGTTGATGCAATGCAACATTATGAACGCGAATATAGTTGATTGAATGGCGTAAGGCAAGCGAAATGGCAACCGTTTCCGCATCTCGCTGCGATGCTTCCTGAGGACTAAAAGCGTTGATGTAGCTTTTTCGAGAGTGACCTAAAAGCGTTGGGCATCCCGTTTTAGCGGCCCATTCACCATACTTTTGTAACAATTCCCTTGTTTGATAAGCGCTTTTTCCGAAACCAATCCCAAAGTCTAAAATAATCTTATCGGTTGAAAAGCCCAGGTGGATTAGCCGCTCTACTTGCTGAGTGCTCCAATCGATTAACGTTGGATGCAAGTTACGTAGGCATTCATTGCGTTTCACCGGAACCGATAAAGCATGCATGATGCAAACGGAGCATCCTTGGTGGGCAATAATGCGCAATGTTTCGTCTGATAATAGGTGCGGGAATGTATTAATCCAGGCGATAGGATAGTGCTCTACGAGTTGCTTCATAACGGGTGCTTGGTAGGTGTCGATACTAACCGGCACGACATCAAAATCCAATCTATCTAAAACCGGCTTTAAGCGCTTCCATTCTTCTGCGAAAGTGATTTGATCCCCATTGGGTCTTGTGGATTGAGCTCCTATATCAATAAGGGTAGCCCCTTCTTGCATCAACTGATTGCAACGCGCAACAGCGGCATCGGGAGCAAACCATAATCCTCCGTCCGAAAACGAATCAGGTGTAACGTTGACAATTCCTACGCAGCGCGGTTCAAGGACGAACGAACGGATAAAAGGAACTTTCGGGCGTAGTATTTGGGTCGCTTGTTCCGCAAACGAAACCTGTGTTTTTGGATCTTTACCGTCCGGATTCATTAAGGCCATTAAATGCGCTAAAAACCAACGGTTATAAAGGCCAGGATGAGGAATGCTCAACTGTTGATTTTGAATACACTCTTTATCATACAACACGATATCCAGGTCTAAGGTTCGTGGGCTCCAACGTTCATGATTCGGATTGCGCCCCAACTGTTGTTCAATAGCCTTTAAGTGCGCTAGCAGGGCGTCAGGATCCAAATCCGTTGCTCCGCGAACAAGGGCGTTTAGGTAGGGCCGATCCCAATCGGCTGGGGAATTAGGTAATACCAAAGCTGGGGTTTCCAGCACAAGGGAAGCAACTACGTTTTTTAAAATACCTGATTTTAAGCAATCAATTCCCTGATGCAGATAGGCTAAGCGGTTTCCAAGATTAGAACCTAAGGCAATATAAACGGTAGGCATCAGTATTAAAAGTTTACATTACGCATGTCACCGGTTGCTTGATACGCCTGGTACAAAGCAAAGGCATTGGATAGATTGTGGCTAATATGACCTTGTTGGGCTTGCTTTAAATACGATTGTAAAATGGGCCGATAATCAGGATGCGCGCAAGCAATCATGGCTTCGGCACGTTGCTCGGGTGATTTTCCGCGTAAATCTGCACAGCCGTACTCAGTAACAATAATTTGGGTATCATGTTCGGTATGGTCGATATGCGAACAGAAGGGAACGATATTGGAAATAGTGCCTGATTTAGCGGTTGATTGGAGGGTAAACACCGACAAGAAGCTGTTGCGTGCAAAATCTCCAGAGCCCCCAATCCCATTGACCGCCTGAGTACCCTGTACGTGCGTACTATTTACGTTGCCAAACAAATCTACCTCTAAAGCGGAATTAAAGGATAATAAGCCAAGGCGCCGAATCACTTCAGGATGATTGCTAATTTCCTGAGGACGTAAAATTAATCGATTTTGATAACAGCTCCAGTTGGAATACAGTTCCTTTTGGTAACCATCGGTGACATAAATGCCGCAGGTACTGATAAAGCTAATCTTCCCTTGCTTCATCAAATCAAACATAGCATCTTGAGCGATTTCGGTATATACTTGGAAAGTCGGTATGGCAGGATTTGTGCCCATGACTTTTAAAATAGCGTTCGCTAGGTTGCCAACACCTGATTGAACCGGCAAAAATGATTGCGGAATACGCCCCACTCTCATTTCTTGTTGTAAAAATTCAACAACCCGTTCCCCAATGTGTTGATAAACGGTATCGATGTGTTTAAACTCTGGGTTTTGCTCGCTCTGATAGGTTTCAACCACCCCTAAGATTTTTCGGGGATCTACCGTTAGCTGCGTTGTTCCGATCCGGTCGTTGGGTTTAGTAATACGGATGATGTCATATGGCGGGTAACGATTAGGTTCGTAAATATCATGAACCCCTTTTAACGGCGCATGATAGGGGTTGTGCTCTAAGATAATATGCTTTGCGCACTGACAAAAGGTAGGGGTTGCTCCAACCGACGCTGTTAAGGTCAGCCGTCCGTCAGGGGTATAATCTGCTACTTCGACCAACGCATAATCAAGAGGTCCCATAATACCGCTGCGTATACTTTGCGGGAAGTGAGATAAATGCTCCTCGCGATACGCAACGTTGCCTTGATTGATGGCGATACGCATCGCAGGATGCGATTGATAAGGGGCTCGGTAAGTAACCGCTTGGGCTTGCATCAGAGCTCCATCCACCGCTTCATAGGAAGAAGCACCGGTTAACAGATAAATGCTAAAAGCCTGGTTCTTCTGATGCAATTCCGTTGCACGCCTTGCTAAGGCTAACGGAATATTTTTGACACTACCGGCACTTGTGAATCCGCTGCACGCAACCCAAGCCCCATTAGGGATGAAGGCAGCCGCTTCATCGGCTGAAAGAATAGGAAACTCAGAGGCCATAAATACTAGAATTTAATGCTATCGCTAGGCGTTGGCAACTTGTTTTATGTATCCTAGGAAACCTATGGTACACTTTATGCTTTCCAATATACAGTAACTCTTTTTATGGCTCACATCGATTACAACAACCTTCAGCTGAATAATGCATGGAATGTTAACAATGTTAATGAGGTCGAAAACCAGAATCAGCAGCTGCAACCTCTCGAAGACACCTATCAGGAACTAAAAAATCTGTGGGATAATTTGCCTCAAGAGGATAAGGCTGTGTTAACCGACAATGTGCAGGGACGGTTTGAGGGTGCCCTACGGAATTTGAGAGATGCAATTGATGCCCTTCAAAAGGCCATTCAAGACGGTCAACCGCAAGCAATTATTGACCAGAAGCAACGAGAAGCAGAGGCTGCCAAGCAAGCCGCTATGACTGTGTTTAACGGAGACGCTCAAACGGTTGGGTTAGAAAAATGTATTGAGGTAGGACATTTCTTGGCTGAGGTGCCCTATGATGAGTTAAAGGATCTATGGGATCGTACCTCTCAGGCTATTAAAGATGCGTTGGGGGACAATTTCCAGACGTTCGTAAATGGCAAGTTGAACGACCTACAGAAAGCAATACAAGCGTTGGAAGCCGCTATAGAAAGAGGAGCATCTCCAGATGAAATTACCCTACTTAAGGACGAAATTGAAAACCTACAGCAGCAATTAAAAGGGGTTTTGACTAACGGCGATAAATCGATTGATTTAAGTGCGCGATACGCACTACTGGAAGAGATTATCAAAAATCCCGGCGATTATGAGGCGGAAGATTACAAGTCCCTGATCAATCAGTTGCAAGACCCCAAAAATATAGCCAATGAACAAACGTGGCTTAAAATACTAGAGGATGCAAAAAATAGGCATGCAGCTGTTGTACATCAAAACGTTGCGAATGCTCTGGATGAAAATCAGAAACAAGCAAACCAAAGTATTATCATCAACGAAAACAATACGAATGCTAAGAAAATTAGGGGTTTAATGGTGAATGCGTCGGATGCCTTGTTTAAGGCAGAAATGGAAAAGGATAAATATCAAGAGGAGCTAGCTAAACTTAATGATACCGTGAAAAAAGTATATGAAGAAGGCACTTGGCGCCCCAAAACAGCACAAGAGATGGCAGAAGCAGAAGCAAAGAAAAGATTGTTGTAAGCAGTAGAAAACTATGTCTGATTTTGCATCTTATATTTCTCAGTATGGCCAAAGTGTTGGATTGCCTGAGCTAAAGCTTAATGAGGCGGGCATGTGTTCACTAACCTTTGATGGTAAAATTGCAGTTGATATTATCTACCATAAGGATGTGGATCAGTGCGTGTTGGCATCAGTTGTAGGAACCCTACCCAGCGAAAATCAAGAGGAATGCTTTAAACAACTGTTGATTTCCAATGCCTACGGGATTGAAAACAAGGGTGCAAGCATCGGCATTGAAGAAGCAGAAAATCGGATTATCTTAAGCTACGTCTTTATCCCCAGCATTGTTTCGTTTGACCTATTTAAAACGCTATTGGGCAATTTCGTTACGTTAACCGAAAAATGGCAAGAGCAGTATGAAAGTCTTTTAGGCTCCCTGGGATCCTCTGAAACAATGGAAAGCATCCCAAATCCGTTTGAATTTACACGCATTTAGGGGCAACCAACCGAGCGTGGTGAACGTCCATGGGCCGCTTGTACGTTTTACGCTTGAAATTTCCTTAAAGCATCCTTTATTGTAAAGTGATGTGTGCCTATACAGTAATCGCGCGCCGCTGGCGTCCTAAACGGTTTAGCGACCTAGTTGGGCAAAGTACCATTGTCCAATCCCTTTCTAATGCGATTGAAACCAAACGCATTGCACATGCCTATCTATTTGTCGGCCCACGAGGAACCGGAAAAACCAGTATGGCCCGCCTATTTGCCATGGCTCTCAATTGCGAAAATGGCCCGCGGATCGATTTCGACCCCGAAAGCGAACGGTGCCAAGCAATCTTCCAAGGACGTTCTTTGGATGTCATTGAAATCGATGGAGCGTCCAATAATTCGGTAGAACAAATCCGTACGCTACGCGAAGAATGCCAGTATGCTCCTGCAGAAGGACAATATAAAGTGTACATTTTGGATGAAGTACACATGCTAACGACAGCTGCCTTTAATGCACTCCTAAAAACGCTGGAAGAACCACCCGCACACGTTAAGTTTATTTTTGCAACCACCGAAGTTCATAAAGTACCATCAACCATTGTTTCGCGTTGCCAACATTTTGAATTTTTCCCCTTAGAGCCTGAGCTCATTGAACAACGGTTACAGTTGATTGTAAAAACAGAACAGCTGCAGGCGGAACCACAAGCGCTTCACATGATTGCGTTGTTGTCAGACGGAGGGATGCGTGACGCCCAATCCATGTTGGATCAACTGTTAACCTTTTCAGAAGGTAAACTAACAGCACAGGCGGTTCAAAGTATGTATGGGCTGCTTCCTCAAGAAGCCTTAACCACCTTAGGTCAATCCATCGAACACAGTGATTATGCCCACGTGCTACAGATTGTTGAACAAATTGCGCAAAAAGGGTGCGATGTATACCGTGCGTTGATCGATTTGGAACGTTATTTCCATGAGCAATTCCTGAAGGCCATTAAAGATCCTCAAACAACCCCCTATGTGCCTTTGGTTTATGCAAAAATTTTAGAAGTTTTAAAGTCAGGAGAAACGCAAGTACAACAAGGCTTATCCGTACGCAGCAATTTAGAAGCAATCTTATTTCGAGCAATCGAATGTACGAAAATGGCGGCCTTAGAAACTTTATTAAAAGCCTTTAATGCTGCTCCGGCAGATGTAAAAAAAAACGATTGTTAGCTCTCATCAAGCAGGTTCAGGTACTGATTAACGAGCACGCCGCTCGAAAAACCTTAATACCTTCGATTCCTGTAACCGTCCGTGAAACGCCCAGTCCCCAGGATGATGCTCAATCAACAAAATCGCTTGCACCAATGCAAACCATCCAACCCATGCACACAATACCATCGAGTGCTGAACCGATAACCACCTCGACAGTTCCGGACTTCCAAAGTTCGGTTGCCGCTATCCCTGATAGTGTTAAAGATGCGTTTAAAACCCTACTTCGAGGCGAAATTAATGGGGTTTGGCCAATTGACCCTAAAGGCTTACGTTAACTCGATCTTTTAAAAAAACTTTACAAGCCCCTGCACTTGATGTTCTATAACAATTAATATGGAAACTATTGAGCAAAGAGTAAAACGTGTTGTTTGCGATAAGCTTCGTGTAGACATGGGGCAAGTTACCTATGAGGCTTCCTTTAAAGATGACTTAGCAGCTGACTCACTGGATCAAGTAGAACTTATAATGGGGTTGGAAGAGGAATTCAAGGACGAGCTTAAAGGCGATATCGCGATTGAAGATGCTGAAAAAATCGATACAGTCGGTAAGGCAATCGAATATATTTACAGCAGGGCTGGCAGATAAGCCTTCATTACCATTGTTTCGGCAATGAAACCTAACCAAGAGGTGCGCGTCGTTGTCACGGGATTAGGAACCATTAATCCGTTGGGACATACGATCAATGATTTTTGGAATGCGTTAATCATGGGATGTTCTGGGATTCGCAAGGTATCGCGCTTCGACGTATCTGAATTACCTACTCAAATTGCAGGAGAGGTTGTGGGCTTTGATGTGTCCCATTATATGGATGCTAAAGAAGCAGGACATACAGATCCTTGTACTCAATTTGCTTTGGCAGCATCGCAATTAGCATTCGAAGATGCTCAATTACACATTCCAGACGCTGAATCCGATCGCTGCGGCGTCATCATCGGCACAGGCATCGGTGGAATGCGAAGCATCCAGGAACATTCCTTTACCTTATTTTCTAAAGGTTGCAAGCGCCTATCTCCCTTTACCATCCCTTCGGTTATCTGCAATATTGCTTCTGGGAAGGTAGCCATTGCCTTAAAGTTACGCGGACCCAATTTCGGTGCCGTTAGCGCTTGTGCATCCGGAACGCATGCCATTGGTGAAGCATTCCATTGGTTAAAAACCGGAGCAGTCGATGTTATGTTGGCGGGAGGCAGCGAAGCCTCCATTGAACCGTTGGGCTTCTGCGGTTTTTGTTCCATGAAAGCCATGAGTACCCATTTTAACGATTGCCCAGAAAAGGCCAGCCGTCCCTTCGATGCCAAACGCGACGGCTTTGTTATGGGGGAAGGGGCCGGCGTTCTGGTTTTAGAAACCTTAGAACATGCCCAAAAACGAGGCGCTAAAATTTATGGTGAACTTTGCGCCTATTCAGCTTCTTGCGACGCATTCCACATTACCCGCCCAGAACCTTCGGGACGAGCCCTAATCCACTGCTTCCGTTCAGTATTAGACAATTCGAATACGCAGCCAGTAGCAGTTGATTATATCAATGCGCATGGGACCTCTACCTATTATAACGATTTATTGGAAACCACCGCTATTAAAGCCGTTTTTGGAGATCATACTCAAAAGCTCAATATCAGTTCTACCAAATCTATGACCGGTCATTTATTGGGAGCAGCAGGCGGTGTAGAAGCTATCGTTACCGTAAAAGCGATTGAAACCGGTATTATTCCTCCAACCATTAATTACGAAAATGCCGATCCACAGTGCGATTTGAATTATACCCCCAACAAAGCCGTTAAACGTCCCGTTAAAGTGGCTATCTCAGATAATTTAGGCTTTGGTGGACAAAATGGCGCGTTGCTGTTTAAAGCTTTTTCAGACTAATACCTTGGGGGGTGGCGTATGAAAACTTCCATGCCTCATCGCCGGAACATAGTATATTTTATTATCTTCACGCTTCTATTTTGGACGATAGGGCCGTTGATGGTCTACATTGTAGATCCATACCATATATTTCACGAGACGCGATGGAACAAGAATCTATGGTTTGGTAGCCAAACCTTAATCAACCTAGGTCAAATTGAAGCTTACCTCAAAAGAAGCAATGATTATGACGGTATCTTGGTAGGTTCTTCGCACACGATGAACTTCAAAGGCAGTGATTTAGCTAAGGCGGTTGGAGCTAAAGGCGTTCTGAAGTTGTGCGGGGATGGTATGACTTCAGAAGAGCTACAAGTCTACTATGAAATGGCAAATAGATCCCATAGAGTATCGATGGTTATTTTTGGCATAGACCATCACAAGTTTTTTAGGATGGATAGCGCCATTAGAAATAATATGTTTTTTATGGAATACCCTTATTTATATCCTTTTACGTTAAGAGGATTGGGTACATTAGTAACCTATTTGTTTTTTCCCTGGAGAAACAAGTCGGATGACAGACGTTTTTGGACTTGGACCGATTTGGATTCGATCCATAGTTGGTTCCCCTATCAAAGCGATCGTTTTCCACGATGGATTCAGGCAAGCAATTTAGCGGAATTAAAAAAAGAAACCCCTGATTTATTGCTCAACGAGCTCAACGAGCTCAACGAGCTCAACGAGCTCAACGACACTATACTGCGCATCATACGAGAAAATCCATCAGTCAAGTTTTTTATATTGCTAACCCCCAATTCTTGGATGTTGTACAAAGATTCGGAACAGGAATTAAATGTACGTTTCCCCCATACAGCGATATCACCTTATCAAATATATAACACTCTTTTCAATGGTTGGCGTCACCTCATCACGGCCTGCGCTGATCTCCCGAATGTCAAAATCTACGGTTGGCATGATTGCGCTTTTGTTAGCAACCTTGCCAATTATTGCGATGCAGGTCATTATCATCCGGATATCAACCGCTACATGGCATGGTGCATTGAGCACGATAAGCATCGGTTGACCAAAGAGAATTACGATGCGTACGAAGCACGTTGTGTGGAAAACCTGCGTGCGTTTAAGATCCTAGATTCCTATCCTCATCGCGATACCTTCGATGAGTTGGTCGCTGCAGAAATGCAGAACGGTAATTAA
>DGGR01000036.1 GCA_002392285.1 Verrucomicrobia bacterium UBA3869
CGTTTCATGCACGCATCGTAGAACACGCATGGGAAGGATATGCTCAGCAGCGCAACATTGGAACTCAATACGCTAACACCCAATGGATTTTCCGTATCGATGCCGACGAAGTGGTATCGCCTGAATTACGCACGGCTATTGAAGCGTTTTTCGCCAATGCCAACCATACCCGTTACAACGCCTGTTATTGCTACCGTATCAATCGATTTTTAGGTCAGTGGTTAAAGATGAACGACCATCAACTCATTCTGTTTAATAAAAGCCATGCTCATTGGGAAGGCGTAGTGCATGAGCGTCTATGCTTCTCAGGCCCTGCACAAACCTTATTTGGCCCCTTGTTTCATTATACCGAAAGAGATGTAGCTCATACCCTACAAAAAAACATTCATTATGCACAGCTAAAAGCAAGCGAATTGGCTCAGCGCTACTCCCAAAAACGCTTAGCTTTTAACCTCCTTACTTACCCTTGGCACGCCTTTATTAAGAGCTATTTTCAGCAACGGTGCTATCGTAATGGCATTGCAGGCTTTTATGTAGCAAGCCTATCCGCTATCTATGTTTTTTTTAAGTACTTGTTCGCAATCGAACTAAAACACAACCATGATTAAAGCTACCCTGGTTTTGTTAGCTGCTGGGAAAGGAAGCCGTTTCGGAGGACCCAAGCAAATACATACCTTTGAGCCTCAACAGGCTCCGTTAGCAAGCTATGGGATATGGGACGCCTTACAGGCCGGATTCCATTACTTTGTCGCGATCGTAAACCCCGAAACCCAACCGTTTTTTGAGCACATTTTCGATCAATTTGGACTGAAGGATCGTTCGCAATGCGTTTTGCAAGAAGATCCATCCCTTGAGCTAGGGATACATCGAACCAAGCCTTTTGGCACCGGACACGCACTGTATGCCGCTCGCCATGCTATTACCACCCCTTTTGTCGTTAATAATGGCGACAATTGGTATGGGCACGAAGCCTATACGCAAGCCATGCAATTCCTATCCTCGAATCACCAAGACTGCGCGTTGGTTGGATATCCACTTAAAACAGTCTTATCATCCAACGGAAGCGTTTCTAGGGCCATTTGCAGCGTCCAAAATGGCAAGATTACGCGTTTGCAAGAATATACTTGTATCGAACAAACCCCTAACGGTATTGTCCATCATCAGGATACGGAAACCGTTCCTCTTGCATCTGACGCTTATACCTCGGTTAACTTTTGGGTACTGCAACAAGACGTCCTTCCTGCTTTGGAAGAACAATGGCAGGTGTTTGTCCAAAACATGACATGTCCGGAAAGCGAAGAATTCTATTTGCCAACTGCTATTCAAGCCATTGCAACCCAACAACAGCGCCCCATTCATCTGCTCCCCAATTTAAAAGACAAGTGCCTAGAAATCACTTATCCTGCGGATGCAAATCCTATACAGGATTATTTAAGGTCCCAAACGCAACAAGGTAGGTACCCGCTGACTTTTGGGTAAATTTTTTGCCAATTAAACCGAATTATCATTAATATGAGGTTCGGTGTAAGTAGCCTTTGTTGTTCATTGTTATTTGCTACGCATTGCTTCGCCTATCCTGTTATTCACAATGGTTCTATGGTCGATGCTACATTCAAACAAGTAGCGTATAATCACATCCCCGATGCCCCATTGGTTAACGCAATCCTTACGCAATCGAATTCGATGGAACTGCATACCTTATACGAACAATTGCAGTACCTATGCATTACGTACGATGAAGACTGGCAAGACTTTATCGCGCAATTAGAAGCGAATATTGCCCGTAACAATTCTCAATCCATCCTGGCCACCACGATTACCGTCAAGGGGCAGCTCAAAAAAATACTGACCCCATTCTTAAGCGAAGCTCAAGCGAACCAACCCACTACCCAAATGTCCATTGTCAGCGCCATTTTCCTCTATACCATCTCCTACCTTCCACCTGACGAAATCCAACAACTGTCTTTGGGATATACCGGCAATTTACAAGAAAAATTCGATGAATATGCATGCGCCTTTATTCGGCCATCTTCACAGGAACAAAGACCTGCGGTCAAAAAAGAGGTAAAAAACACCTCTAATGCGCGTTAATCGTTCGCCTGAAACGATTCCCACTGACGTAAGAATACCGCACCTTCTTTCAAAGTTTGCAGCTGTTGTAGATACCGCTTTAGCTGCTCCCCATTTTCCCTTCTGTGAGCAATAAAGCATAAACCATACAGCGCTTGTGCCTTTAAATAATTCAGGGGGCCTTGATATAAAGTTTTAAATTCCGCTTCGGCGGCATCCAACTGATCCAATTGCAATGCTATAAAAGCGTATCCCATGCGCGCTTGTTCTTTCAAAGGCGACAGGGTTCCATAGGTTTTGGCCTGCCGATAGCATTCCAATGCATCGCTCCATTCCCCTTTGTGCTCATACTCATGAGCTTGGCGTAAAAACACAAATGCCTGTAGGTTGCTCAATTGACTAGGTACGCTTAATTTAGCCCAAGCCACCTGATCTGCCAAGGTTGAGCACTTTGCATACTCCGCCACATAATGGTTGATGCGGTGCGCTTGCCAGCCTTTAAAAATTCCAACGACAGCCCCTATCGTTAACCCAATAAGAGCAATGGCTCTTAAGCGTCCTGCTTGTGCCTGTAACCATGCGCTGAAGGTATACCAATCGAACACTGCCTTTACACCCTTAACGGATTTGTCATCCGCGTGCCCCGGGAATTTAACGATGGATGGCTTTTGGGAATTCATTATTCATAGTCCTACGCTTTATTACTCCCAAGGTCAACTTTTTCCCACATCCTTCAATTGAGTTTTGAGTTTAAAAGCGCTATACTAAAAACATACGACGATGAGAATTTTAATGGTTAGCCCCGAATGCGCTCCCTTTGCGGAAACAGGGGGTCTGGGCCACATGGTAAGCGGCCTAACAAAAGCCTTAGCTAATCGCCATCATGACGTACGGCTGTTCTTGCCCCTCTATGGATTTATCCACCCACAAAATGATTGGTTTTGCCATAGAGATATTCCAGTGTACATGGGGCAAAAGGTTGAAACATGCCAAGTGTATGAAGCCAGCCAAAATGGAATTACCTTCTACTTTATCGACGCTCCTAATTACTTTAAAGATAACGCTATTTATGTAGATGGGCCTTATAACGGTGAACGTTTTGCCTTCTTCTGCCGAGCGGTACTCGATAGTTGTAGGGCGCTGCAATGGACTCCAGAGGTCATACACTGCCATGACTGGGCCACAGGACTTATCCCTGTCTATTGCAACACCTTGCGTTCTTGCCACCCCATCAGCTCCGCCGCAACCGTTTTCACCATCCATAACCTCCAGTATCAGGGCATATTCGCGCCATCCATTTTATCCTTCGCAGGTATCCCTTTTTCCGAATTTCATTCCACCAGTCTAGAGGCCCTGGGACAAGTAAACCTCCTCAAAGGTGCCCTCTATCATGCCACTAAAATAACAACCGTTAGCCCTCGATATGCACAAGAGATTCAAACTACCGAATTTGGCTGCGGATTAGACCACGTACTCCGCTTTAAAGCAGGTGACCTCATCGGAATTTTAAATGGTATCGATACCGATGTGTGGAATCCAGAAACCGACCCGCTGATTCCCAGCCATTTCACTTCAAACAATTTAATCCCCAAAGAGGAATGTAAAAAGTCCATTCGCAACCAATTTCATTTGCCGCACACACCAGCCCCCCTATTAGGCGTGGTCAGCCGCATCTGTTGGCAAAAGGGATTAGATGTCTTTGCCAATGTACTGCCCTACCTTTTAAACAACACTCAACTTCAGGTGGTTATCTTGGGAACGGGTGATAGGAACCTAGAAAACCAATT
The DNA here is from genome assembly GCA_002392285.1 of Verrucomicrobia bacterium UBA3869. Lineage (GTDB taxonomy): Bacteria > Verrucomicrobiota > Verrucomicrobiia > Opitutales > UBA9783 > UBA3869. Next base: position 3,858 of record DGGR01000036.1, read on the forward strand.
TCGCTCCTTAGAACAGCCATTCCCCAATCAAGTCCGAATGATTTCCCAATACGACTCAGAACTCGCCCATCGATTACAAGCCGGATGCGATTTGTTCATCCTCCCTAGTCGTTACGAACCCTGCGGCTTAGCTCAGCTTTATGCTATGCGCTACGGAACTTTACCGATTGTACGCGCAACCGGTGGCCTAGCCGATACCGTTCAGTCGTTAAACGAATCAGACGAAACAGGCTACGGCTTTGTATTTTCCGATCTCCACAACGACGCTATCTACAATACCGTTCATTGGGCTTATCGTATCTATAATGAAAAGCATAACTTGTTTCAAAAGATGCAAAAAACAGCTATGGAAGCCGACTTTTCTTGGGAACGTTCTAGCGCACAATACGAATCGGTCTATCAGTGGGCTTTCAATCAACGCGGTTAAATAACCTAACCGCCTCATTAACCACCCACCGTTCGCTTGAAACGGCCCACTTATTGAATCGGAGCACAAACCTTGATCGGTACGATTACTTCTTCATACCCCATGGCCGAAATATAAAGCTTCCCGTCACCTGGTTCACCACCTTCAAGGCTTATAGTCGCGCTATCTTCTCCTGCAGCAATCTTAACTTCGGGCATGATAACGCTATCAGGAATGTTGGTTGTTACGTTAATAGCCAGCGAATCCGTCACCGGGCCATCCAATCTAACTGTTAAAGCAACCTGTTCTCCTTGACCAATCTCCAATTGGGACGGTTGAACCATCAATTGCTTGCTATCGATCAACAAATTACCTACGAAATCCGTTTTACGTTCCCGTATGCAATACACAGGATAAGCTTTGCCGCTCATTAAATGAGGCACAACAAATGAAATAGCGTTTTCAGAATAAAAGGTAGTCCATACTTCACATTGTCCAATCACCACGCGATCGTTCGCTGTAAATTCGCTACCAATGATGCGTACTTCCGCTCCTACCGGGGCTCGTTCAAACTGCAACATAGAAGCTCCATGCTCTGAAATAACATATTCCGTCAATGGTGTCGTGTACGTATACGTACGGATAGACTTGGAGCTGGATATCGATTGATAACTTACCTCAAAGTAATACCGCGCCTTCTTTCGATCATTCCCTAAGGTATAATCTGCATAGTAAACATCGGGCTTAATAGCATCTGCTTTCAAAGGTACTCGCTTGCCGTCAATGACTAACATCGGCGCAAAGGTACCCGCAATCGCTTTGGATTTAGAAATTTTACTGCCAACGGTAAAACGATATAAATTAGAGGGATTACGCGGACAATTAACCGTTAAATCCGTTAACTTTTCCCGGCAACCGGACAATCCCATCAGGCTTAACAAAGCTGTTAATGATAGTGATTTAAATAAAAAACAACGAATAGTCATAACAAATAACAGTTATAATTTACGGTCTCTTTGTCCAAATAGCAATCACTGATTTTTTACCCTTGAACCAACGCTTGATTTTACTCTCACTCATGATTCCATAAAAAGGTATTGAAACCACCCGCATTAGGCCTTTATATCCATGTTCCGTTTTGCACCAATCAGTGCGATTACTGCCATTTCTATAAACAATCCCCATCGCAGTCTGCAATCCAACAATTTTTTCAGAACATTCAACAGGAACGGGATTATTGGCAGTTTGTTTGGGAACAACGCCCGTTTGAAACCATCTTTTGGGGAGGAGGCAATCCAAGCTGCTTAATCCCTGATGAATTGATCGCCTTGGGTAATTTATGCCCCACATCCAAAATCCTAAAAGAATGGTCCGTGGAAGTATCCCCAACGGCCATCAACCAAGCTAAATTACAGGCCTTGCATTCGTTGCCCGTAACACGCCTATCTATGGGTATTCAAAGCTTTAACCCAACCATTTTACACCAACTGGGGCGCCGACAAACCCCAACAGATGCTTTTAAGGCTTACGATGCCTTACGATCTGCCGGATTCAATAATATCAACTTAGATCTCATTTTCCCGCCGGATTTTTCTGACTTAACCCTTTGGCGTCAGGACCTAGAAACCGCCATTAGCTTAAACCCTGAGCACTTATCCACTTACTGTTTGACCTACGAAACTACCTCAGGCCCCTTTACCCCCCAGCATCACCAAACGGTCGATATCGATAAAGAAGCAAACTTTTACCTGTTTACTTGGGACTTTTTAAACGCACACGGGTATCAGCAATACGAAGTGTCTAATTTTGCAAAACCCGGCTTTGAATGCCGCCATAACAAAAATACTTGGCTCATGCAAGAATGGTTAGGTTGGGGCCCCAGTGCCGCTTCTCAATGGAATCATCAACGCTTCCAAAACTCTACCCATTTGCCTTATGCCCCAGGTCCTCATAACTCTACTCCATCGCTTACCCCTGACGAGCTTTGCAAGGATCATCTGATCTTTGGCTTACGGCTATGCGAAGGAATCAACCTGAGCGAATTACAAAAACAATTCCCATCGGTCAACCTGGAACGTTATCAATCGCTTTGGCAGCATTTTTGCGCTCAAGGACTTACGACGTTGAACCATTCTATCTTACGCTGCACTCAACGCGGTATGCTCTTAGCTGATAGCTTGGCTGTAGCAATTTTATTACGCTAAACAACCGGTTATTTTCGGTTCAAGGCGCACCTTAAAGAGGGTAGGCAAGTAAAGATAAAACCAAAAACAAATAAAGCTATATAAGTACTTGGCGTATGAAATTGTAATCGCCAATCATAACCTAAGAGCTGCAGGGGAATTAGAGCTATACATAGCAATTCCAACCCCAAAATACGCACCCAAACAACAAGGTTCCTTAAAGCAAACCCTGTAATCACTCCTATCAAACAAATAAAAGGCTCCCATATGCAGGTATGGATAGGGCTTGTCACGTTCAACCACAAGCCAACGAACAAACAAGCTAATGCCGTTAGCACCCATTCCGCATAATCATAACGATCCAACCACAATACCATCGGTAGCTCCATTACTCCAAATAAAAACCCACCCAGCACCTCTAAAGGCCGATGATCCTCGAAATAGACCATACCAGCTCCTGCACAAAGTATTAAAGCTAAACCAATGCCTAATCCCCACAACCGTTTGGTGCACCCTAATAGATACCCATAAACAATCGTTAACGCATGGGTATGCCCACTCGGAAATCCATAGCCTCCACAAGGGGTAAACCATGGCCAAGCAAACCACTGCTTCAATACGCTATTCCAGGTCCCCACCAACAAGAGCAATAACAAAGCCCGTATAAACATACGACGGGATCCAAACAAAACACCCAAAGCAATCATCCCTCCCATAATTAAGGAATGGGATAATGAATAACAAAGTATAAAGAATAGTCTCACCCGTAATGCTTTAAGAGTTGAAAATTGGGTAAACAGGTAAGGATAAAAGCAATACTGACTAATCCCAGATAATAATCAATAGATGAGGATTCGATTACATTACTTAACCAAGTACAAATGATAAGAATCGCACCTATCCCTATCCATTGTTTCAATGCATAAGGGATTTTCATTCCTATCAAAACACCGATAAAACACGCTAAGGGTTCCATCATCCGCGTTTGAGTATTGGAGCACATTAACCATAGAACCGTGCAACACATGACCCATACGAATAACCCTTGTTCCAAGCGATTATTTTTTTCTAACCAAAATACCACCGGTAGTTCCAGTATCCCAAATACAATACCTCCCCATACGCAAATCCAAGTATGGCATTTAAAATAGACTACTGACGGAGCCGTTAAGGCTAATATAGTCAACCATAACACTACCAACCAAAGTTTTTTTTGCCGAAGCAACCAATAACCCCAAGCTGCCGTCAAAGCTTGCATATGGGTTGATGGAAACCCGTAGCCATACCCCCAAGGGGTAAACAGCTCTATCTGAAACCACTCTTTTAATAACGAACCAAAGACAGCGGTAGCGGCATATACCAGCCACACATGCAGATAGGTTTTGCGCGAACCCAACAGGATCCCCGAAATCACAATGATGGCGATGAAATACACCCGAACCATCACAAATGCCATACTCATCCAATTATGCACCAACAGCTGATGCAGATACGCCGATGCAGTATCCATGACAACCCCTTACTCCTCTATCATTAGGGGCGAAAAAACACGTTATTACAATAATTTTTAGCAATCGCCAAATAACGTTCAATTATTTCTCCATCTTGAGGGGTTTCAGGTTTATGCTGCGCAATATAACAACGCTGTAAGTACCAATGAGCTGAAGGATGGATTTGGGATCCTAAGTTTCGCAAGGCAGCCTCATCAATCCAATCGCGCGCTAACGTAGTACGAAATTCATAGGTACCCGGCGCACGCTGCAACACTACTTGCATCGATGTTTTTATATTGGCTACTAAGCTGGTTTGTTCAGCTGGTTCAGCCAACTGAGGATAACGATCCAAAGACGTTTTTAGATCCATTGCAATATAATCAACTAACGGGCTGATCAACCGCACCACCTCCGGATGGCTTCCGTTGGTATCAACCTTTACTTTCAATCCTAAGCGCTTAAAACGTTCGATCAAAAGCATTAAATCGGATGGATCCGTAGTTGGTTCTCCCCCGCTGATACACACCCCACTGATGAGTTTACGCGCTTTTTGCAGATAAACTTCAATGGCGGACAATTCCAACCCATCACGTTTAACATCCTCCGTAAGGGTTTTATTATGGCAATAGGGACAATGAAAATTGCAGACTGGTATAAATACCACGCTGCATACTTCACCCGGATAATCGCTTAACGAATGGACTAAAAAACCATACCGCTTAAGCATGCTATTCCTTAAGAACCGGTGCTTACGTACCGCTTAATTTCTTCTGAATCGTATACCACTTCAGGTCGGTTGGGAACCACTAAGGCTGGTAAGTTATGAATATGATAACGTTTGGCAAGCTCCAATCCTGAGGTTTCGGATGTATTTACATACGTTCCGTTAAAATGATTTTCAGCTAAGAATGGCTTTAAGGACCGACATTTAACACAAGAATCGCTATGGAAAAATAGCGCTTGCTGAACAGCCGGCATTGGATCCTCTTGTTTTGTTTCGCAACAAGCGGATTCCGCTTCACACCCACCTGAAGTTGCATCATTCTTACCAAACGGCAAATGGGAATGCGCTGCATCATACGTTAACCGATGCCTAAACTCTTCCTTCTTACCTTTATTCCAAAACTTAACGGCTCGGTAATATCCGGTAATACGGCTGTAGACTTCCATTTCGGATCCACACTTCGGACAATGTTCCACCTGACCTTCGCAACGGCCATGGGTTCCGCATACCGAAAATGTCGGTGAAATCGATACATAAGGCACCCGATAATTGCTCACAATCTTACGCACCAACGTACGGCACGACTGAGCATCCGGTAACGCTTCTCCCAAAAACACATGGAATACGGTACCTCCTGTATATTTTGTTTGAATCTCCTCTTGATGCTCTAACGCCTCAAATACGTTCGATGTATAATCAACAGGCAAGTTAGACGAATTGGTGTAATAAGGATCCTCGCTTCCCGATTGAATCATCTCTGGGAACATCTTTTTATCGATTTTAGCCAAACGATACGAAGTTCCTTCAGCGGGTGTTGATTCCAAATTGTACAAATTACCGGTTTTCTCCTGATAATCCCGTAACCGATCGCGCATATGCAACAATACCCGTTGAACAAACGCATGCCCTGCCTCACTTGCAATCGATTGATGCAAGAAATTTAAACAACATTCATGCATACCAACCAATCCAATTGTGGAGAAATGGTTATTAAACGTATGTAAATAACGCTTGGTATAGGGGAACAATCCTTGATCCAACCAAGATTGAATCACCTTACGCTTACATTCTAATGAATCCTTTGCCAAATCCATCAAGGTATCCAAACGCTGGAAAAATTCCGTTTCTGAAGTGCTCAAATAGCCCAAACGCGGCATGTTGATGGTTACAACTCCAATCGAACCTGTAAATTCATCTGATCCGAACAATCCACCACCACGGCGCCTTAATTCTCGTTTATCCAAAGTCAAGCGGCAGCACATACTACGGACATCCGATGGATTTAGATCCGAATTAATGAAATTCTGGAAGTAAGGGGTTCCGTATTTAGCAGTCATTGTGAACAACAAGTCTGTATTTTCACCCTCCCAATTAAAATCCTTTGTAATATTGTAAGTCGGAATAGGATAAGCAAACCCACGACCATTCGCATCCCCTTCAAGCATCACCTCTAAAAAGGCCCGGTTGATCATATCAATCTCTTTCTGACAATCCTTGTAACAGAAATCGCATTCCTTACCGCCAACAATAGCCTTTTTATCCGCTAAATCCTTTGGACATACCCAATCCAAAGTAATGTTTGAAAAAGGAGGCTGTGATCCCCATCGCGAGGACGTATTCATGCTAAAAACAAAGCTTTGCATACACTGCTTCACTTGTTCAAACGTTAGGTGGTCACTTTTAACAAAGGGAGCTAAATAGGTATCAAAGCTAGAAAGCGCCTGAGCACCCGCCCATTCGTTTTGCATTGTCCCTATAAAGTTAATGATATGCCAAATAGCCGTTGAAAAGTGCTTAGCTGGCTTCGATCCAACCTTACCCTCAACCCCACTGATGCCCAATTCTAACAACTGACGCAAGCTCCAGCCGGCACAATACCCAGCAAACATGGATAAATCATGCAAATGAAAATCCCCGTTTTTATGCGCCTGAGCAATTTTTTCATCGTAAATACGACTCAACCAATAATTGGCAGTAATCGCTCCTGCGTTGTGCAAGACAAGCCCACCGACCGAATAATGCATACTGCTATTTTCATGGACGCGCCAATCGCTTTGATGAAGATAATCTTCCATCGTTTTCCCGATGTCTAACACCAACGCTTGACCTTCGCGGATTTGGCGGTGTTGGTCACGATATAAGATGAACGCTTTAGCAACTTTTTCAAAATGCTCTTGCATCAAGCAATGCTCAATCAAATCCTGAACCTCCTCAACCGATGGAATTGCACGCTCAGGATAACGTTCCAACTCAGACAACACCTTCTCGCTTAAGCGTTGTACCAAAGAAACATCACATTGAGGGCTTACCGCTAAAAAGGCTCTATGGATTGCACTAAAAATGCGTTCCAAGTCAAACGGAACGACAGCCCCATTACGTTTACGAATAGAAAGTTCAGTCATAATAAAAAGTTTTTTACAGGATTAATTGTATTATCCCTTTTGGGAATTATAAATCAAGTGGTTTTTGCAAAATTTTTGATCATTTTTTGATGCAGCCCAGATGCCTATCAACGAATTCCAATGGCCAGTTTAACGGCGTTTTAAGCACCTTATCGTTTCATGGGGATATACGGTGCCTTTTCTACCTTGTTTTTGTTCTCTTGCAACCAACGAATTACATGCGCAATCGGTTCAATTAATTCATGCGGAATATAGTCCCCCTCATCCGCCAAATCATACAATGCATGAGCCAATGGCACATCCTCCAAAATCGGTATGTCGTACTGGCAAGCCGTTTTCTTCATCAATTGCGCCTGAAAATCGATTCCTTTAGCCAAAACCAAGGGCAATTTGGTCACAAGACGATTATAGTAAATAGCAACCGCATAGTGCGTTGGGTTCACAATGACGGCCGAAGCACGCTTTGTACGTACCGCCGGTCCCCCTTGCAATAATTCCCGATGCATCTGCTTACGCTTACCTTTAATAGTAGGATCCCCTTCTTGTTCTTTAAATTCACGTTTAACCTCATCCTTGGTCATCATCAGCTGCTTCAGGTGATTTCTGCGCTGAAAAACAAAATCGATAAATGCTACCACGACATAGGCAAAAATCACATTACAGACAAAGGTTTTCATGATACTGGGCATAACATCCATTAAATCCTCCAAGTTCATAAACGGGGTTTTTAATAGCGGATCGAGCACATTGCGGATAACAAAATACAACAAAACCCCCAAAAATATAATTTTGAACGCAGATTTTAAGAACTCCACCAGGTTTTTAATAGAAAATATCTGCTTCAATTTAGAAATGGGATTGAGTTTGTTTAAATCCGGCTTAACCGACTCAAAGGCCAAAAGTAATCCGAACTGGAGCATATGAGCTGCCACACCAGTAATGATCACCAACAATAAGAGAGGCAAAACCACCTGAACAAACCCCGAAAGCCCAGCAGCTATGATTCGCTGACACGCCCCTATAAACGGTTCATTATACAAGGTAGCCGGAACCTCTATTAATGCCCCTAGCGTTTGTAAAACAGCTTCTCGACGTATCCCTAAATACGCAAAAACAATGATCAGTAAAGCAGTAGAAGTTACATCCTTACTGTTAGCAACCTGCCCTTTTTTTCGGGCATCCCGTATTTTTTTAGCAGTTGGCTGTTCTGTTTTTTCACTCATGTAACAACCTTAAAAATTGTAAAACGACTGTACGACAATCAAAACGCCCCACAAAATATTGAGCTAAATAATATAAATACAGGATAAAGAAGAACATGGACAGTTCGCTTTTAATCGGCATGGATAAAAAGAACACGTTCAACTGAGGAGCAAAGCGCGTCACTAAACCCAATCCAAATTCCGCCAAGAACAAAACGAACAAAACGGGACCTCCCAATAAGGCAATTTGGTTAAACAATTCCGTCCCCATTCCATGATTAAAGAAGTGAATCCATTCCTTTCCTAAAGCAGTTGGGAAAGCAAATATAGGGCATAATTCATAAGTGACATAAATAGCTTTCAAAATGAGGAACAACCCTCCACAACTAACCGCCAACACCATAACAAATTTGATTAAAAAATCACCCAAAGGACTGGTTTGAGAATTGGATAAAGGGTCAAATAAGCTAGCCATGGATGATCCGCGTTGCGTATCCAGGATAAATCCAACGCTTTGAGCTGCATAAAACCAAAAGTTGGTCAACCACCCTAAAATCATTCCCAACAAGGCTTCTTTGAAAAGAATTAATACAAATAACCAACGGCTTTCGTTTAAAACCACCAATCCCTGCGCATACACCGCAGGCATTAGCAGCATAGCAAACGTTACCGTTACAACACGCCGTGCAGTCCCTGATAAGTATTGCGAGGCAAAGAACACCGATAGCGAACAAAAGCCGAACATACGGCTACCACTAATCCCTAAAATCAATAGCCAATCCAACAATGGCTTTAGGGCATCGAAGTTCATCGCCCAAACGGTTGCTTAATAAGCATGAAGATGGATTCCAAATAACGCACCATCTCAATTCCCATCCAATGGGCGCTCAATACTAACACACAAGTAATACATACAAGACGAACCGCAAAGCTGAGTGTTTGTTCCTGCACCTGGGTTAACGCTTGTAATAAACTAACGCCCAACCCAACAAATGTTGCCAACAAAATAGAGGGTAAAGAAAGCAACAATACAATGGTCATCGCTTTCGACGATAAATCAACAATAGCATTCTGATCCACAAAGTTATTGTACCCCATATTCCCTCCATACGCAAATGCTTCCAACAAGTTCTTCTGGATAAAAAACTCGCGCTTTACCCTAATCTTTGATAATTTTCTGTTAAATTTTTCAAAATGACTCAATTTCTACGCACATTACAATCCGTTCGACGCTTTGCTGACTACCGAAAGCATCGGATTCCCAACAAAGATATTTTAATCGATATTAGCAATGTCTGTAACGCTCAGTGTTATTATTGTCCCATCGGATTAGCCAATCGAAAGGGTGCTCCTAGCTGCAGCCAATCAGGCGCTCCCAGCTTCATGCCGACTGATTTGTTTCAAAAAATCCTTCAACATTTGAAAGACACCCAGTGGCTACAACCCCATACCTGTTTACTCCCTTATATATGGCATGAACCACTGTTACATCCGGAATTCGCATCCATCATCCGCATCGCCAATCACTTTAATTGTCCTCTAGATATCTCTACCAACGCAAACGTGCTCCCCAAAATCCCCAATGATTTTGATGCAAGCCGTATCTACATCGTTTGGTTTTCCATGCCAGGATTTAGCCAACAGTCGTACGATAAAATCCACAAATTCGACTTTGAACGCATTAAGCACAATATTACAACCCTCGTACATACCTTCCGTGAACATGGCTGCATTGGCCATTTCAAAATTGCCTTCCATGTCTATCAGTCAAATATTCATGAGCTTCCAGCAGCCTATGAATTTGCTCGCTCCCTTCATATCGATTGCCAACCTTATTTTGCAACCTTAATCAGCTTTAAAGACATTGCGCGCTACTTGAAGCAAGAGCTGTCCATGGATTTCTTAAGTAAGATCTCGCGTGATTTATTCATGGGGCTAACGCTCAATCTCAAAGGGCCACAATCAACCTGTCCGTGGTACAACAACGGATTGGCTATCGATAGCCAAGGAAATGTGTTACCTTGTTGCAACGAAACAGACCCTCTTGGCTCAGTATTCGAAGTAACGCCAGAAAAATTACGCGAATGGCACCAGGGCTACGATTTTTGTAAGGAATGCCTAGCGCTAGGGTTGCCTAATCGCGACAATGCTTATTGTGATTTCTATCCCCCTCATTACAACTGGCATCGGCAATGGTACTTGGAAGTATTAAAACAATGTTTGCGTTAGCATTATGACTCAATTTCTACGAGCACTGAAAAGTCTTACCCATTTTGCTGCCTATAAAGCAAATCGGCATCGTAAATCAATCTTGGTTGAAATCAGTAATGTTTGTAACGCCCAATGTTACTATTGCCAAACGGGCTGGGAGAACCGTAATCACATAACCCATCCGGGTACCTCATTCATGGAGGTTGAGCGTTTTAAGCAGATTTTGGCGTATGCCAGAAAAACTTCCTTTGTAAAAGGGCAATCCTTAGTAACACTGCACAATTGGCACGAACCGTTACTGCATCCCGATTTCCCATCCATCATTAAAGCTGCTCAACAGGCTAGCTATTGCGTAGAGTTGAGCACTAATGCTAACGTTTTGCCTAAAATTTCCCCTGATTTTGATGCAAGTCCGATTGCCATGACTATTTTTTCCATGCCAGGGTTTAGCCAAGCATCATACGATAAAATCCACCGCTTCGATTTCGAGCATATCAAGCATAACATTGCTCAAATTGTAAAAACTTTTCGCCAACATGGCTGTTTTGGACGCTTCATCATTGCATTTCACGTCTACCAATTCAATACGCATGAACTTCAAGCTGCAAAAGCATTTGCACGGTCATTAGCGATTGATCTATGGCCTTATTTTGCCTTTATCTGCGATGGGCCGCGGCATTTACAGTACCTAAAGGGTACACTTCCTAACGATTACTTGTTGAATGTTTCCAAGGATCTTTTTATGGGGTTCTATATGAAGAATCTAAAACCTTCAACCTTCTGCCCCGTTGCCAAAAACCTAACGGTGGATGTGGATGGGAACTGCCGCATGTGCTGTAATGACGACACATTGTTGGGTAATGTATTTGAAATGACTCCGGAGCGTTGGGATCGCATTCATCAAGAGCATCCGGTCTGTAAAGAATGTATGGCATTAGGAAAGGCCAATTGGGAGTTGGCGGACGATTTGAATTTTCCGCTACAAGGGTTTGCACAATTTAAACGCATTAACTTTACCTACTTAAAAGCATTTGCCCTAACCTGTCTGCAATCGCCCAAAGCCGAAAACGCAAAACCTTAAATCCTTAATGTTCACAAACCCAACGGTATGCAGTGCTTAAAGGCCCTTAAAGCAGCTAAGCGTTTTTTATCCTATCAAACCCATAAGACAGGGCGTTCGGTTATTTTAGAAATTAGCGCTATCTGTAACGCTCAGTGTGCCTATTGCCAAACGGGCTTCAATAACCGCAACGGTTCAGGGTGCAAAGAAAATCCGTTTATATCGGTCGAGTTGTTTACACGCATCGTCCAGTATTTAAAAGCTCAGCGCTTCCTAACCGCCGGCACTTTGCTCAACCTGTATTCTTGGGGCGAACCCCTCCTACATCCTGAATTTGCAACGCTCGTTCACGTCGCAACCCAAGAACACTGTTTGTTGGGATTAAGCACGAACGCTAACTACTTACCCAAATTGCCTAACAATTTCGACGCTAGCCATATCGCAGTTGTGTACATCTCTATGCCCGGGTTTAGCCAGGCATCGTACGACAAGATCCACCGCTTCGATTTTGAGCATATCAAGGCAAATATTCAGCGCTTGGTACAGGATTTTAGAAGCCATGGGTTTTTCGGTATTTTTGATATCCGTTTTCACGTTTACCGTTTTAATCAAGCTGAGATTGCGCCTGCTCAAGCCTTTGCGCAATCCCTCGGAATAGCGTTTCATCCCTATTATGCTTACATCAACGATGGCGCAAGGGTAGCTCGTTATTTCCAAGGAACTTTAGACGCAGCTTATCGCCAACAAGCAGCGGACGATTTGTTCATGGATTATTATGACCCTTATTTCAAACCCAGCACAACCTGCCCCATGCTCAACCGTACGTATTTAGACGTACAGGGGCGCTGCGCCTTGTGCTGCATGAACGGAACCACGGTTGGTTCTATCTTTGACCATACGCTTAGCTCGTTAACCAAAGCACGCGACCAACATCCGGCGTGTCAAGCCTGCCGACAATCAGGGTTGGCTTCGGTTATGAACACCTGCATTAATTACGATTTTACGTTGAACGATACATCAACCAAAGGCTTAAGGTATTTTTATCAATGCCTAAAGACCTGCTTTTTGTCTCACCAATAGCCACAAACCCGGTCTTTTTGTAAAAACAAAAAATCTTGCCATTTTTGAGGGTAAAAAGTTATTTTGGTAGTGATGAAATTCCAAATCGAAAAAAATGCTTTTGTAAATGGACTCACGCAAGTTCTGAACATTGTTGGAACCCGTGCAGCGCTTCCTGTTCTATCCAATGTTCTGATAAAAGCTCAAGATGATGCATTAGAGCTAACCACCACTAACCTAGATATTGGAATTCGCTGTACCGTAACCGCAACGGTACAAACCCCGGGCACGTTAACGTTACCTGCCCGTAAGTTGGCAGCCATTGTTAAAGCTTTACCAGAGGG
>DGGR01000029.1 GCA_002392285.1 Verrucomicrobia bacterium UBA3869
CTCACATAGAGCAAATGGAAAGGGTAGTAATTGCTTGCTACAAATGGTTATATGGAATAATTAGCCAAAAACGCAATTTTGTTGTGTTTTCTAGGGTTATTGGGTGCTGCAAATCAATAGGATTTAAGCTTAACGCAGGTTTTCATCGAATCATCGCGAAGGTTCGAAAAACCAAACCTGTACCAACGCGTCAAGGTTCAGAGTTATTTCCTTATAAAGAATCTGCAGAACCTTTTGTACAATCGCGCGAAAGCATTTTTTTATCCACGGGTTCCGATGAAGAGCCTTTGGAAGTAAAATCGGCAGTAAAAAATACAGTTATACCGGAACCAGTGGTTGAAAAGCCTATAGAAAGCGTTGCGAGTCAAATTCATCCCGTAAAAGAAGCGCCTGTAAAAACGACGCAAATGGAAATGAACATGGAAGGTATTTCCATTCTTCCGAGTGAATCAGTGGAACTAGCAAGCAATGAGCTTCCTTCCAGGGCGGGGGATTATAAATTGCCGAGTTTAGATTTGCTAAAAGACCCACCGCCGGTGTTGCAGGATGGAAACGCGGAAGATTACTACGAAACTGCCAACAATTTGGTACAAAAACTGGCTGAATTTGGCGTATCGGTTAAAGTAGAAAATATCCAAGCAGGTCCGGTGATTACGCGATATGAGGTAACACCGGCACGCGGGGTACGTGTTGAAAAGATTGCGACCTTGGACAAAAACATCGCCTTGGCTTTAAAAGCATTATCAGTGCGTATTCAAGCTCCTGTACCCGGGAAGGGGTGCGTAGGTATTGAAGTTCCTAACCGTAAACCGTTACCGGTGTGTTTGCGCGAAATTTTAGCATCGCGTGCATGGGAGCAATCAGACGCAGAAATTCCGATTGTGTTAGGGAAGGAGGTAACTGGAAAGCCTATTGTAGCGGATTTGACCAAAATGCCGCACTTGTTGATTGCAGGCGCAACGGGTTCCGGGAAAACCGTATGTATCAACGCTATTATTGCGTCATTATTGTTCCGGGAAACGCCTAAAAACTTACGGTTTATTATGGTCGATCCAAAAATTGTTGAGATGAAAATTTACAACGATTTGCCGCATATGCTGATTCCGGTTGTTACGGATCCCAAACGTGTACCTGGCGCTTTAAAATGGTTGATTTCTGAGATGGAACGCCGCTATAAGCTATTTGCAAATTACGGCGCGCGCAACATCACAACCTTCAATGAAAAATTGCGTGCTTTATCCGAAAGTGAATTGGCGGAAAAGAACTTAGAGCATTTGCCCTATATTGTGTGTATTATCGATGAGTTAGCCGATTTAATGATGGTTGCGCCTGGCGATATTGAAACCTGCATCGCTCGTTTGGCTCAATTAGCACGTGCTGCCGGTATTCACTTGGTCATCGCAACCCAACGTCCTTCTGTTAATGTCATTACCGGTATTATTAAAGCAAATCTCCCCAGCCGTATTGCGTTTAAGGTGGCTTCCAAGGTGGATAGTCGAACCATTTTGGATTTGGGAGGAGCCGATAATTTAATCGGAAGAGGGGATATGCTTTTTGTTCCTCCTGGAGCTTCTCAGTTGATTAGAGCTCAAGGAGCGTGGGTATCGGATGATGAAATTAACAACCTGGTTGAATTTTTGAGCTGCAATGGAAAGCCTAAGTTTTCCGAGGATATACAGCAGATTATTGAGGATGAATCCAATGAAGGAAGCTCTGAAGATGTTATAGGGGATGATGATAGTTTGTTACCCCAAGCTTTGGAAATCTTAAAGTCTTCCGATCGTATTTCAACCTCTTTGTTGCAACGACGCTTGAAAATTGGTTATAATCGCGCCGCCCGTATCATGGATGTGTTAACCGAACGCGGATTGGTTCCTCGGAATGTTGAATAACGCCTTACGCTTGTTTCGTAAATACGCTACGTTCGCAGGGTATCGGGTGCTTTTTTAACCGATACGCAGCAACCAGCCCAATCAACAAGCATACAATTGAATACATTTGCCCACGCGTAAAGCAACCGATTAGGTGTGCATCAGGCTCGCGGAAGTATTCCAGTATATAACGTATCAGGCTGTAACCAATGACAAAATGGCTGGCAAGTAGTCCAGGATACCGATGCATACGCTCATCATGCGTTCGTTTTAAACTCCAGATAAACAGAACAAGTCCTTCTCCTAATGCTTCATAAAGTTGCGATGGGTGGCGCGCGAAACAATCCACTGGGAAAATTATCCCCCAAGGCATTTGAGTCATTCGGCCATAAACCTCGCCATTGATGAAATTAGCGCAACGACCCAAGAAAATTCCAAGGGTTCCGGGGACAATACATAAATCCGAAAGGGAAAGTACAGAAAGCTTTTGTTGTGCACCCCAAATGCACCAGCTGATAAACAACCCTAAACATGCGCCATGGAATGCCATTCCACCATCCCAAATGCGTACTATAGCTAATGGGTTATGGATGTAATAATCCAAGTGATACAAGCATACGTAACCCAAACGTCCTCCGATTAAAATGCCGCAAAAACTAGCAAATAAGTAGTTTTGTATTTGTTCGCGCGTTAAACGAATTTTGCCGCTATGAGCCCATCGGCAAAAAATCCAATAGCCTATTAAAAACCCTAGTAGGTAGGCGCATCCGTACCATTTAATACCTTGAATACCCCAATGACTTGGAAATTTGATGATGAATGGATCCAGCGAATGTATCCAATAGCTAAGCATAAACGTTAATCGTTAAGCTGGGCTTCTTTTGCTTTTTCCAAATACCCATCATCCTGACGCTTAAAATTAACCGCATTTTTTTGCATGTACGTATTGAAAATATCTTCAGGGGACATGCCTAAAACTTGTGCAATGCTAAGAACAAAATGCAAAATATCGATAAGCTCTACTTTTGCGTGCTCTAAATCCAATTTTTGATAATGTGCCCACCATTTCCAAGGAACACAATCTATCAATTCACTGACCTCTTGATTTAAAGCCGTTGCGTATTTTAACAGCCATTCTCCTGCATGTTCGTGCAGAATCTTCTCAAATTCAGGCCCCAAAATACGGGCATTGAATTGATGCTGCTTATTCCACATCTCTTCAAGTTTATCCATCGTATTTACGATTTGGTACCCCGTGAGGGGATCGAACCCACGACCCATTGCTTAAAAGGCAAGTGCTCTACCGCTGAGCTAACGAGGCAAATTTGTTTTATAAATTAATCATCGGATGCGCTTTGTCAACGTTTGTTATAAAAATAAATCCTTTCTATTATTTATTGATTGATTAAGCAGTTAAACGAGCGCCTACCCAAATTGCGATATCGGGGCGTACTAAGGTAAACGAGGTGAAAAATTTAGACTCAATGGAAAAGCCGTCGTAACCCAAAACAGAACCGTAATCCTGGCAGAGTTTCATGTTATACATTGCTCCTCCGAACGGAGTCCAAACACCTTGAACTACTGCAGTAGAAGGAACAATTACAATACGTACTACCTTGCGATCATCTTCCCATAAGGAATCATTATTGGAGAAGGCAGTATCGCTTAGATATACGATCTCGATCTTGTAGTTGTATTGCGCTTGTTGAGCCTGAATAGTTTGAGGAGTGCGAGCAATATCCGTAGTGCTATTGCTATAGTAGAACGCAGGATCTTTGTCGATGTAAGGTTTTAAGGAGAAAGGCAAGAACACGTACCACGTTGTATTGGGTTTGATGTGTCCAGCGGTGCTCATCACCTGATGAATAGCGCTCCTAATACGATTGTGGCTAATACCACGAAGGGTATTATCATCGGCCGAGTTTTTGCTTTCCTTGTTCCATGGTAGGTAGTTTTCAGCCTTAATGGTATCAGGATTAACTGCTTCTAAGAATGAAGTTTCCAACATCTTTTGTGCATCGGCTGCATGGCCTTGTGCTATTTGTTGGATACGTGCGATATTTGCCAATGTGGAGCTTTCTCCTTCATCTTTCCAAGAAAGACCTACATGATCCCGGTAGGTGTAGGATTTCGTTTGAATCATGATAGGATCGATTTCTAGCGGAACAACTCCCTCATGGTACGGAGCCATATGAGGATAATTGGACGGCTTATATACCGTTGTGCTTTTGCCATCAATACCGATGGCACGGAACAACCCCCGAAATGGGTTGTAATATACGTCAATAGCCGCATTTACGCTGGTCATGACCTCTGGGACGACTTCTGATAAAACTGAAGTGGCCATAGTTTTTACCTTTATTTTTTATGTTTTTATTGTGGTTACACCAGTTTGTCTTTGTTAAAACAAATTCCTCCTTTTGATTTGCACCAAAAGTGATGATACCCACATGCTCTGTGAGGACATGTTTTATACAATCGACAAGCGGGGGTCATACGCGTGGCCTAGTCCACTATTACGATGATATATTGTCATAATAACTACAAAAACATTTTTCTTGTCAAGAAACAAAGAAGTTTTTGAGCACTATCTTCCCTATGCCCGTTCGTTGACAATGCACTAGGGATTTGGTTGAACTTTTGTATGCGTTGGAAATGTACATGCGCTTACGATGGAACGGATTATTTCGGATGGCAAAGCCAACCCAATCACAATACCATTCAAGACGCTATAGAAGCCCAATTACTCAGGGTTTTTAAGCATCCTGTCCGTATTCACGGCGGGGGTCGAACGGATGCTGGAGTTCATGCACATGGTCAGGTTTTCCATTTCGATGCAGATTGGAATTATGGAGCCGATAAATTAAGGCTAGCCATCAATGTATGCTTGGCGCCGACCATTCGTATCTTAAAAGTTGAGCCCGTAAAGGCTGATTTTCATGCGCGTTATTCTGCCCATTGGAAGTGTTATCATTACCATTTTCAATGTCAACCATTGGATCCATTCGCGGTGCGTTATCGTTGGCAAATTCCACAGATTTCTATCGACCGTATGCAGGCAACCGCTCAATTGTTGGTAGGAACGCACGATTTTCGCCGTTTTGGAAACAAAATAATGCCCAAAGAAAATACTACAAAAACCATCCATTCTGCTGACATTATTCCACAAGATGACCACTTTGTTTTTTCGGTTATCGGATCAGGTTACCTCTACCATATGGTGCGAATCATGATGGGTGTATTGGTGGCAAGTAGCCGTCATAACCTATCGATGGTTGAGCAATTGTTGAAAGGGGAAACACCCCCAGTGCCGATTGTACCCGCTCCCCCTCAAGGATTATTCTTAGAGTGGATTGATTACAATACCCATTCAGAGGGAAATTACGCTAAGCTAACAATCTAGTTTTTAATAAAAATCTTAGGCTTTAAACGCCGCACCTAGGCGTTTACCTAGCATGTAAGAGCTGCCGACAATAAGGATTGCTAAGAAGGTCATGGCCCATACACCTAACGCGCAGGATAAAAAGGTTCCAATGCCCAAAAAGTTTAACATTTCATAAATCGCTTTGGAGATAGGATAAAACACTTTCCTTTGCGCTAAAACCAAGGAATCGGATACAGCCAATAAGGTTTGTGAGAACACCAAGATAACGCCAGCTGTTAAATGAGCCGCAATTAAGGGCAGGGTTATCTTATGCAAAATTTTTATAAACGAACAACCGAACGTTTTCGCTACTTCTTCATACGCAACCGGTATTTGCTGTAACCCATTAACGCTCGTACGTACCATAAACGGCAATTTGCGAACCGCATAAGCAATAATCAACAGCCATGTTGGGTTTTTTGTTGGATTTAAGGCTGAAAACAACTGACCCTCTTGAGAAATGGCGAGCAAACCAAACGCAATGACCAAACTTGGGACCGCTAAGGGTAACATGGAGCATAAATCCAGAAAATTTCTGCCGGGTAATTTGGTACGTACAACGACAAATGCAATTCCCAATCCCAATATCATAGCGATGAGTGTAGCGCTGGATGCATAAATGATGCTGTTCTTAATAGCAGGAATTGCAACCGAATCCCCCAAAGCCGCCCAATAATTTTGGAGGGTAAATGCATTTGGCAATAAGGATTGATACCAATCTGTCGCGAAGGAGAACAGAATAACTACAAAATGAGGACTTAAGGCTACCAGCAGTATTCCTACGAAAACCGAAAAACAGGCAATATTCCCTAGGAAACTGGGCTTTTTACATACGTGAACATGCGAAGCTTTGCTATTAGCCTGATAATCATTTTTTCTGAAAAACACCTGCATTAAGAAGTAAAATATAAGCACTACCGTAAGCATGATAATGACTAAATCATAAGGTAGGGTGCTGCTACTAATTTCGTTTAATGCACGGTAAATATGTACTGAGGTAATACGGTTAAAGTTGAACATTAAGGGAATACCCAACTCAGTAAAGGACCAAATAAAGACCAAAGTGCATCCTGAGAATATTCCTGGGCGAATGAGTGGCAGGATAATCGACCAAAACTTGCGCCAGGGCTTATTGCAAAAATTATTAGCAGCTTCGATTAACGTTGGATCTATATTAGCCAGTGCGGTAATAATGTTGAGGTAAATAATAGGGAATGAAGTTAAGGCATTTAAAATGATAATGCTGGTCATCGGCGCAACACCCACCCAATCAATTGGGTTGGTAATCCATCCCAAACGCAGCAACACCATATTAAGGATGCCGTAAGTCCCAAATAAATGCAAATACCCATTAGCAGCAATCAAAGAGGGCAAGATGATAGGAAATAAAATGACTTTAGTCAGGATTGATTTACCCCAGAAATCATACTTGTAAGCTACAAAGGCTAAAACGAGCGAAATAACCAAGCTTAAAAAAGTAGCTCCAACTCCTATGAAAAAGGCGTTCAACACCCCGCGCATATATACGGGATTTCTGAAAATAATTTGGAAAAACTCTAATGTGAACCCATGGATGCTATCAGAAAAACCTCCCTTGATAACTACGCTTAATGGTAATACAAAGAAAAAACCTAGAAATGCAAATGCGCTAATGTAAATGAGGGTTGCTAACCGCTTACTCATATTATCACACTCATTAGATACGATTTTTTATTAACAAACAACTGAAATAATAAATATTTTTTTAATAACCATCGTCCTAATGAGTGTCTCTCTATCCTTATTCTATCTTTAAAACAACTTTAAAAGATTTTCTATCTTATTGATCGGATTGGAACTGTCCTTTGGGGTCGCTTTCCCCTTTTTGGATTTACTTGGTTGTAATTTTGTATGGTTTAACAGCTCTGTTAACCCTCCATAATTGGGTTTGCCGAGTGTCCCATCAATCATACAACGCGGTCCAATGCCATAACCCAATTCCGTACGATTATTGGCATCAAACGTAAAGTGATCGTTAAATGGACTTTGTTGCGGCGCGCTGAATTGAACTTTGCACAATAAGCTTTGTTGATTCATTGGACGAGAAAAATCCGTACTTACTTGACCATCAACATCAATTGCCAAATCGGCATTGGTTACATTGCCTTGGAATACGATTGGCTTTGCTGCATCCCGTTGTAAATTCAATGCGAATTTAGAAAAATCTATTGTTTTCGCGTAACTAGACAAAAACTCAATAGCTCCTGTCCCTGGCACTGTTATATCGGTTGCAGATTGCAACAAGGAAGTAATACCAGATACCGCTTGAGTTCCGGTAGATACGGTTTTGCTCGGTATAAATCTTCCATTGGTAGCTTGAACAGATACATGAGCTGTCCCATTTTGTAAATGCTCCAGATCGCCTTTAACATCCGCATTAATCCCTGCCGTTCCACTCAATTGCCCATATAACGATAGGGGATATTGGAAATAAGCTGGTATATTCCACATTTTGCTTAATTGCATACGATCGGCTAACAGCGATCCTTCAACATGCTGTTGATTGAGATCATACAATGCGTGCCCTTGAACGTTACCATCACAACATTGCATACCAAAATTTTTAACGGCAATCACCGTTGGAGTGATGTTAATACTGCTGAAGAAATTCTTAAGTTCTAAATCGGGAATGGACTTTAGCTGAACCTCTATATTACCTTGAATGGGCAAGGTAAATTTAGCTTTTGCTTCTGGAGTTTTCAAGGTACTCGCCGTTGATACAGCCGAAGTATTCGATACTGTACTGCCAACAGCCTTTGGTTGAGTCGTTTTAAGCGCATCTTGAATGGACTTCACTAACGCCATCCAATCGCTTGCCCATAGCTTATCGCTGGTAATTTTACCTGACAACTTATTCTGTTGGGTTAACGTTTGCTGAAAGTTTAAATCACTAATGTGATTTTCATGCTTTAAAACAATCGATCCATCCAATTGATGGCTTTGCTTTGAACCTTGGGTATAGTGGTTCTTGAATGATAAATCAAAGGGTACCGATGATAAGGATAAATGAGCTGATGCATCTGCAGATTTGTTCTTAGCTTCCCATTGCCATTTGCTCTGGAAATTACCGAAAAATCCTGGGTATTTTAATGCAAAGGGTTGTACGCTTAGCGCATCTAGTTTGGCTTCCACAGATCCATGTGTGGTTCGGATTTGGTTATCATACCCAGTAGCATCAGCATCCACTAATAACAGAGGCTCGTTTTGCTGAGGAGCATCAATCCGTAAATTTTTAACCCCAAAGTGCCATTTGTGTACCTGACGTCCACAATTCAATTGATCAATACGGATACCTTTCAAACGCAGCTGTTCCTGATTTTCAAGATATAGAGCGAAATTATCCACCTTTAGAGGTTGCGTTAATTCAAATTCGAATCCTCCTGGTGCTGATTTAATATGTCCTTGGGTTGACAATGTTCCTTTTGTTCCAATACCCTGGTACTGTACTAGATCCAAAGGACATTGATTTACTTGAATTTGAACCAATGGGGTAGGAGAAGAATCAATCAACACCCCCTTAAGCAAGTTAAAATTTTTTAATGATTTACAAACTATCCAATAGTTTTGTTTAGAATTACCATAAAGTTCACAAACAAATTGCAAAATCCCATATTGCTCGGTTTTTAAAGTATATATAAAATTGTATGAGCATTTTAAATGTAGTTCTGGATTTAAAGAACATTTTAACGAGCTTAAATCCAAATAAGATTTAGCTAAATTCTGATTAAAATCTAGATCCCCAATACACGTATAGGATGGATTTTTTAACTGATCATGTCCTTCTCCTTTGACAGTATAATGTAAGAAAGGGGTATTCTCATTATTCCCCTGAACCGCCAAGTCAGCTTGATAATTTAATGAAGAGGAATCGTTTTTAATAGCACATTTGCCTTTAAAGCGAGCAAGCGTGTTGGTTAATAATTTTTGACGATTAATGTTGATTTGATCGCAATAGATAGCAATAGGTTTTGTGGTATCTATGACCCATTCTTGCTTTTTATCATCAAAAGATACTTGGATTGTTCCTTCGGTAATATGAGCGCCAATAAAATGACCCTGTGATTCAAGATAGGGATTAATAAAGCCAAAC
>DGGR01000025.1 GCA_002392285.1 Verrucomicrobia bacterium UBA3869
TCCGCGGCAAGATTTTCCATCCCGTTAATAATAATTGGAATCATATCCCTAAGTAATCTTTTTCGTTGCAAAGGCTATTGCTTTAAGTATTTGATGCAGTCATGTGGGGACGAAAAGTTACTGTTGTCCTAATAGGTATCTGTTTTTATCTATCGCCTTATTATGTAATTGGATCATCGCGCATTATTCTGCCCAATCATTCACAGGAAGAATGGCTGCAAGAAGCGCAACAACGGTTACAGGCTGTTCGTTTTTACAGTCCCAATGCGTATTATCGTTGGAAATTGCAGTTTAAGCACTCTAGAACAGAACGTTATCCTGGCATGCTCACTGGTTGTGTAGAGGGGGACCACCATTACGTTCAAGTAACTTTTTGCAATGGTTCTCAATTGCTATTTGACAAAACGCATCCGCAATGGATTTTGTACCCCCATCGTCTTTGCCTTTATCCCGAAACGGAATGGGGTGAATCTCTGTCTGCACATATAGCCTTAAACGCCTATGTATTGACAATGGCATTTTTAAATTGGCCAATCCAGTCCTGCGCCCCTTGTCGAAAATTGGGACGAAAAGCAATCCATATTACGCTTGCTAAGGAATCCTATACTGCGCACGTTTTTTTGGACAAAGCATTCAACACAATTATCCAAGCCGATTTGTACCATCGTGTAACGCATTGTCATCATCGATTCATCCTCAAACATTTAAAAAAGTTTTCTCAAGGATGGGGGTTGCGAGAAGCTGTTTTTGTTTTTTACCCCAATCCGTCAAGCCAACCGTTACAAACCACCCTCAAGGTACTATCGGTTGATACACGAAAACCCTGCAAATCGTCTCATTAATAGCGGGATAACCCATAGCCTTATTTCAAGGTTTGACGTATCTACAGGAATGATAGATGCTAGGGCATGAGAAAGGTTTCGCAAATTATTCTGTACGGGATAATGGTGTCGGGATCGCTCATAGCTACTCCTATCGATTTTTCAGCCGAACAAGTAGCCATCAAACTAGGGTTGTTGGCATTAGCGGAAACAAATCTAACCCCTCATGTATTGGATGTACCTCCAGCAGGGTTTACCTGTCGTCGCTTACTCGCTCAAGTCCTGTGTTATAAGGGTGACTTCCTTTCTATGCACCATCAGTTGCGTTTAACTCCACCTGATGCGAGCCATGCATTTTTAACCAGTTGGTATGAATGGAACACCCACAAGCGGGTTTATTTACTACCGCTCCTATTCGCGCCTCAATCCTCTTTGTTGGGTCAATTCTTATCGGACTATAATGTCGTAGTGTTGGAGCCTGTAGGCTCTCCCAAATGGGCTCAATTTTGGACCCGACATCAATGGCAGCACCTACCATCCTCTTGGAAACGGCTTGCCTTACAAATCAAAGAAACGATCATGCAAGGGAAAGGGAACAACCTTTCTGTCGCCTCATCCAATCTCAATCAAACAATCCGTGATTTATTTCGCTCAGGTCGCTACGAAGACCTATATCAAGTTTTAATTCAAAATTATGCTAAGCTGGAAGAAACCCAGTGGATTTATTGGATGCTCCAAATAAAACAGGCGATTCAAGCACCGGTTGATGATGCAATCCTTACATACCTCAATCGTGCATCGGTAACCCAGCAAAGCATTCATCCTGTATTAAAATACTGGCTGAAACAAACCCCCAACAATCAACGTTCTCAGCTCCTTTACCAATTGTATTGGGTTTATAAAAACAAAAATGCGGCTATCCATGCTCAATATCTCAAGTTATTACAAGTCCAAAGCCTTATTCAAATAAAATCGGTTACATTGGCTCAACAAGCTATGGATAAGCTTAAAAACGTCGATCCATCGCTACAATGGATGGCAGATAGTATTGCAGCGCAAATAGCTCTGTCGGAAACGCCGCCGAATTACTCAACTGCTGCCTATTTATTTGAACAAGCGAGCCAAAAAGCTCCGGATAAGCACCAACGCTACGAATGCGAACTGCTAGCGTTTCGTTGTTATAACCTAGCAGGCAATTATGAGCGCGGATACGCACTGTATCAAAACTACTTTTGGCACGCAGCTCAGTTCAACAACTTTCCACCCGAATCGTTTATTAAAGAAGGGTGTTTTTGCGGTATTTTAGGCCATCAAAGTGCTGCAAGCCTTGAAAAAGACCTACAGGGGTATGAAGCTAAACTGTTGTTATCGAGCGCCACCCTACGTTCTATTCGATTTGCATGGATTCGTCATAATTTTGAAGCAGGCAATACAACAGAAGTCTTAGAATACCTGCAACAGCCTGTATTTCACATGCCATTCTATCGTACCGATGCAACGCTTTACTGCTCCAAATGTTTGCTAAAAGCAGGATTGGTGCAGCAAGCCGATACCGTTTTAAACGCCCTTAAGCCCAACGAACTGGCTCCTATCCATCAAGCGGATTATTACTTGCTCAAAGGCTACATCGCTCAAGCAGCAAACCATAACGCAGCGGCTCATCAGGCATTACAAAGCTTTTTTAACATTACAGGGGCACTGCCAATCGATCTTAGGGCTCAGGCAACCTTACTACAAGCCCAATTGTATGCTAACGACCACAATCCGTTGAAAGCCAAACAAATCCTATTGGATTTCTTGCCTCAAACCAATCTCGAATGGTATCCGTTTATTGCCTTTCAAGCAGGGTGTTACAGCGAGCGTATAAAACCAATCAATTGCGATGAGGTATTGGGTATTTTTAAAGAACTTTATTTACGGCAACCAAATCATCCGCTAGCGAAAGATGGGCAAATTAAATCCGGACTCGTGCTACTGCAACAAAATCGTCCACAAATAGCCCAGATTATTCTTGAAGACCTACTGCCCCATGTGAATGGAGAACAAGCACTTTGGGTCCGTTATTTGATTCAAAAATGCAAAATTATCGGCAACAATCAACCCTTAGACCTTTCTCAAGCTAAATTAGAAGCATTATTGGACAATCCCATGTCGCTAGCTCTTCAACTAGAAATAGAGCTTCAATTGGCTTTTGTGCAACAAGCTATGGGGGATCTCCCTGCCATGCAAAGCACCTTGTTGCAAGCCTGCCGACCGTTATTTGAAGATAATGCTCGAGAATTTACCTCTGTTGAGCTTTATTGGTTCAAACGCTGCCTGTTTACCTTATATCGATACACAACAGATCCTCAAATGGCCCAACAAATCTATGGGTTTTTGCAAGAATTAGGATTTGTGGAGGTTCCTCAATGAACCAACGACCATGAATAATTGGGATGTTATTATTATAGGTGCCGGTTTATCAGGCCTAGGAGCAGGTATTCGGTTGGCCATTGCCAATAAAAAAGTACTGATGATAGAACAGCATTCGGTTGTTGGTGGACTCAATAGCTTTTTTGTCAAAAACGGCATCCTCTATGATGTTGGCTTGCATGCCATGACCAATTTTGTCCCTCGTGGAGCACCCCATCACCCACTTACTCAATTATGCCGCCAATTGCGCATCCCTTACGAAGCACTTCAGTTGGAAGAACAACGAGCCTCTAAAATCCAATTCCCAGGCGTTACCTTAACCTTTACTAACCAATTTGAACAATTCTTGTCCGATGTCCGAATCTATTTTCCACAAGAAATAGATGGCTTATTAAAGCTCGATGCAGCGGTAATGGCTTATGATGACCGTACATTGGAACCAACCCCTTTTATATCCACCTGTAAAACCTTGCCTCAATGGATCCACGATCCTCTGCTGCAAAACATGCTGTTATTACCTTTGTTGTATTATGGCAGTGCGCATACCGACGATATCGATTGGCGCCAATTCTGCACCCTCTATAAGGCTATTTATAAAGAAGGATTCGCGCGCCCCAAGGGAGGCATTCGCCCTCTATTAAAGCTGCTGGTACAACAATATCATACTTATGGAGGTGTTTTACGGCTAAAAACCCCTATTCAATCCATTGTATTGGAAGGGAACAAAGCCACAGGGGTTCTATTGCAATCCGGAGAAGTCCTGCACGCGCACCGCATCCTATCGTCTGCCGGTTATCTCGAAACGCAAGCGCTTGCATCCTCAGTCACCAAGGCACCTCAACCCACCTTGAGTTTTGTCGAAACCATAACGGTTTATCCGCAACCACCCCAAGCATTAGGGCTCGATACAACCATCTGCTTCTTTAATCAGCAATCAACGATTCATTATCGTACCCCAGAATCCTTAATCGACTTAACAAGCGGTGTCATTTGTATCCCTGAAAATTACGGAACCCATCCGGCACAGAAAACAACGTTACGAACCACCCATTTGGCTAATTATACCGCCTGGAAGCGGTTATCTCCCTCAGATTATGCAATCAACAAACAAAGTTGCTTAAAGCAATCCCGTATGCACGCTTTTGAGCTATCTCAAGGGGAAGAGCCCTCAAGTGTTCTGGGGGAAGATGTATTTACGCCACTCACCATTGAACGCTTTACGGGGCACCGTCAGGGTGCTATCTACGGGTCTCCAGATAAAAGGTACAATGGCTCTAGCGGCTACGAAAACCTCTACCTTTGCGGCACCGATCAAGGCTTTTTGGGCATCGTCGGCGCCTTATTAAGTGGGATTTCGATTGCTAATTATCGCTGCTTAAAAGGGTAACGTTAGACGTTAACTGAAAAAGCATGAGGCACAAGGGCTTACCTTTTTTTCCCTATTCCGTAAGCATTGAATCCAAACGATCTTATCTGATCTAAATCTAATCCATTACGGCCGTCAAACAAAAAGGTCGGGCGCTTCATAAGGGTATACAGATGCTTATAATTCAACGAAATAAAAGGTTCGCCTTCGGTCAAGATAACAATTGCATAGCTACCGCGCGCTGCCTGTTCTGGATCCGATACGACTTCAATCGCATCGGATGGATAACCCGCCAAATCGGTACGGATTACCGTTTCAGGTACCCGTGGATCATAAATCGACAAGAACGCTTGTTCTTTCAATAAATCCTGACAAACGGTAATTGCAGGAGATTCACGCGTATCATTGGTATCCTGCTTAAACGCAAAGCCAAAAATAGCAATTTTTTTGCCCGATAAGGTATTAAACAGCTTTTCTAAAATTAAGCGCGCAAAACGATGCTTTTGGTGTTCGTTCATGTCCACCACTTGCTGCCAATACAGCGCAGATTCTTTCAATCCAAAGGATTCGCACAGATAGATCAAATTTAACAGATCCTTTTTAAAACAAGAACCGCCAAAACCAACCGAACTTTTTAGGAATTTAGCACCAATACGGCTATCAGCACCAATTGCGCGCGAAATTTCATCCACATCTGCACCTGAACACTCACACAAAGCTGATAGGGCGTTGATCGAGGAAATACGTTGAGCCAAAAAGGCATTAGCCGACAGCTTGGATAATTCGCTGGACCAGAGGTTTTGGGTAATAATTTTTTCTCTCGGCACCCAATGCGCATAAACATCCACTAGGGTTTGAATCGCCTGCTTACCGCTTTCAGTTTGCTCGCCTCCGATCAAAATACGATCGGGATGGCGTAAGTCTTGCATAGCGGTTCCTTCGGCCATAAATTCCGGATTGGACAGAATTTCAAAATGACACTGATGCGGATTGCTCGCCAAAATCGCCCGCAATTTGTTAGCGGTACAAACCGGCAATGTGGACTTTTCAACAATAATTTTATCCGACGTTGCTAAAGCCGCAATACGTTCAACCGCACTAACAATATACTTCAAATCCGAAGCTTTCCCAGCGCCCTCTCCATATTGCTTGGTTGGGGTGTTAACGGACAAAAAGATAACATCTGATTCTTGGATAGCAGTATCAATATCCGTCGTAAAGGATAGGTTACGTCCACGGAGCTTTTTAACCGTTTCCGCTAACCCCGGTTCATAAACAGGCAATTGATCTGAGTTCCAGGCATCAATTCGCTGCTGATTAATATCTGTAACCCTTACTTGTATTTCAGGGCATTGTTCGGCAATAACAACCATCGTTGGACCGCCAACATAACCCGCTCCAATACTGCAAATCTTCATGCCTTTATAGGAGCTTTTTTTTGCCCTCATTGTCAAACTCAAAGCCCATCCGCTTAAGGCAAACACCAAACCAGCATCGTCCCTAGAACGTCCTCCCTACACCGATATAGACCTGGTCGG
>DGGR01000021.1 GCA_002392285.1 Verrucomicrobia bacterium UBA3869
TCTCATGAAATATATGGTACGGATCGATCGACCATATTATGAGTGCTTCTGCTACCCAAGGGAAGATCCACATCAACACTAACCAAAATAGAACGTTTCGACGCGCATTCATACTTACTTAGGTTTTGCAAATGATGAAAATTCAATGGTTGGTGCTGTCAAACTCATATTAACACGGCGGACGGTGCGCCATTGCTCTGGAGCGATAGATTTCAACAACATCTGAGTCTTGTTCAAGGCTTCTTCTGGGCGATCAATCGGAAACACCAAGATCCAATTGCCTGCCATACGCAACTCAATTGTTTGCCATCGTCGAGCCAAATAAGGATCGAAATGTTTTAAAGAAATGGATTTTACCGACAAGAAAAGCTCGGGCACTTGCTGCAAACAACGGATTGCCTGAACAATACCTGCAAAACCTACGATTCGCTGCTGTTTCAGGATCGTTTTGGGGATATCGACCAACAAAATACATTGTTTAAGCACTTCTGACCCTTGTTGAATGGGCAAGAAAACAGAACCATCTTCCGCAACGCACCCCCAAGCACGTTTTTTCTTTTGAATCACAACCATCCGGGCAAACGGCTTCCGTTCATTAATACTAACGCGTAACGTATTCGGAAATTCGCGCACCAACGTAACCGATTCTATCTGGGAATACTGCAAAATCTGCTGTTGCAAATCCGATAAATCAATCGACAGCAAATTTTGGCCTACGGGCAATTTAACGTGCGTGCAAAACCAGTGCTTATTGATGACGCCGTTCGTAGCATATACTACTTTCTTAAAGGGTTGAACAGCTTTTCGTTGTCCCATCCCAGCAATCACCACGATAAGGCAGCCAATAATGCTTAAAAGTACCCAATAAAATCGTATACGCTTACGCTGGCTGCCATCAAAAGTCATATCGTTATCTGCATTCATCTTGTTACGCTTTCAATTGAGCGATTGCTGGCTCTACAATGCGCTGAATCAGGGCATCAAACAAAATTCCAACCGCAGCTGCACTTTGGGGAATTAAACTTTGGTCTGTCACTCCGGGAATCGTATTCATTTCCAAAAACCAAGGCTGATTATTAGCATCTAAAACAAAATCTGCGCGGCCAAAATCCCGGCAATGTGCCGCCTTAAAAAATTCAACCCCTATGTTTTGGATGATCTGCGTCACTTGATCACTCAAATCTGCAGGGAAATGATACACGCACGCACCAGCAGTATATTTATTATGATAATCGTAAAAGCCTTGTTGTGGGCAAATTTCACCAACCACCAACGCTTGTCCTTGTAAAATCCCAACCGTTATCTCGCGCCCATGAACATACGGTTCTATCATCCATAATCCTTGTCTAACCGATGACCATGCGCTTTGTAATGCATCAAAATTCGGACAAATTTGAACGCCCAAGCTGCTTCCTTTGTTTTCGGGCTTTAACACAAAGGCGGTTGAGTTTAATGTTTTTTCTAAATCAGTACGCGATAACTTCTGTCCTGGCGTTACCCCAACCGCGGGTAATACCGGAAGCCCCTTCTGACGCGCCAACTGTTTACTTTGGAGCTTATGCATACAAAGTGAACTGGCTGCCGAATCGCTGCCTACATAAACGAACCCCTGCTGTTCCAATAAGGCTTGCAATTGGCCATCCTCACCGAAATCTCCATGCATAACCGGAAAAATTACATCGGTGCTTGGATTCAAGCCTGGGGGCAATTGATTCTCATCCAAACAGATAGCTTGGGTAGGATAATACCGATTCAAAACCTCAATAACCGGTCCCGCTGAATGGATCGAAACTTCTCGCTCTCCACTTTGCCCTCCATAAAGGACTACTATTTTTTTAAAGCAGCTCATGCCATTCTTTCCCCAACAACTGTACTTCTGGCTCCAACCACACCTGTTTTTGATTGTATACCTGCGAGCGAACCATCCGTACTAATTGTACCACATCCATAAAACGCCCTTCCCCTCTATTGACAATAAAATTAGCATGTTTCGGTGATACGCATATAGACCCCATCTGCAAACCTTTCAAACCACAAGCATCAATCAATTGACCGGCAGGCGCAAGCATTGGATTTTTAAAAAAACAACCCAGGGTATACCCGTTTGGTTGATGCTCCGAACGGCGCTCACGCAACAATAACCGTTGTTGATGAATCCTGTCGGGTGAATCAACAGAACCAGTTAAAATAGCCGATACCGCAACTCCATTACGCAGGGTTTCGCACGAACGATAAGCATACGTTAATTCCGAATGCTGGGTTGTGTGCAATTGTCCGCTACTATCCACCCAATCGATTTGCTCAACGCGATCCAAAATCCCAATGCCCTGCGTCCCCGCATTCATGTTTAAAGCCCCGCCGAGGGTACCTGGAATTCCGTCTAAAAATTCAAAGCCACCAACGCCTTCCCGTTCCGCTTGTTCCACAAACAAAGGCAAGGAACAACCCGCACCCACGCGATACCGCCGACTACCTTTAGGGGGTGCATCATCGATTAAGGCACATTGCTTCCAATAAGGTTGGTTTAAAAAAATCACCATGCCGTCATAGCAGCCATCAGGAATTAATACGTTTGCGCCATGTCCTAGGACAAAAAAATCCAACCCAATCGATTGGCATTGATGCAAGACCCATTGCAGTTCCGACAAATCCTTAGGTTCGCAGGCAAACAGAGTCTCCCCTCCAATATGCATCCGTGATGCTTGCTTCAAGGGTATATGCGTACGCACTTCGACCGGTTTAAAGCGCTCAACCACCAAGTGCATCCATTGTTCAACCCAATGGCGCGCATAGGTATCAATTTTACCTGCCCCTACAAACGCCAAAGCCGCGGGTTGTTGCACCTCAAGCCAATCAGAAGGGATTAAATCCTGAATGCGACCCGCATGCGGCAAGGCTGCTTGCAACGAAGCATCGCAATACGTATTCACTTCAAAGGCTTCATAAAGGGGATGTAAATAAAGCCGCGGGCATTGGTTTAATAGCGCTACAAATTCCTTAAAAAAGCACTGTAAACGCGAACCCCGATGCGGTTCAAACGCAACCGTCCATTGGACCTTATCCGCTGTTAATTTTTGCAGAAGCGCTTTTAATTCATTAGGATGGTGCGCATAATCCGATAAAACGGTCAGCTTTTGGGTTTTCAACAATACCTCTTGGCGGCGCCTTACGCCCGGAAACATATCTAAATCCAAATGAACAACCGATTGTTGGGTTAAGTACTGAAACGCTTGGGACGCGGCAGATACATCCAATTCCAATAAGGTAGAAGCGCTAGGTATTGCCGTTTGCTTCGAGGCTGGCAGACCAAAGGATTCATTGGAAATTACCTGTTCTTTTGTACGGCTGGCTAACGATGCAAACGCTTGTTTGTAAGCAGCTTCCGTAGGATAATGCCGCGGATGATCCCAATCGGTGTTTAAAATCACCGCTACATCCGGCGAAAACAAATCGATCGTACCATCGCTTTCATCCAATTCGAATAAAGTAATAGCCCCAGGGTACTTTCCGCACGCAACGGGATAATAATCCATCTGAAATTCCGCCCCTGCTATATAATTAACTGGCACGCCATGGCGTTGAAATAAATGAATTAAGTAAGCAGTGGTGGTTGATTTTCCATGGCTCCCACAAACCACACACAAGCGCTGATCTTTGAGCAAATGCGCTATAAATGCTCCACGTTGGTAACAGGTGCAACCCTGTTCTGCCGCAACACGCCGCGGGTTTTTTTGATCAATAGCGGAAGAATAAACACACACATCGCAATTTGGAGGAACACTCGCAGTCCATTGAATGAACGACAGTTTAGCTTTGCGTTCATCCGAAGCAAAATCGTCCCAACCAAAAACCGTATATCCTTGATCCGATAAATATTGGGCTAGCGGAGCCATTCCCATTCCACCCGCACCCAACAGATAAATGCACGACCGTTGCATACACCCTTTATTATTTTATCGTATCCAATGTTAAATTTGGATTCAAAGCAAGCTCTGCTGAAACTTGAGCACTTGAAAATGCAATCATAGCCGCATTATCCCCACAATAGCATTTAGGTGGGGTTACCAATGGAATACCATAATGCTCAGCCACTTGCTGCAATCGATTGCGCAAAACGCTATTGTTTGCAACGCCTCCTGACAAACCTAAGCTTTTATAATCGCCCATCGACAACACCTGTTGTACTTTATGGGACAATGCATCCACAACCGCCTCTTGATACGCAGCGCAAATATCCGCTTTATGCTGTTCAACTTCATCGGCGGATAATTTATCCAAAAATACGCGTAAACTGGTTTTTAAGCCCGAAAAACTAAACCTTAAATCTGACTTATGGGGGAATGCACGCGGAAAACGAACCCATTGTGCATCGCCCGATTGCCCACAGTGTTCGATCAACGCCCCTCCGGGGTAAGGAAATCCTAGCATCTTAGCCCCCTTATCCAACGCTTCACCGGCCGCATCATCCACCGTTTGCGCTAAGGTATGGAATTGACCCACGGATGGCATTTCAAACAACAAGGTATTGCCGCCTGAAACCAACAGCCCTAAATGCGGACAATACGCATTCCAATTAAAATCAGCGTCTGCCTGAAACAGCTCTAAAAACGGCGATAATGCATGCCCATGCAAATGGTTAACGCCATACAGCGGTACATTCAGCAGCAATTGCAAGGCTTGCGCATAAGCGACCCCAATCCCTAAGCATCCGACCAAACCAGGGCCATGCGTAACGCATACTGCATCGATGCGCGATAAATCGTAGGAATGGCGCAGCGACTCAATCAGCTGATGAAAGCCCTTTAAATGCTCACGAATAGCCAACCCTGGGACTACACCCCCATACGGTCCATGCAATGCGGCTTGCGTTAAGGTTCGCTCGTATTCAACACGGTGCTGTTCGGTATCCCAAATCGCAACAGCAGTTTCATCACACGAGCTTTCTAACGCTAAATAACGCATTTATTTTGCGCTTCTAAGATCGCATCACACAATTCTCGAACAGCACCCCGTCCTCCATTATGGTCAGCGATAAAATTACAAATAGCCTTAACTTGCGGAATGGCATCATTGGGGCACGCCGCACAACCTACCGCTTTCAATACGGGTATATCAATGTACTCATCCCCCATATATGCCACCTCAGAAGGGGTTAAGGATAACTCCTTTATCAATTGATTAAAAACAGGCAATTTTTCCTTAATCTCAGTAAATACATGAGGGATATTTAAAGCTTTTGCGCGCTGCATAATAATAGGAGAACGTCCGCCGCTGATCAAGGCCACATGATAACCCATAGCTATCATATGCATGAGGATATAACCATCCTTTGTGTTAAAGACTTTTGTGCATTCTCCATTTTCCCCAAAATAGATTGATCCATCCGTCAACACTCCATCGACATCTAAAACAATGCAACGGATTTTGGACAAAACAGCTTTCAAAGGTTCTTGAATCATAAATTACTAACCCACATTTTTGTTAGCATTAAAGGCTGGAAGGTATAAAAAAGCAACTTGAATTGTTAGGGCATTCTTTTTATGCTAACCGTCATTATGAGCAATCTATTACTGAATCCCATACTCATCGCAATCGGGGTACTGTATATTTTATGCTTAAAAAAGTTTAATGTTCTTGTGTCGTTGTTGGTTGCGGCATTGATCGCAGGTTCATGCTCTGGTCTGTCCCTAAAACATACCATGGATCTATTTATTCAAGGCATGGGGGATAATGCAGAAACAAGCCTCAGTTATATTTTGCTCGGAGCCTTAGCAGCTGCCATGATTCAAACCGGCTTTTCATCCGCATTATCGCAAGTATTAACTCGATGGATCGGTAGTAAAAAATTCCTGCTGTTCATTATTTTAATGTGCTTGTCCATGTCGTCCCAAAATATTTTGCCCATCCACATCGCATTTATCCCTATGGTGATTCCGCCCCTGCTTCCGCTGATGAATCAATTAAAGATTGATCGGCGCGCAATTGCCTGCATTTTATCATTCGGATTGGTAGCTCCGTATATCTCCATACCTGCAGGATTCGGATTAATTTTCCAAAAACTCATTTTGGATAACCTTCGCAAAAACGGCATCGAAACCACCTATGGCACTAATTGGCACTGTTTCGCAATCCTAGGAGCCTCCATGGTTATCGGATTACTCATTGCTCTTTTCATTTCTTACAAAAAGCCCCGTACTTATGCCCCTAAAGCGTTAAATACGTCTGCAGAAAAAGCCGAAACGCTTACCAAAGGGAAATGTATCGCACTACTCAGCGCGATTGTTGGAACTTTTGCAGTTCAATTAACAACGCATTCCCTACCCTTAGGAGCTATTTTAGGGCTCGGAATGCTCTTTGTATTCAAAGCTGTATCGCGCAAACATTTAGATAAGATGATCAATGACGGCATCATCAGCATGGGATTTATCGCTTTCGTCATGTTGGCAGCTGCTGGATTTGCCAATGTCTTAAAGGAAACCCATAGCGTCGATCGTTTGGTCAACGACCTACTGCCGTTATTGCCTCACAGCAAAGTTATCAGCGCCGCACTCATTTTAACCATCGGTTTGGTTATTACCTTGGGCATCGGTTCATCCTTCGGGACCATCCCCATCATCGCTACCATCTTCGTTCCTTTGTGCGTGCAACTTAATTATTCGGTACCAGAAATCGTCATTTTAATTGCTTCTGCAGCTGCTTTAGGAGATGCGGGTGCTCCTGTATCTGAATCGGCATTGGGACCCACAACCGGTCTTGCCATCGATGGGCAACACGACCACATTTGGGATACCTGCGTTCCTACCTTCTTACACTACAACATTCCGTTGTTTGTAAGCGCCTTACTGGCCATCATGTTTGGCTGGGTTTAAAAACACATCCGGAGCTCCGGTGGTATGCCAAAGAAAATCCGCTGTTAATAACGGCAAAATGGCGTCAAAAGACAGCTGAACCACCGGTAATTCCTTCGGTAAACACGGATGCGGTAACCACAGCGCTTGTTTCAATTCCGATTCGGACGGCGTATGCAATTTATCCCTAGAATGCCTTACGCACAAGCGTTCCATTAAATTGATGCGCGCACATACGGGGCGCTGAATGTGCTGTTGTTCCAAAGCATAACTAACGGCATGCAACGTATCGCAGCTATACACCTGATCGACATTGATTTTCCCTAATGCTAAAGCGGTGCGGATAAAGGAACAAAAAGCACGAATTCCCATGGTAGACCCAGGACCATTCAACAAAAAAATCTTGATGCTTTCCCAATGGATACGCGAAGTACACGCCTGTAAGGCTTGAAATAAGCAATGGGTAATGGGACTATCCCCCTGTTGAGTATAAAGCCACTTCTGGCTTTGCGCTAATCCGATATAAAAGTCCGAAAATCCTGAGGATAAGAACAAGTTTTCAGGAAGCAAATCGATAGAATGCATCATAAAGCTTCGTCTCGATTAACCCCATCAAGGATTTTCCCTTCCTCCGGTTGTGCCTTAGAATGTGACATAAAATGTTGAAAGAGATAATCCTTCAACTCGGTTAACCCCTCACCGGTTTTGCAGGAAATCGGCAACACCTGAACCTTAACCGCTCGCTTAAAAGCAGCTAAATTAGCTTCAAAATCCGGCAAATCGAGCTTATTGGCCACCACAATAAATGGCTTATCCGCTAGATTTTTTCCGTAACACATCAACTCTTTACGTAAAATTTTAAAGTCATCAATCGGGTTACGCGCTTCACTTCCAGCCATATCCAAGAGCATGACCAACGCTTGACAGCGCTCGATATGGCGTAAAAACTGATACCCCAAACCTTTATTGTGGCTGGCGCCTTCAATAAGGCCCGGAATATCGGCTAAAAATAAATAACGATAATGGGAATCCGTTAATACCCCAACGCTCGGATTAATGGTTGTAAACGGATAATGAGCAACCTTCGGTTGTGCACGCGTTAAGCAACTGATGAGCGACGACTTACCTGCATTGGGAAATCCAACCAACCCTACATCAGCAATCGTTTTTAGCACCAACTTAAACCGTCCCTCTTCCCCCGGTTCACCAGGAGTAGTTTGGCGCGGCGCGCGATTAACTGAGTTTTTAAAATGTAAATTGCCTAAGCCTCCCTTGCCGCCTTTTAAAATAACCACGCGGCTATTAACCTCCAAGACTTCGGTCACCAAGCGCTGGGTAGCGATATCCCACACCTGGGTTCCCGGCGGTACCGATAAAATGCAATCCTCGCCCCCGCGCCCATAGCAGTCCGATCCCATACCATTTTGACCATTTTGAGCTTCTGCATGCGGTTTGTAGCTAAAATCCTGCAAGTCATTTACATGGGGAGAACATACCAAAATAACATCTCCGCCTTTGCCGCCATCACCGCCATCTGGTCCACCCATTGGAATATACTTCCCCCGGTAGAAACTGCAGCATCCGTTTCCCCCGTGCCCCGCTTTCCAAATTACTTCAACTTCGTCAACAAACATGGTTATTTCAACCCATGCGTAATAATTTCATCCGCTAAGCCGTACGCAATTGCTTCTTTAGCATTGAGATAAAAATCCCGATCCGTATCGTGCGTAATCTTTTCAATACTCTGACCCGAAGCATTCGCTAAAATTTGATTTAACTCTGCACGTGATTTTTCCATCTCTTGCGCTTGAATATGAATATCCACCGCTGAGGCTTCAATATGCCCCATAATTAACGGCTGGTGAATCAAAACACGTGCATGAGGATACAAGAAACGGAAACCTTTTTTCGCACCGCACAACAAAATAGAACCCATACTGGCAGCCAATCCCA
The DNA here is from genome assembly GCA_002392285.1 of Verrucomicrobia bacterium UBA3869. GTDB lineage: Bacteria > Verrucomicrobiota > Verrucomicrobiia > Opitutales > UBA9783 > UBA3869. Next base: position 8,802 of record DGGR01000021.1, read on the forward strand.
TAACAACCACGGAAATAGGCGACGATACTAACTGCATGGTATCATAAATAGCCATGCCGGCGGTAATAGAACCCCCCGGAGTATCGATATAAAACGTGATAGGAGCCCCAGGTTTTTGCAGCTCTAAATAAATAAGTTTTTCAGTAATATCCTTCGCCGAACGATCCGTTACTTCCCCCCACAAAAAAATTTTTCGCTCTTGTAAGAAATGCTTCTCGATTAGCGTTGAAATAGGTTTTTCTACCGATTGTTCGTCTTCACCTGCCATCATACTTTCATAAAGTAAATTACAAACACAAATAGCAACCTAAAACGAAAATCCATTAGATAAAAATGGGTTTTAAGGGTTGCAATAGAAGAAATTTATAGATAACGTAATAACTGCTATGGGCGATCTATTAAAAATTTGCTTAAAATGCCTCAAGGAGCTGATTAAATCCATTTCTCCTTTGCTCTATTTATGCAATAAATTGTCCCTTAAAAAAACCGGATGGTTATTGGATTATCGGTTGAAACCTCAATGGGTACATCAATACATCCAGTTTTTAAACAACCACCATTCATCCTTAAAAATTCACTTTTTGGATATTGGCTCTCGAGATGGCATTGAAGACAGTGGGATTTTTTCTAGCTTACAATGGCTAAATAACAAAATCACGTATGGAGTTGAACCTGACCCAGAAGAAGCCGAACATCTCATCCAAAAGCATGCGTACGATAAAATTTATACCGATGCCATAGCAGGTTATACTGGCGAAGGTACTTTGTATATACCAGAATCAACCCCTGCTTTCGCTTCTCTAGGTATTGAATTAGAAAATCTCAAATCATTACACCTTTCCTGCGCTTCTTTTTGCGAACCCATGAAATGCGTACCCGTAAAGGTCAAAAAAATGAGTGAAGCAATCGGTTCGCAAACCTTCGATTTTATCAAATTAGATATTCATGGAGCTGAATACGATGCTTTAGCATCCTTAGATGATTCTTTTTTCGAAAAAGCCCTATGTTTTCATATTGAAACCTGCGCTATTCACTTCTTTAAAAGTGAACACCTAATGGGCGACTTGCTTAATTTTATGCACAGCAAAGGTTTTGTTCCTTTGTATACCGAACCATTACCTTTTGATGGAATGGATATGTGGTACAATATTACCTTCATTCAGAATCCAGCCAAAATGACTACGCTGGATCAATGTCTAAAACATTGTCTCATTGGATTCATGGCCAATAAACCGCATTACGTCGCCTATATCCTAAGGATATATCAGGAAAAATTTGGAGTTACCACCGAGCTTGATCCAATTTTTAAGCTCCTACGATCCCCCAGCATTCCTCCTTCCTTTTACGAAAAGAAATTTGGCACCCCCAAACACACTTAATGCCTAACAATCGATAAGGTTAGTGTTGATTCGCAGCGTACGCCTTAAGCTTATTGCTCAACGTACGGGTGGTAATGTTTAAAATCGATGCTGTGCGTGTTCGGTTGCCCTTTGTATGTTCCAACACGCGCAAAATATGGCGTTTTTCAACCTCATTCAGCGGTAACAGCTCACATACATCGTTATTCTTTGCAGCGGCAGTTTCGGCGTTAATATTTAACATTTTTGGCTCAATACTCGGCGAACCGTTGGATAAAATAACCGCACGCTCAACCACGTTTTGCAATTCTCGAACGTTACCCGGCCAGTTGTACGCCATCAATGCTTGCTTAGCGGAATCAGAAAAGCCATTCAAAGGAATCCCGTACTTCTTCTGATATCGATTCAAAAAATCATTCGCCAATAACAAAATATCTCCCCCGCGTTCCCTCAAAGGAGGAACATGGATAGGAAATACGTTTAAGCGATAGAACAAATCTTCACGAAACTTACCGGCCTTAATCGCATTGTGTAAATCTTGATTCGTAGAAGCCAACACGCGGACATTTAAGGTGATGCTTTCCGATCCCCCAACGCGCTCACATTTCTTTTCTTGTAACACGCGCAACAATTTTGCCTGCAAGTTTGGGGAAACTTCCCCGATTTCATCGAGCAAAATCGTACCATTGTTCGCCAATTCAAAGCGCCCTATCCGCCGCTGCAAAGCATGAGTAAAGGCTCCACGTTCATGGCCGAAAAACTCGCTTTCAATTAAATTTTCGGGAATGGCAGCACAGTTAACGGTTACGTACGGTTTGTCGCATAAATGGCTTTGTTTGTAAATTTCGTACGCAACCACCTCCTTACCCGTTCCATTTTCACCGGTAATCAACACGGTTGCATCAGTTGAGGCTACTTTTTGGATCAATGAACGGACGGTCTTAATCGCCTCACATTCACCCAACAAACAATTATCTTCATCGCGACTCGAGAAGAAATGATTAACCTGTGATAGGTGTCGATAAACCTCAGCCTTTTTCAACACCATATCCACTTCGGATAAGGAAAATGGTTTTAAAATGCAGTCGAACGCACCTGCTTTTAAGCAACTAACACCCAAATCAATGAATTTATAATCCAGTACAACCGCAATCAACGGTTTTTCATTCGTAGAAGGTACCTCATTGAGGTCGCTCAAGAGATCAATTCCTTGCCCATCCGGGAAATGCGTACCGAGAAAAACTAAATCGAAATCATCCTGATGCACACACAATTTGGCTTTAGATAAGGTAGAAACACAAACGGTCTTACAGCGATAATGTTGCAATTGTTCCTGCAACGCTTTTTGAACCGAAGGCTCATTATTTGCTATTAGAATTTTCTCAATTCGCATAATGAGAATAAATTTAGTATAGCTGTTTTACCTAACAAAATCAATTAAAACAACCCACCTAACCCATTGAAGCATCCCGCCTAATGGATAAAATATTGCCTGATCAACCCTAATGCTTGTACTTTTAAATTATGCCAACAATTCACCTATTAGCCAATACGATTGCTAACCAAATCGCTGCCGGCGAAGTTATTGAGCGCCCTGCAAATGTTGTAAAAGAATTGTTGGAAAACAGCCTAGATGCCAGAGCATCGCGCATCAATATTCAGTTTTCTTCAGGGGGGACCAACCTCATTTCGATTAGTGATAATGGAATCGGTATGGATGCAGTGGATGCGCTACAGTGCTTTAACACCCATGCAACCAGTAAATTGCAAACCTTTCGGGATCTGCAACACCTAAAGTCTTTTGGATTCCGCGGCGAAGCGCTTCCGTCGATTGCTAGCGTTGCACAAGTAACTTTAGTTACCCGCACTCAAGATCAAGAATTAGGTACCCGCGTCGAAATCGATGGCGAACTAAAACCAAAGCAAATGCCCTGCGCTTGCAATGTAGGAACCACGATAATCGTCAAGCACCTGTTTTATAACCTACCAGTGCGCCGCACATTTTTAAAATCCGAATACACCGAAAATGCGCACATTATCGATTGCGTACGCTTGTATGCCGTAGCTTATCCCCAAATACAGTTGGAATTAAAGCAGGACGCATCGCTTATCTTTTCTTCCTCTCCTTGCTCTACGATCGAACAGCGCATCCATGAAATTTGGCCCAAACAAAATGCAAAAACCTGGATTCCTCTGCAGTACGAATCCAAAATCGGTTCCTTATCTGGCGTTATCAGTACCCCTGGAGCAGGAGAGACCAGTTCGCAAGCGATTCGTATTTTTCTCAATCAACGACCCATTGCACAAAGTGCGTTTTCGCGCGCTATTCTTGAAGGTTACCAAGGATTTATTCCCCCTCAACTCTTCCCATCGGTCTTCCTATTTTTAACGCTTCCGCCCAATACCTTTGATGTCAATGTTCATCCGATGAAAAAAGAGGTGCGGTTTAAGCAAGAAGCTGCTGTTCATTCGCTCATCATAGATGCCATCCGTAAAACGTTAACCGATCATCAAAGTGCCAGCGTAAGCATTCAAAGCGTACCGATGCCCCCAAAACCCAACGCACCTGAGCCATCGGTCGATGCTAAACCCAAACCGACCCAATCAGTGGATATTGCTCGTTGGGTTTCCAATCCTGTAGCGAAGAACCCAACCCAGCCGCAATCGGTTGCATCGGTTTCTAACCCCCGTAGGGATCAACAAACTCCTACGGTACAACCACCCATGGTTGAAACCCCTGTGTTTCCTCTGAAGCTGATTACCGTGTGGCAAAACCGCTATGCTTTCTTTGACGAAAGCCCGATTTTGGTCATCCTGGATTGCAAAGGGGCTCAAATGCGCATTTGGTACGAACGCATCGTGCGCCTTTTGAAAAAAGAGCAAGTTGGCCCCCTACAAACCTTATTATACCCGTACGTATTCTCGCTGGACGGCCCGCAAGCAATAGCCTTTGCAGAAGCTATTGATTACCTAAATCTCCGAAAAGTCTGTCTCGCAAAAGCGTTACCAACCGGTCAATTTCAAATCGATGCCATCCCTCAATGGCTCCCCTTGGAACAAATCCAATTGTTCGTCCATCAAACCTCGCACGCGCTCATCGAATGGGGACAAATGCAATCCATCGAACGACAATTGAATCCTTTACTGTTGAAGTTGGTGCAGCAACAGAAATTTCAAGAAGTTACGACCGCCGAACAGGTTAAATCCATCTGCGAAGAGCTTAAAACCTGCTCGAATTACGTTACAACCCCCAATGGCTCTTCCATTTGGAATCGACTTCCTCCACAAGAGCTATTAAAAGGTTAATATAATATGCACAATTTTGTTAAAAATATTATAAAATCCATACAACCTTTAAGACGTGTAGTTAACTACATTCGCATTAATAGAAACTTAAATGCAATTGCCTCTTATCCTATTACAAATTACAAGATTAAAAGCTTTATTCGCTTTCTAAATAACTATTATCCTGATCTCCATATCAACTATTTAGATATCGGTGCCTCTGGGGGATTAGAAGATAGCCGCATTCCTCTTTTTAAATATTTTAAC
>DGGR01000042.1 GCA_002392285.1 Verrucomicrobia bacterium UBA3869
ATACCCTTGGTAACGGTACCCGAATACACCCTAAAGAACACCAATTTACCGATGTAAGGATCCGTCATCAATTTGAACACCAAACCAACCGGTTCATGGGAATCATCAGCAATAATGCTAACTTTCTTCCCATTCTGTTCAGTTTCAATCGCTGGCAAATCTGCTGGACTTGGCAAATAATCCACGATGGAATCCAAAACCATCTGAATTCCTTTGTTCTTAAAAGAACTTCCAGGAATAGCGCCAATAAAGCTAGATTTTAACGTTCCTTCACGAACTGCCGCCCTTAAATCATTCGCCTCAATCGGTTTGCCCTCTAAATACAGTTCTGCAATTTTATCACTTACATCACTTAGAGCCTCAATCAATTCTGTACGATAGTGCTCAGCCGCTTCCTTCATTTCAGCAGGAATTTCGGTCACTTCAAAGGTCATACCTTGAGCATCCTTGTAAATATAAGCTTTTTCTTCGATCAAATCGATCAATCCGCTGAATTGCTCTTCACTGCCGATATTTAAAAACAAAGGATGTACATTTGCGCCTAAGCGGGTACGAATACTCTCTAAAGCTGCTAAGTAGTCAGCTCCCGTACGGTCCATCTTGTTAATGTAAACAATACGCGGAATATTGTACTTATCCATTTGGCGCCAAACAGTTTCGGATTGCGGCTGTACACCTGCAACGCCACAAAATACAGCAACGGCGCCATCCAATACACGTAAAGAACGCTCTACCTCAGCCGTAAAATCCACGTGTCCTGGCGTATCGATAATATTAATCGTATGCGGCAAATTTGCGAACAAGCCACCTTTGTTGGTCCAATTACAGCTAATAGCGGCTGACGTAATGGTAATACCACGTTCACGTTCTTGTTCCATCCAGTCAGTTGTCGCTGCACCTTCATGCACCTCACCAACCTTATGAACCACACCCGAATAAAATAAAATACGTTCAGTGGTAGTTGTCTTTCCAGCATCAATATGCGCCGCAATACCTATATTACGTACGTGCTGAATAGGGGTTTTCCGTTTAGAACTACTCTTATTCCCTGACGAAGCAGAATTATTAGCGCTGGGATTTAAATCCATAGGGGTATTCTTAAATTATTTAAAAAATGCAAATGCGCGATTTGACTGTGCAATTCGATGCATTTCATCGCGTTTCTTAACTACTTCACCGACGTTGTTGTAAGCATCAACTAATTCATCCGCTAAACCATCAATCATACGACCTGCGCGCTTATTGGCCGCTAAAATAATCCAGCGAAATGCTAATCCAACCTGACGGACATAAGGAATTTCAACCGGCATCTGATAATTGGCTCCACCAACACGACGGCTTTTAACTTCTAATTTTGGACGAATATTGTCCAAAGCGGTTGAAAAAATTTCAGCTGGGTCTTCCTTATTCAACTTCTTACAAACCTGATCAATAGCACCGTATACGATACGACGCGCCAATGATTTTTTACCACAACGCATCACCCGATTGGTCAATTGTTCAATCAATACATTGTTATAACGAGGATCACCGCTAACAGGCTTCCGTACTGCTCTTCTACGACGTGACATACTTAATTATTTACCTTTAGGACGAGGAACTCCATATTTTGACCGACTGCGTCTACGTTTCTCAACCCCTTGAGTATCTAACGTACCACGCACTATATGGTATCGAACACCGGGAAGATCTGGAACAGCCCCTCCACGAACTAAAACAATGCTATGCTCTTGAAGATTATGGCCTTCATCCGGAATATAAGCAATCAACTCATATCCATTGGTTAACCGAACCTTCGCTACCTTACGTACAGCCGAATTAGGTTTTTTAGGCGTACGGGTCATAACCTGAATACATACACCACGTCTAAACGGATTTCCTCTTAACAAAGGAGCCGCGGATTTAGCACGTGTCTTGGTACGTATTCCTTTTACTATTTGAGAAATTGTAGGCATCTTAATTTTTTAACAATTAAATCTTGTAATAGGCACAAAACGGGATTGCAAGTCTTTTTTGAAAAATACCTTTCATTTTTACGCTTCTGCTGCAACCGCATTAGGAATTTCATGAATCCGCATAGAACGGTACTTGTTTAAACCAGTTCCTGCAGGAATCAAATTACCGGTAATAACGTTCTCTTTAAAACCGCTCAAATTATCATGGCGATTCATAATAGCAGCTTCCGTTAAGATACGTGTAGTTTCTTGGAACGAAGCAGCTGATATAAAGCCTTCATTATTAAGAGCGCTCTTGGTAATACCCAACAGAACAGGTTCACTCTTAGCAGGATTACCTCCCATTTTGATAATAGAGGCATTTGTTTCGTCAAACGTGCAACGTTCGACCAAATCTCCCAATAAAAATTCTGTATCTCCTGCATCCGTAATGCACACCTTGCTAAACATAAAGGCGATAACAATCTCCAAATGCTTATCATTAATACTTACGCCCTGTAAGTGATACACCTTTTGAATTTCGTTCAACAAATATTCTTGCGTAGCCCGAACCCCGAAAATGGATAACATTTCATGAGGATCAATAGCGCCATCGGTTAAACATTGTCCTTTTTTAACAAAGTCGCCTTCTTGAACAAAAAGCTGTTTATTATAAGGAATCAAATGCGTTTCAACCGCTTGAGTCGCTGGATTCGTAATTAATAAACGTTTCTTGTTACGCACGACCCCATCGAACGATACTATACCTTCCGAACGCGCCATAATGGCTGCATCTTTAGGCGTACGTATTTCAAAGAGTTCCGTAATACGAGGCAAACCACCGGTAATATCCTGAGTTTTAATGGATAAACGTGGGGTTTTAGCGATCAACGCACCCAACACCAAGCGATCGCCATCATTAACCATCAATTGGCTACCGACCGGAATGGGATAACTGCCCAACAAAGTGCCCTGTTTATCTACTATCTCAATCGAAGGATTCAAATCATTCGGATGCTCAATAATCACGCGAACATTTTCACCCTCCTGCCCATAAGAGAAGGTAATTCCTTTATAAAGGTCTTTGTAACGTACAATACCGGCTTGATCGGCCAAAATCGGAATATGGTTTGCATCCCACATGACCAATACATCTCCGGCCTTAACCAGATCTCCATCAGCAACCATCAACACAGAACCTATCTGTACATGGAACGTTTCGAGCTTTGCCCCCTTATCCGATAAGATATGGATAATACCCGTTTTATTAATCGCCACCGAGGTGTTTTGGGTACGGATGCAACGAACATCCTCATACTTTACACGCCCAGCACATTTCGCGCGATATTCCGAATTGGTAGCATGGCTTGCGACACCACCAGAGTGGAAGGTCCACAATGTTAACTGCGTACCTGGTTCACCAATGGATTGTGCAGCAATAATTCCTACTGGCACACCTTCCGCAACCAAATCATGTGTAGATAAATCGTCTCCATAAGCCTCAGGCGGAATAGCGTAATGATCCATGTGAGTTAAAGGCGATACAATCTTAACCTTATCAATACCCAAGGCTGTAATTTCCTTAGCCTGGGACTCAGTAATCTTATCCCCTTGGTGAATAATAACGCGCTTTGGATCATTCGGATCAGCAATGTTATCGCAAGCATAACGGCCGATAATACGCTCAGCCAATGATACCATTTCCTCATCCCCGTTATAAATCGCTTGTTTGGTAATTCCCTTACTATAATCAATAGGGTTACTGGTCTTATTAATGATACAGTTCATTGCAACATCAATAAGCTTACGGGTTAAGTATCCTGCGTCTGCTGTACGCAAAGCGGTATCTGCCATACCCTTACGAGCACCGTGCGCTGATGTAAAGTATTCCAGCGGATTTAACCCTTCACGGAAGGAGGATAAAATAGGATATTCAATAATTTCTCCGGAAGGCTTAGCCATCAAACCACGCATTCCGCATAGCTGACGTACCTGTTGCTTATTACCACGAGCTCCAGAGTCCATCATAACAAACAATGGATTTAAGGCACCCTCCTGATGTTTTTCAAGGTTTTTGAATACAACACTTGCGACCGCATCAGTTGCTTCTGACCAAATAGAAATCACCCTACTATAACGCTCTTTATCCGTAATAATTCCGCGTTCAAATTGCGATTGGATCGTTTTAATTTTTTCCAGATTTTCCTCGATAATAGCAGCTTTTTTATCAGAAATTGCCATATCATCGATACCAATGGATACACCCATGCGAGTTGCCATTGTAAATCCTAACTGCTTTAAAGCATCCAAATGCGTAACAGAACTTTGAGCATCCGTAAACCGATAGCTTTCATTAATCAACTTGGAAAGTTTATCCTTATTGACCACGTCATTAATGAAACCCATGCCTTTCGGCCAAATTTCATTGAATATAATACGCCCAATAGTTGTACGGATGTATTTATCGGACGATACCCCAAATGGAGTTTCTTTCTGATAATCCGGGTTGGGAATATCTACCCAATCATGCAAGGTCAAGATGCGGCACAGTTCCAAGCGTTTTGCTTCAGCAAGGTCATTCACCAACGGAACCACCTTATCAGCAGCAGGTTTATCAATCGGCGCAGCTGTTAATACATAGTTTCCTAAAACAACGTCCTGAGAAGGCATCAAAATAGGCTTACCATTGGCGGGCGAAAAAATGTTATTGGTGGATAACATCAACATATACGCTTCCAATACCGCTTCTGTGGATAAGGGTACGTGTACACCCATCTGGTCTCCATCGAAGTCTGCATTAAAGCCTCCACACACTAACGGATGCAACTGAATAGCATCACTTTCAATCAAAAGAGGTTCAAAAGCCTGAATCGACAAACGGTGCAAAGTTGGAGCACGGTTTAACAAAATGGGATGCTCGCGCACCACATCTGCTAAAATATCCCATACTTCCGGCTGCTCATTTTTGATCATTTTGCGAGCAACACGAACCGTACTGGCGAACCCAAGTTCTTTCAGACGACAAATTACGAATGGTTCGAACAAAACCAACGCCATTTTCTTAGGCAATCCGCATTGATTAATCTTAAGCTCTGGCCCGACAACGATTACAGAACGTCCACTATAGTCAACACGCTTACCCAATAGGTTTTGACGGAAACGACCATTCTTACCCTTTAACATATCGGTTAACGACTTCAAGGGACGTTTGGTCGAATTGACTGCTGGACGCGTACCACAGCTGCCGTTGGCGAATAATGCATCGACAGCCTCCTGCAACATACGCTTTTCGTTGTAAATAATGATATTTGGGGTTTTTAAGCTTAAAAGACCCTTTAAGCGGTTATTACGGTTGATAACGCGGCGATAAAGATCATTTAAATCGCTGGTTGCAAAGCGCCCACCCTCTAATGGTACCAATGGACGTAAATCAGGCGGTATAACCGGAAGTACATCGAGCACCATCCAATCTGGAGAGACTTTAGAATTGGCAAAATTATTCAACAGCATTAAACGATTGGCTAACTTTCTACGGACCTGCTGCGAATTACTATTCGCCATGCTCATGCGAACGGCTTCAATCTCTTGTGCTAAATCTAGATTTTTTAAAAGCGTTTTAATAGCGGATCCACCGATATCAGCAACAAACGAATCAAACCCATGCTCATTACGGGCATCATTCAATTCTTGCTCGGACAAAATCTGCTTGTTTGTCAAAGGAGTTACCCCAGGATCGGTTACCACATAGCTTTCGTAATAAGCAATCCGTTCAACATCCTTCAACGGCAACTCTAACAATGCACCGATAGCTTTGAAGAACAAAATATGAACAACAGGAGCGGTAAGCTCAATATGACCCATGCGTTCACGACGAACCGATGCCTGAGTTACCTCAACCCCACATCGCTCACAAAACACACCTTTGTACTTAATGCGTTTATACTTTCCGCAGGCGCACTCATAATCAACGATAGGACCGAATACTTTTTGGCAAAACAAGCCATCTGGTTCAGGCTTATACGTACGATAGTTAATGGTTTCCGGGCTTCGAACTTCCCCATGCGACCATTGGCGAATTACATCGGGAGATGCAATTTTAATATCAATTTCGTTAAACGCTGGTTCTTCTTCAAAACCTAGAACCCCACGTATCTCCTCGTTATCAGCTTCTGACATCCCATCACTCCTTATTAAAACTTGTTGCTTCTTGTTGAGGCGAAATCAAACGAACATCGAATGCCAAACCTCGCATTTCATTCAATAATACCAAGAATGATTGCGGCAGGTTCGCATGTAATGAATGCTTACCCTTAACAATAGACTCGTAAAATTGTACGCGTCCTTGAACATCGTCCGATTTAACCGTAATCATTTCTTTCAGTAAATAAGCCGCTCCATAAGCTTCTAAAGCCCAGACTTCCATTTCGCCAAATCGCTGACCTCCGAATTGCGCTTTACCTCCTAAAGGCTGTTGGGTGATCAAGCTATAAGGGCCAACCGCACGAGCATGAACCTTGTTAGCGACCAAGTGATTCAACTTCAACATGTGCGTATAACCCACCGTAACTTGTTGATAGAAAGGATCACCAGTATAACCATCATACAAGGTTACTTTACCGCTCTCCGGCAATTTCGCCTTTTTCAAGAACTTCTTGATGGATTGCTCTGAAGCACCATCAAAAACAGGCGTCGTAATACGAATTCCTAACGCTTTACAAGCCCACCCCAAGTGACATTCCAAAATCTGACCTACGTTCATTCGGCTTGGTACACCCAACGGATTTAAAATAATATCTACCGGTTTACCATTGGCTAAGAACGGCATATCCTGTTGGGGAACAATACGCGAAACAACACCTTTATTTCCGTGTCGACCGGCCATTTTATCCCCTACCTGTATCTTGCGTTTAACCGCAATCAATACAGTGACTTTCTTAATGGAACCTTCTTCGGAACCGGTATCTTCTAGGTGCTTTATTTTTCCCTCATATTCCGATTTTAACTCGTCAAATTTAGCATTAAACGAGGCTAAAATTTCATCTAATTTTTCCTTAACCGGCGAATCCTCAATGGACAAATGATCTTTGTTGGCCGCTAAAGAACGCAAAGCAGTTTTGGTAATTTTCTTATTCGCCTTAACAATAAAAGCTCCACTGGCAGCATCCATAATATTCAAGGAAATTTTTTCTCCCAAAAATATGTTCGATAATGCTTCTGTTAAGTCATCGCGAACTGCTGCTACATCCAAGGCATACTGAGCATCAATTTTCTTGCGTTTACGATCCAAATCCTTTTCAGTAATTTCTTCCTTTGGATTGACGTTATCTCCGCGGCTAATGCGCACTTCCATAACAATTCCAGTGCATCCTGGAGGCGCAATCATGGAAGAATCCTTAACATCTGCCGCTTTTTCACCGAAAATGGTACGTAAAAGCTTCTCTTCAGGAGATAATTCCGTCTCTCCTTTTGGCGTAATTTTACCAACCAAAATATCTCCTGGGCGTACTTCAGAACCAATACAAATAATACCGTTGCGATCTAAACGACTTAACGCTTCCTCGCTCACATTCGGAATATCGCGCGTAATCTCTTCGGGTCCAAGTTTTGTATCATTTGCGAGCGTCTCATATTCTTCAATATGAATCGACGTAAACACATCCTCTTTAATGATACGGTCACTCAGGATAATAGCATCTTCGAAATTATACCCATACCAAGGCATATATGCGACCATAACATCCGATCCCAATGCTAATTCGCCATGTTCTATTGACATACCATCAGACAAGATTTGTCCTTTGGTCACTTTGTCGCCCAAATGGACAATCGGTCGTTGGTTAATGCATGTTGAAGCATTAGACCGCATAAACTTGTTCAAATGATAAACATAAATACCCTTCTTAGGATCGGTGGTTAACGTTTGACTTTTGGCAGGTAACTTACCATCTGGGGTTACAACAATCCAACCGCCATCAACTGCTGCTATTTTCCCATCGCTTTCTGCAATAATCACCGAACGCGAATCTTTAGCAACCAAGCTTTCGACCCCGGTTCCTACCAAAGGAGCTTTCGGGCACAACAAAGGAACCGCCTGACGTTGCATGTTAGCACCCATCAACGCACGGCTTCCATCATCGTGCTCCAAGAACGGAATCAA
>DGGR01000035.1 GCA_002392285.1 Verrucomicrobia bacterium UBA3869
GGAGCGCAGATCAATGCTTATTGGGAACAGTATATCTTAGATTGGTTATCCGTTGGTATTGGTGGTGGGCTTGGTGGCGCTTATGTTTGTACCCGATTTACCACACTAGAATGGTTTAGAAGAAAGACAAACCCAGGAGGAAACGTCTGGTTCAATGCAACTCTCCCTGTCCAACGTCATAAGTACGTCCATTCCGGTTCGTTGCTCTATAACTTTACCCTGTTTGTACGTGCCGAGCAGTTTGAAACGCTGTTCGAAGTCGGTTACCGCCATATCGGCTTGCATCAGATGTTCGGTGCTAAGTTGTACGGCTATACCATCCCAAAATTGGCTAACCTCCATTCCGACCAGGTGTATATCGGTGTAGGTAGAACCTTCTAGGGGCTTATGGGGGCATGTTCCCTTATCGTTCAAGCCGGATAAAAGCTGTGTCCGGCTTTTTTATTTGAAATTTTGTTCCTTTTATTCTCTAATTAAACGCGGTGAAGCCATCTCGATTTTTATTCTATCTGTTGCTGGTGATTTGTGCGCTCAATACCACGCACAATGCGGTTTATAATCAGTGCATTTTATTCATCAATCAAGAGCTGTTGGGGTCAGATTTTCAGATCAAATTAACGCTTTCGCTGTATTTCTGTGCTATTTTCTTTGTACGCTGCGTTGTTGGATTGGTGGCCGACAACTGCAGTGGGCGTCAATGCATCTTAATCACGCTTTGGGTAGCATTTTTGGGGCATTTAATGGCCTGTTTTGCGAACGGTATGCCGATGTTAATTGGCGCGCGTTTTATCCAAGGCTTGGGGTTAGGGGGAGGACAGGTCATGGGATTGGTCTTGCTCATGCAGCTATTTTCCACCCGAGGGCGCGCATCGATTGTTGCTTCTGAACAGGTGATATTTTCTATTGCCTCGGTGGTTTTGCCGACCCTTGGGCATATAGTATCCCTCAAAATGTCTTGGCGCTTAATTTATATCCTTTATTTAGCGCTTACCTGCTGCGCGATTTTCTATTTTTACATTTTTCAGCATCGAGAAACACATATTGCTTTGCCGGTTGCTCCGGTTCATGAAGCAGAAGAGGCGGACCAAAAACGTGGGGTGCTCAAAAGCTGCTTTTTGATCCCAACCGTAATGGCGTGCTTTTCCATCTCAGGGTTTTGCTTGTGGGGAAGCTATTGCAGTTTGTTGGTGCGCCATTACCAAATCGACCCCCATTATCTCCTATGGTATCAGTTGATTCCGATTATCCCTTACTGCTTAGGGTCAATGCTCCTGAAACGCTTTACGGCGCATGCTTCATCCAGTGCTGTTTACAAACGTATTTTCTTCCTTCAGGGCAGTGCCTTAGTCGCCATCCTGAGCTTGTTCTTTTGGAACAAAGACCATGGTGGGTTTAAATTCGCACTGTTGTTGCCGATTATCCTGCATAATATTGCCGGTGCGTTCTTGAGACCGTTAATGCAGGCAAAAGCGTTGGATACGGTACCGGTTCACAAAATCGGCAGCGCCAGTTCGTTCATTTCCATCTGCCAAGTGGGTATCAATGCCATCTTTTCCATCTTTATCAACTGCATACCGGAGTTTTTGCCGGCCTTTATTACGGTTCAATTAATCATCAACCTTTCCATTTTGCTGTATCTTAGCTATCAAGGGCTAACGTACAAAAAGCACACTTTACAAAGCGGAAGCGCTGTGTAAGAATTATTCTTTAGTGCGTCATCTATTGAGGTTAGCCTTTCGGATAATGAAAAGGGCACGCTTGCGTTTTGTGCCTTTATGGGATGACTGTGCCCATTACCGTATGCGTTATTTAGGGGCGGATTTAATGGCTGGCCTGAATGTTACCCTGATTGCCTTTCCTCAGGCCATTATTTATGCGCTTATGGCAGGATTACCCATTGAATACGGTTTGTATGGCATGGTATTGGCGTCGATTGCAGGCGCTTTGTTTTCAGGCTCCAACGTATTAAGCATAGGGCCAACCAATGCAAGCGCGATTGTTATTTTAAGTGCCTTCAGTGCGGCCGGTATTCCCAGTGACCAATTTGGCTACTATTTGCCCATTATTTTGGTCTTAACGGGAGTGTTTTTAATCATCAGCGCATTCCTTAACATTGCTTCGTTGATGCAGTACGTGTCTCAAAGCGTTATTTGTGGATATATATGCGCCCTTACCCTCATGATGATCGTGTTTCAAATCCATAACGCGTTAGGGTTCGATTTGATCGGCGTCAATCCCAATAAAGCAACGTTTTTTGAGATAACCGGTGCGACCTTGATGAACCTTAGCCATGCCTCGTTAAGTGCCACCGGTATTTGTTGCTTAACGTTTTTCTTTTTCTTCCTGTGGAAACGGATTGCGCCTAATAAATTTACGGTTGCGCTTACCTTGCTATCCTTGGGGTTGGTTAACTTTTGCTTGGTGCGTTTTTGTGGCTTACCTTTGGCACCGAACGACCTGCATGTGCATGCCTGGAGCCCTTCGGTTCAAGGGTTCAACATGGAAAATTTGCATACCATGGTTGGGGTTGCGTTAACCTTAAGCTTTGTCAGCCTGATCGATGGCAACACCATTCTAAAAACCCTTTCTTCCTGTAGGGGAAAGCGCTCTCAGGTGAATCAAATGGCCTGGGGTATGGGATGGGCTAATATCTTTTGCGGCCTAGGTTCCGGAATGCCCGCTGCTTGCTCCAACATACGTTCTGCCTCCAATTATCTCAGTGGGGCAAAAACAGCATTAACCAGCCTGTTTTGCGCCTTGTTTTTCCTATTGAGCATCGCTTTGTTCGCCCCATGTTTCAGCTATATCCCGAAATGCGGATTGTCGATGGTAATTGTTTTGCTGGGATTGGAGCTGTTGGATAAGCACAAACTGCAGGTGATTTTTAAAACAAGTCTGTCGGATACCTGCGTTTTTTGCGTTACCTGCTTATCGGCTTTTGTGGTACCGCTGAACGTTGCCATTTTTATCGGCGTTTTGATTTCCATCGCATTGTTTTTAAGAAAAGCAGCGGTTCCTGCGTTCCGAGAATATGTTTATGAAGGCGGAACATTAATGCCTTCGTCCAGTGATACCGATACAACGCAATCAGAAGTGTCGATTATTCACATCAATGGGCATTTGTTCTTTGGCTCATCTGACTTGTTTAATGATCAAATCCGAGAAATCTGCAAACGGCCACAGTTGAAAGCTATTATTTTAAAATTTCGCCGTGTGTTGTACATCGACGCAACCTGTTTGTTGGCTCTAGAAAGCTTAGCGCGCTTTATGCACTTGCACAATCGACAATTGATTTTGACCGAAGTAAGCACGCGGGTATTGAAGATTATTCAACGGTCAGGATTGTCCAAAGACCTACCCTATGTGTTTTTGGATGACGACCGTCGAAGCGATCAACCGACTCTGGATGCCCTTATGTGCGCGCAATCGTTCATTGGGGATAGCACGATGGTGGTGCGTATTATGACCAATGTATCGGATCATGAGCCTTTAAAACAATCCATTCAATCGTTAAAACCGTTAAAAGAGCCAAACGTTACCTCATGAGCCTACCCTCCTCAGGCTTAGCGCAGTATTTATCTCCAGAACGCATTCCCCTAGCCGTTCGCCAGTATATAGCTGCTCATGAGGGGCCTTTGTGCGTTGCTTGTTCGGGAGGAGCAGATTCGCGAGCCACATTGGTGCTTGTTCGCTTGTTATGGCCCGACCGCCCCTGCATCCTTTTACACTTCAATCACCGCATCCGTCCTGAATCTGAGTCCGAAGAGCAAGACTTAACCGCTTGGGCACGTCAATGGGGTATCCCTATGGCCGTTGGCTATCGCAAGGAGCATGAAAGCATAACTGAAGCGGATTTACGCGCCGCACGCTTTTCGTTTTTTGAGGCGCAATTGCAGGCTTATGGGAGCCAAATCCTGCTGCTGGGGCATCACCAAGATGATGCATTGGAAACCGTATGGATGCGTTTGATGCGCGGTGTGAGCTTGGAGGGATTAGTCGCTCCGCGGGCTGTTCATTGCGTCGCCTTCCGAAATCCCAGAGGTTCATGGACGCATTACGCTCAACTACGGCCGTTATTGGGTTTTTCTAAGGTTGAAATCAAGCGCGCCTGTCAGGCATGCGAGCTTCCGTTTTTTGAGGATAAAACCAATGCGCAAGATGGGTGTTTACGTAATCGCATTCGCCACCAATTGATGTCCCAAATGGATGCCGTGTTTAGTCCATCAGATTGGCGTAAAGGTTTTACGCGTTCATGCCAGATTTTGTCGGAAGAGCGGGATTATTTAGCCGACCACTTGCAGGGTAAGTTTTTAACGTACGATTTTTCACACACTACCTTTGATCGCGCTTCTATTCAAGCATTACCCTTGGTCGAAGTGCGCTATTTCTTACAAACTTGGTTCAGTTATCACGCAATCTCACCTATCTGCTTCCAACAATCCGATTGGTTATTTCAAGCCCTGCAGACCTGCGAACAAAGTACGTTGATGATCAATGCACGCTATCGATTGATTCTGTCCCCAAAACAGCTTTGTTTAGCCCCAAAACCAATTGATTTTGCTCCCTTCCAATGCCGTTTTCATCAGGGTGTTATTTTTTTACCTAACGGTGCTCAATGTGTATGTCAAATACAACCCTGTACCCCGGACCTTTATGCATCCGTAGGGGATAAACGGGGGTCCAACCAACACGGGGTGCTTTTAGATGCGTCGTGTTTTATGGGCCCTTATCAGGTGCGTAACCGTCTGCCAGGAGATCGTTATCAACCCTTGGGAGTACGCCGAGAGAAAAAAGTGAAGGAACTGCTGAGTAAGCGAAAAATGAGCAACAAATCGTCTTTGCCTGTTTTTTGCGATTGTAATGGAAGGATTGCTTGGGTCCCAGGATTACCACCGGCGGACTGCTTTAAACTCAGCGATAAAACAAAATATTGTGTTTTTTTAATTTATGAAAAAGATAATTTCATATAGAATACTACTGTGAAGCAAAAAAAGCAGCATTCAAAAGGCCCTTTAGCTCATAATAGCCTTCAAGGGAAAAGTTTTCTTCTTTGGTTTTTTCTCCTATTCCTTTTATTAGGGCTTAATACGATAGCTATTAAGCCGGATGGCTGTTTGCACATTTCGATCAACCAACTGTTTGATTTGGCAAAGGCTCATTTGGTTGAATCAATAGAGATTCAGGCGGTAGAAGCAGGTGGGCCGCAATGGTATTGCGTGCGTGGGTCTTTGAAAAAAGATAGCGCTGCATTATCGACCTTGATCAACAACAACCCTAATTGGAATCAACATTCGTTTTTGAAGAAAAAAACAGCAAGCGTTATTCCGGATAAATTTGAAGCGGTTGGGCGTTTAACCGAAGCGCGTTTTACACAATTGACCGACGGTACTTTTGCATTTCCGGTGCATGAGAAGCCATCCGGTTCGTTTTGGAGCTCTTTGTTGAGCAGCACCGTTCCGTTTATCATTGTCCTCTTATTTGTATATTTTATGTTCATGCGCCAAATCCGTATTGCCGGAAGAGGAGCGATGAACTTTGGTCGTAGCCGCGCGCGCTTATTACAAGAAGATAAGAAGCGGGTAACCTTTAAGGATGTGGCAGGGTGCGATGAGGCTAAGGAAGAGGTTCAGGAGATCATCGATTTCTTGAAAAATCCAAAGCGTTTTGAGGAAATCGGAGGACGTATTCCTAAAGGTTGTTTGATGGTAGGAAATCCGGGAACTGGTAAAACCTTATTGGCAAAAGCGATTGCTGGGGAAGCCAATGTGCCATTTTTCAGCATCAGCGGTTCTGATTTCGTGGAAATGTTTGTGGGCGT
>DGGR01000015.1 GCA_002392285.1 Verrucomicrobia bacterium UBA3869
CTTATAAGGCGTTTCCTTATAAGATCTTGGGGTTTTTCGGGGATTTGCAAGCTTTTTTATAAAAAATTAGCTTTTCTTAAGCGGCAGAACTTGCTAACTTAAACGCATGTTTGAAGCGCTTACGAGTCGTTTATCTGAAGCATTTTCTGCTTTAACGAAGAAGCGGTTAACAGAGGCAAATATAGGGGAAGCGTTGCAGGAAGTGCAGCGTGCATTATTGGATTCAGATGTTGCCTTTGAGGTAGTGCAATCCTTTATCGAAGACGTTAAGGCGGCCTGTATTGGGCAGGAAGTTTTCAAAAATGTACAGCCGGGTCAGCAGGTGGTTAAGATTGTTTATGACCAACTGGTTGCGATTTTAGGTGGTCAGCAGGCGGAATTGGATGCGCATCGGCCACTGAGCATTATGCTGTTGGGATTGCAGGGTTCCGGTAAAACCACGACGGCTGCTAAATTGGCGCTGTCCTTAAAAAAGAAGGGAGAGCAGCCGATTTTGATTGCTTGTGATATTTATCGTCCAGCGGCTGTGGATCAACTGAAGCAGTTGGGGCATCAGATTGACATACCGGTTTTGGCTTATGAGCAGCTTTCGGTGCTTGAAATTGCGCGCAAAGCCTTAGCAGAAGCCAATAGTCGCCATGCGTCAGTGATTATTTGGGATACGGCAGGGCGTCTACAAATTGATGCGGATTTAATGGCCGAAGCGAAGCAGTTAAAGGCAGAGCTTTGTCCGCAAGAAACGTTGTTGGTTATGGATAGTGCATTGGGACAGGCTGCTGTTTCGATTTCCAAAACTTTTCAGGATGAAATTGGGCTGAGCGGTGTTATTTTGACCAAATTAGATGGGGATGCCAAGGGTGGAGCGGCTTTGTCCATGAAGCGTTCGATCAACGTACCGATTAAATTCGTAGGGGTAGGTGAGAAGCTGGAGGATTTGGAGGCATTTTATCCGGATCGTTTAGCGAGCCGTATCTTGGGAATGGGCGATGTCCTGACTCTAGTTGAAAAAGCCCAGACTGAGTTAAAGCAAGAGGATACGCAACGTTTGGCCAAGCGTTTGATGGATGGCAGCTTCGACTTTAATGATTTTTTGGTTCAAATCCAAAGCATGGAAAAGATGGGCATGAGTCGTTTAACGCGCTTGTTGCCTCAAATAGCCACGTTGCAATTGCCGAGTGATCATGAAACAATCATCAAGCATCAAAAAGCGATTGTTTTGTCGATGACAGCCGAAGAGCGTAGCAATCCCAATTTGGTGATATCGCCTTATCGACGGGCGCGCATTTTGGAGGGTTCAGGGGTAAAGATCGCTGATTTTAATAAGTTGATTAAGCAATTCCAAATGATGAAGAAAACGAGCCGTAAACTGAGTAAGATGGATCCTGCTCGGTTGCGAGGAATGATGGAGCAAATGGGGGGCGATAGGTCCTTTTTGAACAATCATCAGGATTTATTTAAATGATTATCTTTTGGGGCAATGGATTTTCGCCGAATTTGAGTCGTAAACTAGCGACCTTGGGCCCCATTGGTTATTGGGGTAAGATGCCCGGTACCAATGGAAGCTTTGTGGGCTTATTGCTGTACACCTTGTTTTTCCATAACTTATCGCCTTTTTTTTACCTCTTTAACTGCCTGCTGTTGATTACCATGGCCTGCTCGATTTGCACACAAGCAGAGATTGCGATAGGGCAAAAAGATCCATCCTGCGTTATTTTGGATGAAGTGGTGGCAATGCCGCTTTGTTTTATAGGCCTGCAACCGTACATGCAGCATTATCCCGTATGGCGTTTCATGCTCGCAGGATTTTTGTTGTTTCGTCTGCTGGATATTACAAAACCCTTCGGTATCAACAAACTGCAGGCGTTGCCGGGAGGGCAAGGGGTTGTGTTGGATGATGTAGCAGCTGCCTTAGGGGTTTGCTTCATTCTGCATATCGCGTTGTTAATCATAACCTGAGAAAAAATTGGGGGGGCGAAAAACTCGATGAGTTTGCGTGTAACGATTTTAGGAAGTAGCAGCGCCGGTAATTGCGGGTTGTTGCAGGCCGATCGACACTGCTTTTTAATCGATGCTGGATTTAGCCGTAAACAGATTGCCTTGAAGCTGCAGACTTTGGGGGTAGAACTGGATGCATTATCGGGAATCTTTATTACCCATGAACACAGTGACCATATACGTGGATTGAGTCCTTTAAGCAAAATTCCAGGGATTCGCTTTTATGCAAATATTAAAACCCAGCAGGCGATTGAGGCGCATAAACCGCTTGCGGTTGATTGGCAGAATTTTGGGACAGACTCCCTGACAATTGAAGGTCTTGAGGTGCGTCCGTTTGGGATTCAACACGATGCGGTCGATCCAGTCGGGTTTCGATTCAATTATCAAGGGGAATGCGTTACGTGGGCTTTGGATGTTGGGCGCATTACGGATACGCTCATTCCCCATTTGACCCAAGCGAATACCTTGGTCATGGAATCCAATCATGATACGGATTTGCTCTGGCATTCGGAACGTTCGATAGCGTTAAAAACCCGCATTACGGAAGCACATTTGTCTAACAATGACACATTTTCTTTTTTGAAAAAATATCAAGAACAAGCGAAGTGGAAGGAGATCTATTTGGCGCACATTAGCCAAGAATGCAATTCCCAGCAGTGCTTAAAGGAAGCGATAGAAGCAGCTCATTTAACCTCGACTGTGCATATTGTTCGTCCTTGGTAAAATCGGTTGGGTCGGTGAGTATGAATCGTGCCAAAGGATTTACGTTGGTAGAATTGGTGCTAGCGTTGGGGATTATGGGGATTGGCTTGTTAGCACTGATGAAATGGAATCAGGTGCAAAGCCGTCGTAATGCGGTTATATCCGAACAGCGTTTGTTGAACTTATGCGTTCGGGAATTTTTACTGTTTTATCAAAAGCATTGGGCGTACGATTGGAGCGGTACGTGGTATGCGTGGTGCGACGGCGATTCTCAAGAACGCAAATTTACGCGCGAACAACCGCACGTATGGGACTTTCGTTTGGTGGTAGAGGACAAGGGTACGGGTTACAACATCCGCTTCTTTAATCATCAAGCGCCTGGGGTTTGCCTATGGACGTGGTGGGTTTATAAGCGAATAGGGGATGGCTCAGAAGATTTTTTGGAAGATTGAAGAATCAATGTTCCATTGAGTGTAATGGGTTTGGTAATATTTCCTGCTTGAAGCTCACGTACCAATTGCTTTGATTGCGCATCAAGAAATTCTACCGAAAATGATAGGTTTTTGAGCTTTTTTAGCCTACATTCGTACTGTTCTCCGCGCTTAACAAACAAGGGGGTAATGGAGCTAAGGTTGCAGCAATGTTGAAGCTCTAAGTTTTCCAATTCTTGGCATTGGAGAAAGGGTTTTATATCTTGAATAAACGTATTGTTTGCATATAGCGTGTGCAAAGAAGGTAGGTTGTTAGAAGATAATTGAATGTGGGTTAGTGGGTTATTGGATAGATCTAAAAACTCCAGTAGGTCGTTATGTCCGCGCACGATTAATAGCTGCTCAATCTGATTGTGGCTGAGATCCAATTGACGCAGGTTGTGAAACATGCATCCAAAGGTATGTTTGATGTTATTGTAGGATAAAATGAGTGTTTCTAATTGCGGAAGGCAAGCAAGCGGCAGAGGATTATTAATGCGATTGTAGCTTGCGTCGATCCGTTGTAGCTTTTCTAAAGCTGCTAGCGCTGTAACATCCTCAATAAAGTTGTGAGCAATGGACAGCTCCTGCAAACTGGTGAGACGATCAAATCCCTTTAGCGATCGAATTTGCATGCGATCCATCTGCAGGGATTGAATGCTGTCTATCGGAAGCTTATCGGTTGTTAGCGTTTTTTTAAGTACCTTTTGCGCTTGTAAATCCTGTATAAATTCCCACGCATTGTATGCTTGGATGCGCGGAAGTTGAATAAGGTATGCTAACGACAGGATAGCGAAGAAATGTGCGCGATAAGTCATCATTTTTTAGGCTTTTTGAGGTAAATGCTTAGGTTTCTTGCGACTTCGGTTCTATAATTGACAAACCAACCCGTTTGGGTGATTATTATTTTTACTATTAATAAACAACTCCCCCTATCATTCAGTAATCATTGCGATTGGAATGATAGGGGACAGGCGGAAAAGTTACCGATGATTACAAGGTTTTGAGCAACGCTTTCATCTCTTCTTTCAATTGAAGCATATCATCGCTTTGCTTATCACCGAATGCTTTAATGGCACGTTCTAGGTAATTTTTTGCCTTTTCGTTATTAGGCACGTGCATTTCGCATTCAGCAGCGTAGAAAAGCAATTCAGGATCCTCAAACGCTTTTGTTATTGTATCATAGAACAAGCTAGCGTTGGCAGGACCATATAATTTTTCGGTTGCGGTTCCCAGGTAAATATAGAGGCGGTAATGGTTGGGAGATAGGAAGACCATAAAGCTAAACATGGCATGGGCATCATCCCAGTTTTCCTGCTCATAAGCCTTAATGGCGTATTGATATAGGTCTTCGATCGCTTTGGTCTTAGAAACCTTTTCGTTACGTTTGAGGCGCATCCAAAGGAAATCCAACCGGTGAGTTTGATCGTAGCGCTTAAAGGCCTGAATACCTTTGTTGAGCAGTTTGGTTTGATCTTGGGTATAGAGTTCCCATAGAGGGAGTTTCTTTTGAATTTGCTCCTGGTAATCTTCTATGGCCGTATTGCCGTTGTTTTCAGCTTGAACCTGCAAGGCGGCCAGTAAGGAGGCTATGGAGGGTTGGGGGTTTGAATTCATAAAAATTGCTTTCGTTCTTAATTGTTTTTGTTGGGATCAGTGTCGAAATCCAAATGAGCCAGGATCAAATTTTGAATGACCTCATTAGGATTGGACATCAAAGGACTACGGGAGTTAATTTTAGGTGTGGGATTACGAGTCATAAAGGAGCCTCCAATTAAATCTTTTTGTTAGCATTGTTTCCGGTGCCGAAGTACCATAAATATTGACCTAAGTAAGAAGGGCTATCGTTACCCCCGGTTGAGGCGAACAAGTCTTTAAATAGAGCTTCACTGTTGTCCTTTAGGTCTGCCATCAAGTCCTTTAGGTCGTTTAAAGCGCTTTGTTGGGCTTCGGTCAATGCATGTTTTTCCGGATTGAAATAGGTGCCCATCTGGAAACTGCCTTCCATTTCTCCAGCATTATATAGGGCTTCTGTAAGGGTTTGTAGTTGAGCCTTAACGGTATCCTTGGCTTGTTCGGCCGCATTGGTCCCCTTTTGTTGGAGGGTCTTGATGTCGGATACTAATTTGTTTACATCAAAGTTTTTGACGATCGTTTCATTGAAAACACGTTCTGTAAGCTTCTGTCCAGCGCCCTTTAGTATATTGGTAAACATATCCTTTATTTCTTTGGGCGTGTCTGCACTATTAAAGACCTCCGCAAATAAGTTGGGTTGGGTAGATTTGAGATCCGTATAGAATTTTATTAAATTGTTGATGTTGGTTTTAGCTCCCTCAGACAAGTTATTTAGATTTAAATAGTTATTAATCAAACCTGAAGAATCTTCGTTGATTTTATTTGCCAAATCTTGAATCCCTTTAAAGAATTCGGTCTTATTCCCGGCAGAGAGGTTTTCGGCCAGAGTGGTGAATACTTTGGGATCAATCTTATCCCCGAGGGCATTCTTCATGATCTTGGTTCCAGTATCAACCAAGGCATTTTTGATGGTTTCCAGCGGATTTTCTTGCAGTTTGCCTGACTTAAACGCGTTAGTCAGTTGCTCCTCAAGCTCGTCGAGCTTAAGCATCTTACCTGCTTCGCTCTTCATTATCTTATCCTTTAAGTCTCCTAATTTTTCTTGTAATTGATTCTTCAAATCGGTTAATTTAGTGAGAGCCTTACTAAGGACTCCGGGGTTCTTGGGATCGGAAGGCATAGCTTCCTCCTTGATCTTTAATAGATCATTTCCAAAGTTCTTCAGAGGTGTTAAAAAATTCTTGTCATCTGAAAATAATTTCTTAAGATCGTTGGGGCTTTTGACTTTATCAAATGCCTTGGTAACGGCATTAAACGCTTTTGTTCCATCGTCCCATAACTTTTGCAAATTTTTATCGCTTTTGATGACCTCTTCCGCAATCTTTTTGCTTCCGTCGATCATTTTCTCTCCTAGTTCTTTAATGCTGTTAGGACCTTGACCACTCATGCCGCTTGCTATGGCAGTAACTGTTGCTTGTGTGAGTAATTGGGTAGCATTTCCGTCCCCTAAGAATTTATAAACCAGAATCCCACCGACTACAAGAGCAGCTCCTGCAATCAATAAGGGCAAGACTGGTGTGAGGGCAGCTGCAAATCCTACGGCAGCAATTGTGGTGGCAATTGAGTAAATAGCCATACCGACAGCGGAAGCGCCTAAAAGGGTTGCTAAGGCTCCGACGCCTTTAGCAATTTTTTTGAAGCCCGATTTAATGCTGGCCCAAAGACCCTTTTCGGTATTTTGGACTTCTTGCTTCTCTTGATTGGCTTCTGTTTTATTAACGTCGGTAGCAGATATATTTTGCTGATTGACGTCGGTGTTGTTAATGGGATTAAGATTATTCTCGAGTGCCATAGATTTTTGAATAGATTGATTTAAATAGTTTAGCTGTTAGAAAGTCGTTTCAATAGGTTTTTGCGGATCATTTGGATCATCAAAGTGTGCATCTGGCAAATGCGGGATTTGCTTAGCTGAAACATGGTAGCGATTTGCGTCCAATGAATACCTTGTTGATAATGAAGTTGAAACATATGCTGCATCTTTTCGGGGAGTTGATTCACTTCGTGATGAAGCAGTTCGTACAGTTCTTTTTGTTCATACGCATCGATACCGGTTTGTTGGCTGTGATCGGCTAGTTGATTAGCGATCGATAAGGATGAGTTCTCTCGATCCCAATCACACGGCTGATCTATCGATATAAATACGTACGGTTTTAAATATTGTTTAACCTGATTAAGCTGTTTTTTGGTTAAATGCAGGTAATTACAGGCCTCATCATCCGATAAGGGACGGCCAAGTGTTTCTTCGCAATGCTTTAAAACCTTGTTATAATGATTGACTTTTTGCCGCAAGTGACGGGGAAGCCAATCAAGACGACGCAGTTCATCCAAGAGCGCTCCACGGATACGAATGGCAGCATAAGCTCCAAATCGTGCGTCTTTACGGGCATTATAACTTTTGCTGGCGGAAATTAATCCGAGTAGCCCAATGGTATGGATACTTTCTCGGTCAATTGAATCCGGGAAGTGTGCCAATGTTTTTTTAGTAATCGATTTTACGAGGGGGAGGTAGAGTTTTACCAGTTCCCAGTTTGGGGATGGGTTGGTCGGATGAGTGGATTGGGTAAGGGGGGACAACTCCATGTACTTGGAGCTAGCATAAGAAATGCCAAATACGATTGTATGCTAATATAAAAGTCATCAAGTTTGAACTAGACCTTAAAAAAGATTGCCCTTATTATGTCCTTATGGGGAATCAATTAGTTTTATTTATCATCTTATTCATAATGACTTTTATGGCGCATAAACCGTTTAAGATTCATGAAACACAGAAGAAATGGTTGGAGCGTCTACATTATACCTTGGAAATGCTGGTCACCATTCAAGGGATGATTCTCATTAATGAGTGGATTAGATCTTAATAAACACTTAAGACAGTTGTTTTGGTCGGGTCAGCGAGATTCGAACTCGCGACCTCTTGCACCCCATGCAAGCGCGCTACCAAGCTACGCCATGACCCGATGATACCTATTTATCTCACCGTTCGCATTGGTCTTCTGTCAAGGTTTATATTACAAGCGGATGAATAAAATAAGGCAAAAATGCAGCTCGATTTTAGCCCTTCAGAGCATCGCCCTTAGAAGGTTCTCCCCAAGCCGATATACACCTGGTCGGAGTGG
>DGGR01000012.1 GCA_002392285.1 Verrucomicrobia bacterium UBA3869
TCCGCGGCAAGATTTTCCATCCCGTGAGCAATCAAGCACCTGATTGGGTATTGTAAGGAATCTTTTACGTTGAAATTCTTAAAATTCATCAGTCTGCTTGGGACCCTAGGGTTCTTATTTTTTGCTCATATTGGATCACGTCCGCTTGCGAATCCCGATGAGGGTAGATATGCTAGTATGGGATCCTATATCGTTCAAAGTGGAGATTGGATCGTACCTCATTTAAACGGTCTGGTTTATTTTGAAAAGCCACCCTTGGGGTATTGGATGATTGCCTTGGGGGAAAGGTTATTGGGCACTACCTTAGTGGGGGCTCGTTGTTTTAACGCTCTCTGTTCTTTGTTGACCTGCTGCGTATTGTATGGCTTTTGCAAACGATTTTTGAGTGCAAAAATTGGATTATGGGCAGCGTTGATCTATGGAACCGCTGGGCTAGCTTTTGGAATGAGCCAAATGTTAACTTTGGACAATTTACTTACCTTTTGCTTAACGACCACGCTCATCTTATTTGCGAGTGGGTTTTTAGAACCTGATGACAAATGGTCGCATCGCTATTTTATAGGGGCTTACGTATTTATGGGGCTAAGTATTATGACCAAAGGGCTCATTGGCATTGTCTTCCCTGCCCTCATCGGACTCCCTTGGTTAATTTATACTGGGCGCATCAAACAATGGTCCAAAATGCACTGGTTGCAAGGAATCGGAATTGTGCTACTCATCACTGCTCCTTGGCATATCTTAGTCCAAATGAAACACGATGGATTCGCTCATTTTTATTTCTGGCATGAACATTTCGAGCGCTATACCACATCCGTACATGCGCGAACAAAACCGTGGTATTTTTTACCCAACTCATTCATCCTCGGGCTAATGCCCTGGGCTTTATTTTTACCCCGTGCACTCATCCAGGGATTTAAGGCAGCACGTTCGCATCCATTTGCAAAGCCTATATTGGTATTCTCCCTTTTATGGAGTAGTCTGATTTTAGGCTTCTTCTCCTGCTCCCATTCACAACTTATTCCTTATATCCTACCTGCTATTGCCGGAATCATTCCTTGTATTGCTTATGGGTTTGCCAACACTGACTGGAAACAAATCCGCTTAGAATGTGGCATTTGGGGACTATCCTTTTTAATCGCCAGCTGTATCTTGCCGCACATTGTTGCCAAACGAGCATTCATTCCGGTTCCAGCAACCTTACGTTATACGCTACAAACTCTATTGATTCTAGGAGCTTGTGGTAGCCTTGTGTTTTTAAAGCGCCATCCCAAAGCATCGTTTAACATTCTACTGATCACAACCATTGGATTATATAGCGTATTTCCAGCCATTATGCCCTATTTTCAACGCCTCAATGGGTATGCTGTCAGCCAATACCTCAAGCAATGTCCATCAAAAGATGCTGTTTTTTGCGCCTACAACTACTTCAATGATTTACCGTTTTATTTGCAACACACCATAGGCACCATTAATTGCATCCCCGAAGAGCATCAGTTTGGGTACAACCTAGACAAAAACAAACGGTATACAACGATCGAGCAATTTAAGACACTCTGGGGAAGTAAACGCCCTTATTATGCGGTTGTTAAGCGCAACGAAGAAGAGCGTTTTGAAGCAGACATGCAGGGATATGCTATTTACATTTTGACAAAAGATCCATTTTTTACACTCTATAGTAATCAACCATGAGCGTTAAAAACGAAACGGATCTCGAAGATCAAAACGCAAAAACAAGCCAAAACAAGCACCCCCATTCGGGCTCTGCTAAGAATGAATCCCATCCTGAATTGTCCGTTGTGGTACCTGCTTACAACGAAGAGCCCAACATTGATGAGCTATGCTCGCGATTAATTGCGGTTTTAGAAGGCACCCATCGTACCTTTGAAATCGTAATCGTCAACGATGGCAGTAAGGACCATACGTTAGATAAACTGTTACAGTGGCAAAAGAAGTATCCCACTGTTTTTCGTATTTTAGATTTTAACAGTAATTTTGGGCATCATAATGCGCTATGGGCCGGCTTTGAACACGTACGCGGAGATATCATTATCTCAATGGACGCAGACTTACAAAATCCACCGGAAGAACTTCCGAAATTATTGGAAAAAACCGACGAAGGCTACGATTATGTCGGCAGTTACCGTTTAGGGAAACGCCAAGACGCAAAATGGCGCGATTGGGCATCGAAAATCGATAACTACCTAAGAGGGCACATTACCAATATCGCTATGTCCGACCAAGGTTGTATGTTAAGAGCTTACAAACGCTCCATTATCGACGCCATTATTCACTGCGGAGATTATACTGCCTTTATCCCTGTTTTAGCTTATAAATTCGCATCAAAATACACAGAAATCGGCATGCGCCATGCACCTCGTTTTCAAGGCGAAACCAAATACGGGTTGTATTACCTATTAAGGACCCATTTCGATTTAATGACTGGGTTTTCATTGGTCCCCCTGCAGGTATTCACCCTATTCGGATTTGTGTTAGCGAGTGGCAACTTCCTACTGGTTATTTATCTCCTGTTAAGACGGATCTTTATTGGTCCCGAAGCGGAGGGAGTATTTACCTTGTTTGCCATCTTGTTTTTCATGGTAAGCGTTGCTATTGTCGGTATTGGACTCATCGGAGAGTATGTCGGACGAACCTACCAAATTGTACAAGGGCGCCCACGCTACGTTTTGCGTAAGCTATACGATACGCAAAAATAGCCAGCGTATTAGGACTTTAGCTAAACGCAAACGCACATTGGAATTACCAAACTTCGATAAAATAAACTTGATTGATTAGAAAAAATTTCAGATAGTTCGTCATTATGCATCCTACTTATTCACCATCAAAATTAAAACGGGTACGTATGTGTGGATTCCGTGCACGGCAAGCAACCAAAGGCGGAAGACAAGTACTCGCCGCAAGACGCAGTAAAGGACGGCGCAAGTTAACTCAAGTGTAGTGTGAAGCGAAATCAACGATTGCATAAAACGATTGATTTTCAAATCTTGTATCGCGCGGGTTATAAGATAACCTTACGTGGATTGATACTTTATTACCATCCTTCACACACAGCCGATCACCGTATGGGTATTGTTATCTCACGCAAAATAGGACATGCAGTCATCCGTAATCGCTTCAAACGCCATATGCGTGTCTTGTTCCATCTATTTCAAACAAAAATCAACACCTTTGGAGATTTAGTGTGGGTTGCAACACGCCCATCGATCGCTCGTTTATCCTTCGAAGCATTGCAAAATCGGGTTAATGACGGCCTTAATCAGTTAAATCTTCACCTACAAAACACACGTGAAGCGCAAGCGTAAAGTAGTCATATGAATCAAGGGTTACGAACTATTTTCTATTATTCCGATCGATTCATTGCTACATTATTAAGCATCATGGTTCGCCTTTACCAGCTGTTATTATCACCCCTACAAAACGGATTATCGTCAGTTGTAGGGTTTCGGTGCGGCTGTCGTTTTCTACCCACCTGCTCCGATTATGCCCTTCAATGCCTACACAAGCATCCGTTTCATCGTGCTTGCTGGTTTATTTTTAAACGCTTATTGCGGTGCCAATCGCTCTGCAAAAGCGGTTATGACCCTATCCCTTAATCATGGACAAAAAAAATCTTATCATTGGAAGCCTCTGTTTGTTTGCAGCCTTTTGGTTGTTCGTTAGTCAAAGCAAATCCATCGAACAAAGTGCTGCGGTTACAACAGCGGATATTACTAAAGTAACCAATTCTACTCAAGAAAGCCCATCGGCTGCGCATGCAGGACCGGTTAACAACTGTACGTTGTTTTCGATGCCCGCTCATCAAGAAGATAGCAAGTGTATTGTGTTAGAAAATAACGCCCTAAAACTTTGTTTTTCAACTCTAACCGGCGGTATTCAATCGGCCGAGCTGAAACAATTTCCGCTTAAGCAGGGGCAAGCAACGCCTTATGTCTTTAACCAAGGTGCTCCTCTACCCGCACTAACCTTAAGTTTTGACCCTAAAGGCGCACCCTTAACAACATTCAAGGTTACCGAGCAAACAGCCCACTCAATTCAATTGAATACAACCCTAAGCGATGGTACTCAAATTGTACGCGTTTATCGCTTACCTGAATCGGATGCAGAAAACCCCTATCTGATTCAAACAGACATTATGGTTCGCCAACCTGAAGCCGCTAACGCATCCTTAACCCACAATGGGATTTGGGTGTCCTTAGGTCGGATGTTTGGTTCTGAAAGCGATCCACAGCAAGAATATTTAAATTTTTGCGCTTATGATGGTTCTAAAACCGAATTTCAACGCCTTGCTGAATTTGAGGCCAGCAATGGATTCCTGGGGTTGGGGAAGCACGAAGCGCATGCTTATTTAGAAGAAAGTAAATCCTTTGTATGGGGAGCGCTAAAAAATCAGTTTTTTGCTGCTATTTTGACCCCGCAAACCCCTGCAAGCCGTTATATTTCCTTCCCATCGAAAGACGCGGAACAATCCTACTTAAATGGATTTTTGGAACTACCTTTGACTCAAAGCAATCACAAATTGTCTGCAACCTACTATGTGGGTCCAAAACAGTACCTGTTGTTGGAAAAAATGGGGAAAAATCAAGACGAACTCATGCAGTTTGGTTTGTTCAGTGCGGTTAGCAAGGTCTTGTTGATGGGTATGCATGCCATCCATCACGTCGTGCCCAACTGGGGATGGGTTATCCTTATCTTAACGGTCATCATTAAAGTGCTCATGTGGCCTATTACGCAGATGCAACTCAATTCTTCAAAAAAAATGGGTTCCATCCAAGAGCCGTTAAAGAAGATTAAAGAAAAGTACAAATCCAATCCGCAAAAGCTTCAGGAAGAAACCATGAAACTATTTAAGGAAAATCGCATCAGTCCAGCCTCAGGATGCTTGCCTCTGTTGATTCAAATCCCCATTTTCATCGGATTGTATTGCGTATTACGTTCCGCATCGGAAATCCGTTTTCAATCCTTCCTGTGGATCAAAGATTTATCCATGCCGGATACTATCGGTAGGTTAGGGAGCTTTCCGCTGAACATCATGCCCTTAATCATGGGAGTTACCATGCTCATTCAAATGAAGATGACGCCAACCCCAACGGCCGATGGAAGTCAGCAAAAAATGTTGTTGTTGATGCCGTTCATTTTCTTGTTCTTCTGCTACGGATTTCCGTCTGCATTGGTTCTCTACTGGACGGCACAAAATGTATTTACAATTTTACAACAACTGCTTACCAATCGTAATAAGAAAACCGCCTAATCTTTTTGTCGTTATGTCCGGTCATAGTAAATGGAAAACAATTAAACACGCTAAAGCAGCCACCGATGCAAAACGTGGTAAGATCTTTAGCATTATTGGAAAAGAAATTACGCTCGCAGCAAAGGCCGGCGGTGGAAATCCTGACTTCAATCCCCAATTACGCACCATACTGGCTAAAGCAAAATCCGCCAACATGCCCAGCGATAACATCAAACGAGCCATTCAAAAAGGAACGGGGGAAATCCCTGGCATCCAAATCGAAGAACTCACCTATGAGGGTTATGGCCCAGGCGGAGTCGGTTTCATAGTAGAAGTTACGACGGATAGTAAAAATCGAGCAGTTTCGGATGTACGCAGTGTATTTACCCGCTGTAACGGAAATCTGGCAGAACCAGGAGCGTTAAGCTTTATCTTTCAACGCAAGGGACAAGTGCTCATTGCGCGCGAACAAATACAAGAAGAAGCGCTATTGGATCTTGCTTTAGCAGCTGGCGCTGAAGATGTTATTACCGAAGCGGATCACTACGAAGTACTCTGTCCGGTTGCTAACTTTTACACTATGGTAAAAGCATTGGAAGATGCCAAACTGAAGCTGGATTTTGCTGAGTTAGTCTACTTACCAGCTGAAGGTACTACCATCAACATCACCGATGTAGATATCAAAAATAAGCTGGAGGATTTAACCGAGCGCTTAGAAGATCTTGAAGATGTTAAATCCGTCTATTCCAATTACGAATTAGATGCAAGCATAAGTTTAGCCGATCCTGATGCCGAATAGCCCCATTTTCGAGGTTTTGTCTGAAACCCCTGAATGGATTGGTATTGCAAAACCAAGCGGTCAATCCATCGATGCGGTTAAGGATTTTTTAAAAAAAGCTTATCCTGAGCAAAAATTTGCCTGCGTTTATCAGCTAGAAAACGCCATTGCGGGCCCTGTATTATTTGCCAAAACGCTTGAAGCTCGCAATACGCTGAAAAATGCGTATGGTTCCTACCAATTCTCATTCATCTTCGACGGATGGGGGGTCAGCGAAAAAACCTTATCGGAGCCATGGGATTGCGATTTATCCATTGCTTGGGACGAACGTAAAAACCGCGCATTCCCTTCAAAAAAACATGGGAAAAAATCCCTAACTCACTTCGAGATTTTATCCGCAATCCATCCGTTTTACCGTTTTAGCGCACAAACGACTTATTTACGCACCCAACAATTGCAAATTCATACGCACTTTTCTCATTTAGATATCCTCGGAGACCCCTTAGCACCTACAACACTTCCGGTAACCAATCTTCAACTGATCATGCGTTCAGTTAGCTTTCCATCCTCTACACTCAGCATTCCCTTACCCGCCTCCTGGGATACGCTACCTCAAACTTTATAGCCCATCGTAAAGCATTTATAGCTTTCGTCTTTCGGATTGCATCCCCTAGGTCAATTAACCTATGATGATCTTGGTTTACGGTCGTGCATTCGCTCCATTCGGAGAGGAAAGTCCAGACACCCCAGGGCAAGATTCCTCATGCAAATGAGGGCCAGGCAATTGCTTGGACGGCTAGTGTCGCAGAAAACAAACCGCCTGTATAGGTAAGGATGAAACGGCGAGGTAAGAGCTCACCG
>DGGR01000040.1 GCA_002392285.1 Verrucomicrobia bacterium UBA3869
TTTGGACCTGCGGTAAATTATAATAATGGAAATGTTACATCCTTATTGGCGTTATGAGTACATAACGGCGGACCATAAACAGCATAATCCCAAGCTTTTTTCAGAGTTGCCTCAAAAAACGGATGAGGAAGCTCATATTTTACGCCGTAATCCGCACAGTTATTTAACCTTGAATGCTTTCCCTTATACAGCAGGCCATTTGCTCGCTATTCCTTATCGGGAGGTCGGCAGACTAAGCGATTTAAGCAATGAAGAGCGGGCGGATTTATTCAATTTAGTGGCCTATGCGGAAGATTTGCTAACGCAAGCGCTTCATCCGGATGGATTTAACGTTGGTATGAATTTAGGATTGCATGCAGGGGCTGGATTCCCCAATCACTTACACGTGCATATTGTCCCGCGTTGGGCGAATGACCATAACTTTATGCCGGTGATTAGTGGAACGCATATGCTGCATGCGGCGGTTCATACCCTTTGGGAACAATTAAAAAAGCACGTAGCTACCTTAGACCATTAATCGCGTACGTTCGTTATGATGCTGCATGCTAAAAAAACAGTCAAAAAGGTGATAGGCGAAAAACCTAAGGTTCGCAGTCATTGGTTTAAAAATGCGCTCCAGTTGGGTGGCTTTTTGCTAGGGCTTGTTGGGCTTGTTGCGTTAGGGCAAGCGATTGTGAAACCCAAGCTTTTCTTGGGGCAAGTGGCGACGGTTCAGGTACAGGCAATCCGTGATTTCGAATATGTTAGCTTGTGCAAAACCCGCGAAAAGCAGCAGGAATATAAACAGCGGGTTAATCCGGTGTATAACGTGGACAAAACGAAATTTTATGCGTTTGTTAAGACCCTACAAGCCTTTCGGGATCATTTGACCAAGCTGGAGCTTTTAGGCCCCAAGGCTCCCCGTTCGGAACTAGAGGCAATAGCTCGCCAACTGCATGCTGCGGGTATCATTATGACGCTTGATGATTTGTCGGTATTGGCTGCTATCCGTCCAACCTCGAAACGGGATCAAATCTTAGAGGAAAGCTTATATAGCCTACAGGAAATCGTTGAGCGGGGGATCGTTGATGATCGTTTTCAAGATCCCAATATTCCGAACATCGTAACCGATTATTATAATCAAGCGATTCCGTTCGTTACCTATGTTGACGCCATTAAACAGCTGCGTGCAAGTTTAGATAGTTTGTCGGTTTCATATGAAATTTACAGCGCTTGCTTCCATCTGATGAAGCAAAACATTCAGGCAAATTTAGTGTATGATGGGAAAGCAACGAACGAAAAGGTGCAGCAAGCAATGGATTCGGTAGCGAGCGTGCATGTTAAGGTTTTATCAGGGGATTATTTAATAAAAGTTGGGCAGCCAGTAACTGAGGAGGTGTACGAGGCCTATCAAGCATATCTGAAGGATTTGAAGCTTTATGGGGGTAATCGTATAGCCTACTGGATGGCCTTGTTCAGCAAGGGATTCCCATTGGTGCTTCTGTTCATTTGGACGGTGCTTTTGCTTAAAATGTTCGCTTCTAAATTATCCGGTCGTACATATTGCGCCATCGGGGCGATGGTGATAGGGAATTGCGTCCTTATCTTATTTGGATTTTTCATCAGCCAAAACAGCCTACTTGGTCAACAATTCCCCTTAGAACGTTGGGTTTCGTTGGTGGGACCAACCTTTCTGGTCCCCTTACTCATTCCGATGTTTGTATCGTTAAACGTCAGCATGGTTATTTCGGTGTTTATGATTGGCTTAAAGGCGTTGCTGGTAGGGGATTGTTTGGATGTCTTTTTGCTCAATTTGTTGATCGGCAATATCATCCTGTATCGCTGTCGAAAAATACGGTTTAGCAAGGATATAGCGCGCGCGGTCTTTCAGGGATTTATCATTTATGCCTTGGGCGTTGTGGTATACGATGCGGTTAGCCACAATTTTGATGGAATCGCTTGTATCCAGCAATGGATTTTGTTGGCAATCCAGGCAGGAATTACCCTAGTGTTAGGCTACTGCCTGATTCCGTGTCTTGAGGTTTTGTTTCGTCAAACAACCGCTATTACCTTTTTTCGCCTGACCAATACGGATCATCCGTTGTTGCAAAAACTGCAAACCGTGGCGCCCGGAACCTATCATCATAGCTTAACCGTTTCTCTGTTGGCCGAAAAAGCGAGTAATGAAATACAGGCGAACTCGAATTTGTGCCGCTGCTGTTCCTTGTATCATGACATTGGGAAAATAACAGCCCCAAGTTATTTTATAGAAAACCAGCAGAATGGGGAGAATCCGCATCAGGACAAATTGCCATCCATCAGCGCTTTAATCCTTAAAAATCACGTTAAAGAAGGGGTTGCGTTGGCTCGGCAATACAAATTGCCCCAAAGGGTCATTGATATTATTCAACAGCACCATGGGACTTCATTGATGCAGTATTTTTATAAAAAAGCGTTGTTGATGAAAAAGGAAGGGGAGACAGTCGAAGAAGGCTTTTTCCGCTATGATGGCCCTAAACCGAACTTTAAAGAATCCGTTATTGTTAGTCTAGCGGATGCTATTGAAGCGGCTAGTCGTAATTTATCCGAAATCAACGCTAATTCTGTAGATCATTTAATCAAAACGATTGTACAGGAACGATGGGTCGATCAGCAGCTCGATGGATGTCCGTTAACTTTACAGGAATTGGAAACCATCTGCCATTCCTTTAAAATGACCCTATTAACCATGTACCATGAGCGCATTAGCTATAGCGTTATCGATATAAAACAAAATGCCGTCAAACCAGCTGAGTGATTTATATAACGCTTCATGTGAAGTGCCGTTTGCCCAAATGGCAGCGGAGCATGACCAATGTAAGCAACGATGGGAACAGCATCACATTCATCATACGATTGCGTTTTTAGGTTCGTCCCGTTTAACGGAAACAAATGATCAAGGCGGTAAGAGCATTCATTGGTACCAAAGTGCACGGTATTTAGCTCATCAGCTTGCGTTATGGACGCAAACATTACCAGAATCCATCCGCCCTTATATAGTTACAGGCGGTGGTTCTGGAATCATGGAAGCGGTTAATCGGGGGGCAAGTGAAGCAGGGGCGCTTAGTATCGGTTTGGTGAAACAGTCCCCCGCAGATCCTAACCTCATCAATGCCTACTGTACTCGCGAAGTCAGCATGATATTTCATTCGTTATCCTTGCGGAAATTCTGGTTGTTGGTTAAGGCGCGCGCACTTGTCTTTTTCCCCGGTGGGTTCGGAACTTTGGATGAACTTTTTAATGTTTGTTCGTTGATACAAACCAACGATCTACCGCCCTTACCGATTATTTTATTTGGAAGTGATTTTTGGAATCGAGCAATCTCATTGGATACCCTCATGGAACAGCATTGCATTAGCGCCCATGAACGTTCATTGTTTCGCTTAATGGATGATGCGGATGCGGTGGTAGAGGCCCTAAAAACAGCCTTGATTCCTGTGCTTAAAAACAAATGATTTATAATTTATGTCGCAACCTTTAAACGTTTCTGCTGACCCTTATGCCTACAACCTTAGTTTGTTGCAGGAAGCGGTTCGTATAGCACGTTTAAGCGGTTGTTCAACGCTTTTATTTCCATCTGATGCGTTTAATTCAACGATTCCTCAAGAAGCACTCGATGGCTTTGCGTGCATTGTTATGGGGGATAAGCAGGTGGAGCCGAGCAGCCCAGCCGTGCATTACGTATCCCTTGATGTCCATAATCACTTGGGGGTTACGCCGTTAAAAACAGCATTATTGTTAGCTTATATCCGCGGCTATATCCGCTATGACGAAAAAGTATTTTGTTTGAATCGTACCCAAGGCGGTCAGCGTTTAAACCTGATGGTCGCGATGAATGTGCAGCAGGCAGTTCATCCGATTCTTACCACTCCTCATATTTTACCCGCTTCGGTTCTTCCCGAGACCTTTGAACGTGCGTTAACCATTACAACGGAATTGGCCCATGAAGGACGGGAAGGAAAAGCAATTGGTACAATGTTGATTTTGGGAGATGCCAAAAGTTTTGAGCCGTACATACGACCATTGGTGCTCAATCCCTTTTTAGGGCATGCCCCTGCAGAATGCAGTTTGCTCAATTCAGCTCTGGACGAAACCATCAAGGAATACGCGCAATTGGATGGAGGGTTTATTATTGATGGCAATGGGGTGGTGGTGAATGCAGGGGTATGGATTCAAGCACCCTGTAGTATTCAACCACCTAGTGGGTTTGGAACGCGGCATGCGGCAGCCATGGCATTTTCTCAAGCCGTAGATTGCATTATCATTACGCTTTCATCGAGCAACCGACAAATTTCGTTGTTCCGCAATGGTCAGATGCTATCGCTATCGCCATTCAGCAATACTTAAAGTCGGTCGTTTAGGTTGGCAAAAACAGGATTTTGTTCAACAGGCATGCACAACTCTGCTAGGGGTTCGGATAACTGCCCCTGTTCTAATTCAAGCAGATAGTTTTTCCATTGCTTGGTTTGATTGATAAAGAATTCGAATGCCGATTCGAACACGGCGAGGGTTAGATTTACAATGGGGAATGGATAGATCAGGATAATCGAGGATTGCTGCGGTTTTTTTGCCAACACACAGCCGCGCATTAAATTCCAGGTGGCGTTGGCTTTGAGCAATGTATTGCAGGTTTGCTCTACATCGCAATCGCCCAATGCGCCAATATCAGCAAAAAAAATCAGGGTTTCTAATTTGCTTTTGTAGGTGAGCTGAATCGTATGCTCTTTGTCGACACATAACACACAGCTGAGGTTATCATCTAGGGTTAATCCGGATAATGAAATAGACTTCCCAAAAGCATCCAAAACCTGATTGATTGCATCGACCGCTACCATAAAATCTATTGTGCATCTAACGGTTTACCCGTGTGCATTTTAATTTATGATACTCTAATTTCTGCGGGATGTAAACACACCCCGCAGGGTTACGGGTCCTGAGGGCAATAAACACCCGCTATGCTGCGTACAGCATTGGATACCCTGTAACAATCAACAACCGCTTAGCTTTTGATTTCTCGATGTAAGGTCCGACGGCGTAAAAACCAGTTGTATTTTACCTTTTCAACCTTTTCAGTTTGAGTTTTTTTATTGCGTGTTGTCATATAGCGCGAAGCAGGTTTCCCTTCGTTACGCGCTTCTGTACATTCAATAATCACGGTTTCCCTAGGCATAATATAAAATATTTGCTTCTATCCTAGAGAAGATCTGATAGGTTTCAATAGAATTTTTATTCTAGGAACCATCAAGAGCGCTTGAAGGCTTATGCAAAGCGATTTAACTCGTCTTGTTCTTCGCGCGCGATTTCTTGCATTCTTCTGGAATGGTTCTGCATGGCTACCCGCATTTGTTCAAGAATACCCTTATTGAGAATTTCCTTATTGCGCTTTAGCCGTTCTTCGCGAGTCATTTTTACCCCCTCTGCTCCTTCTTCGACTTTCACTTCTACGGGTAGAGCTTCGGGTTGCGCTATGACCTTAGGTTCGGCTTGAATAGCTTGTAGAGGTTCATGATGAATGAATTGTACAGGATTGAGCGACATATCAATTATACCTATATAAAAACGGCGTTTTAGATTGAAAAGTTTATGGAAATAGTTAAAATGAAAAATTTTTAGGGGTTGATTATGATTTATGCACATCAATTATTTCAGTCGGTTCCGCATGATTGGCCATTTGCCAAATTCTTTTCTTTAACCCAACCGGTTCATGAATGGATTCCGGTTATTGCGCAAGCTTTGCACTCGTTTTTCAACGCTTGTCCGCTCGACCAACGGATTCATTCAACCATTCCACAACGTTTGGTGGTACAAGGCGATGTTTATATTGGAGAACGGGTTCTATTACCCCAAGCGGGAACGTTGATTGGGCCGCTCTATATTGGCGATGAGTGTGAATTGCGTCCCAATATCTATTTGCGCGGCAATGTTATTGTGGGTAAACAATGCGTTTTGGGTCATGCGTGTGAGCTTAAAAATACATTGTTGTTGGATCATGCGCAGGTATCGCATCGTAACTATGTAGGAGATTCTATTTTAGGAACTGGAGCGCATTTAGGGGCAGGGTGTGTTTTATCCAATTTGCGTTTTGATGGCCAAGAGGTATGGATGCATGCCCCTGATGGTCAAAAATTCCCAACAGGGCTTAAGAAGCTTGGAGGAATTATGGGCGATTATGCGGAAGCGGGATGCAATTCAGTATTGTGCCCCGGGGCTTGTTTATTCCCTCATGCTAAAGTTTTCCCCTGTAAATCTTTTCGAGGAACGCGTGTGTAATTAAAATATCGCCATTTTTTATTTAATATTTCTTTTTAGGAATATTAATAGTAAGTAATGTCCTTAATTTAATAACACGTTATGGTTGATTTAATTCAAGATCACCCGATCGCTCAACGGCTAGACCAGTATACCGTTGAAGAATTAAGCCAGCATTTGGATACCCATTTTGAGCAATTAGATCCAACGAAGTTAGCTAATACCTCACCCCACGAAATTGGATTGTTCTTGGAACGTTTAGAGCTCGAAGAACAGCGGGTGTTTTTGCGGCGTGTGTCGGAAAAGATGGCTTCGTCGATTTTAGCGGAAATGGATGCTGAAAATTCGGCTGAAATCTTAAGTGTTATGCGAGAAATTCGGGCAGCGCGTATTATTGAACTGTTGGATCCAGATGATGCGGTTGATTTAATCAGCGAGTTGGATGAAAGCGAC
This sequence comes from Verrucomicrobia bacterium UBA3869, assembly GCA_002392285.1. Lineage (GTDB taxonomy): Bacteria > Verrucomicrobiota > Verrucomicrobiia > Opitutales > UBA9783 > UBA3869. The sequence continues at coordinate 6,721 of DGGR01000040.1, forward strand.
CGTATTCGTTTGCTATCGCGCGTTAGTCCAAAGGTTGCGATTACGTTACGTAAATTGTTGCGCTACAATCCGGATACAGCCGGAGGGGTTATGACCCCCAATGTGGCTACGCTGCAAGCAGATTGGGATGTTGCAACCGCCTTGGAATATATTAAGAAAGTGCCGCAAAAAGCCGAAAATGTTTACAATCTGTATGTTTTGGATGACCAAGACCATTTGGTTGGATTAACCACCTTACGCAATTTGGTGTTTTCGAAGCCTACGCAAAAGATTAGCGAGATTATGAATACGCAAATCCAGCGTATTGCGTGCCTCCCCGAAACCGATAAAAACGCGGTTGCTAGTATCATGGCGGAGTACAATGTGATTGATGTGCCTGTGGTGGATGAACAGAACCATTTGTTAGGATGCGTTACTCACGATGATGTGTTGGATATCGTTCAAGAAGCAGCTACCTCCGATTTGCAGCAGATGCACGGAGCCGGTGCGGATGAAAGCATTCATGATAGCATCATAGAGAGTTTACGGAAGCGCAATCCTTGGTTGATGATGAACCTTGTATTGGCGTTTTTATCTGCCTCTGTCATTTCAAAATTCAGCAATCAAATTGCCCAAATCAGTTATATGGCTGTTTTTATGACCCTGGTGGCGAATTTGGGAGGGAATACAGGAGCGCAAGCTTTGGCGGTTGCGATTCGGGGTTTGGCTGTCGGAGAATTCCAAACAGGCGATGGTTGGTTGATTTGCCGCAAGGAGTTGATGAAAGGGTTGCTAAATGGCATTGGAATTGGGGTTTTCGGAGGAGCGATTACGATTTTTTTAACGCATAATGTTTTGATGGGAGTAACCCTCATGGTTGCCATGATCATTACTATGGTGGTCTCGGGATTGGCCGGGGTCATCGTACCTCTTTTTTTAAAACGTTTTCACTTTGATCCTGCCCAAAGTTCCTATATTATTTTAACAACACTAACCGATATTATCGGGTTATTTGTGTTTTTAAAACTGGGGACCTATTTACTCTTTTAATTATGCCTGAAAAGCCGACGATCATTACCCTACAAGACTTAAAACAGCTGCCTATAGGGACGCAGTTTCATACGGTTGCTGCCGTTCGGCATACGGAACGTAAAACAGGGAAAACCGGAACCCCGTATTTGCAGGTTGAGGTTGGGGATGCGATTGATCACCTTAACTTTACTTGTTTTGAGAATCAACAACCCTTTGCGTTTTTTCAACAACCGGTTCAGCGCTTCCCGCATATTGTTCAATTGGAAGGAACGGTTGATTTTTATAATAAAAGACTAAGTCCTACCATTAAATCCGCTAAAAGTTTGGAGGGCGAGGACTATGAATACTATCTGCCAAAGGTTTTAGAGGGGCCGGATGAAGCCTTAGAGGATTTAAAGCAGGAATTGCAATCGTGGATCGAAAAGATTGAGCAAAAAGAGCTTAGAGCAACCGTTCAGCAGGCAATTAGCGATTTAGGAAGCGATTTTTTTGATAGTGTTGCGGCGGTTGGAATGCACCATGCTTATGTTCATGGGCTGTTGGAACATACGGTGCATGTAACGCGTTTGGTCGGTGCTTTATTGCCTTTTTATTCCGATATTAATGCGGATTTAGCGCTTGCAGGAGCTATTCTGCACGATATCGGTAAGGTATTGGAGTATCACTATGCCCCTGAAGGAATTGAACGGACCCCAATCGGACGTTTACAAGGGCACGTGGCCTTGGGTTATCGTTTAGTTCATGATGCAGCCGTAAAGAGCAACCTGCATCCAGGCTGGCAGGAACGCTTAGAGCATATTATCTTGGCACATCAAGGGGAATTGGAATGGGGAGCGGCGGTTCTACCTTCCAGCCCAGAAGCTATTTTGGTGAGTTTAGCAGACAATGCAGATGCGAAATTAGCTATGGTTCATACGCAATTGAAGCGAACGGTAGCAACTCAGCCATTTTCTGAAAAAGATCCGGGATTAAATACTTGTTTATTGACCCAAGCGGTTCCTGATCCGGATGAAGGTCGTTAGGCTATGGAAGAACGCTTACAAAAGGTAATTGCGCGCTTGTATGGTATTTCGCGCCGTCATGCAGAGGAACTGATTGCCGAAGGGAACGTATTGGTTAATGGCATCAAGGCGTGTTTGGGCACCAAAATTGATTGTGGACGCGATTGTATCATTATCGGTAATCAAAAAATTTCATCGAACGCTTTACAGAGAAATTTTAAGCAAGAGGTTTGGATGCTTTTTAAGCCTCAGGGGGTGGTTTGTACGCACGACAATCCTATTTCCAACAATACGCTGGAACCTTATGTGCCCGCTCCTTTGCGGCGCCAAAAATGGTTGTTTGTCGGACGTTTGGATAAAGATAGCGAAGGACTGTTGTTATTAACCAATGATGGGGATTTTGCAAACCGTGTGGCGCATCCTTCTGCCAATATTGAAAAAGTGTACCGAGTGCATTTGGATCAACCCTTCAATTTAGCTCATGCGAACGCGTTAAAGCAGGGACGTTCGTGTCAGGGCGAATGGTTACATTTTCATTCAATCCGCGTGGTAAATTCCCGTAAAATCGATGTGGTGCTCCACCAAGGGAAACGTCGGGAGATTCGGCGGCTTTTGTTATCGTTTGGTTATCAAGTATTGCGATTGAAACGGTGGAAGATCGGCTCATTGATTTTGGATAAACGATTAGCACCAGGACAATCACGGCGCTTAACCCCACAGGAACTGCGTCTGATATTTGAGCGTTAATTCGGTGGCTTTCATCCAGCAGGTTCGTAGAGAACAGGGTTGGCTTTTCAGAAAATTTTTCTTATAGTAATGCTACGAAAATCGACCCAAAATTTTGTGGAACATAAAGCTAAGCTATTGTTAGGAATTCCGGTTGCGGATGGCATATTGCAAGAAGTCCAGGCAGGCGTAGCTCGCTTGAAGGGGCGTCCGCCGTATGTGGTTTTTTTGCGCGTCGGCGAAGATGGCGCGTCCATTACCTATGTGCAGCAAAAGGCAAAAAAAGCAGCTTTCGTGGGCATGCTTAGCGAAACAAAAATATTTCCTGACTCTATTGCTGAAGCTGATTTAGTGCGTGAAATACAATGCCTCAATGGGGATTCTACGGTCGATGGTATTTTGTTACAAGCGCCATTACCGCCGCATTTAGATTTCGTAAAGATGGTCAACAAAATCGATCCTAAAAAGGATGTGGATGGGCTAAGCTCTTACCATTTTGGGCGTTTGTGGCAAAATCAGGATGCATTGATTCCTTGTACCCCAGGTGGTATTATGGCATTGTTGCGGTATTATGATATTACGGTTAAAGGAAAGCATGTGGTGATTGTCAACAGCAGCCTGATTGTTGGTAAGCCCTTGTGTGCTTTATTGATTCAACAAAAAGCAACGGTTACCTTATGTAATATGTATACGAACGACCTAGCGTCCATTACCCAACAGGCGGATATTTTGGTTCTAGCCTGCGGTTGCCCCCATGCTTTTGGCAAAAAATTTGTTAAACAAGGAGCGGTGGTTATTGATGTGGGAACCACGCGCATCCCTGCGAATAATGACCATGGGTATGTTTTGCAGGGAGATGCGGATTTTGACGCTCTTCAGGATCACGTACAGGCGATTACTCCTGTTCCGGGTGGAGTTGGCCCTCTAACCGTTGCAGGCGTTATCCATAATACCTTAAAAGCTTATTATTTATGCCATCCCCAATAAGACCTGTTCCTTTATTATTACCTCCGGCGCCCATGAGCTTGCGGTTATTAGCGGCTATATGCGATTTCATGCTCATTGGCTTAATTTGTTTGTTTTTCATTGGGAAGCTATGGATGCCGATGTACGCAACCGATGCGATGCTTGAATTTAATTGCTTGCTAGATACATACATGCCCAACTTGCTGCAGGGGCAATGGGAACCTTTGCTTGAGCAGATCAAGAATTCCCCATCGTTGCTGAATTTGTTTCAATCGATCGACCATCTTATCTTCATCAACACGTGGATTTATTATGCCGTAAATGCCTATTTTCTACAGGGAGGAACGGTAGGAAAGGAGATTTTCAATCTACGAGTGTTAAGTATTTATAATCTGCAACCGCAACCAATCATCAATCGAATGATTCGCGCGGGTCTTTTAAGCTTTTGTCTATTGACAGCTTGGCCATTTTTAATGGTGATGACCGGCTGTTTTATGGCCATTAACAAGTTGCATCGCGGCTTTCACGACCAGCTATGCCAAACTTATGTGGTTCGGTGTTCAGCGCTAGAACAGATGAAAAGCCAAATCGTCCAAGCGGTTCAGCAAGCGGTCGATGCTGACAAAAACGCTTAGGCTATTGGGCTGCGTTTAGCAGGTTTCCTTTTGCAATGATGCTTATGATGCCGATGAAACGGCTTATGGGGTTGTGGCTGTTCCATGGGGACAAAATCGTTCCAAAAGCGTTTAGCCGATACAATGGGTAAGGTTTGCTGAATCTTCTTTTCGATCGCGCGCAACAAAGGTTTTTCTTCGGCGTCGCAAAAAGAATACGCTACGCCGCATTTGCCAGCTCTTCCGGTACGTCCGATGCGATGGACATAGCTTTCGGGCTCATTGGGTAGGTCGAAATTGATGACATGGCTTACATTGGAAATATCGATTCCACGCGAAGCTACATCGGTTGCTATTAAAATTCTGCTGGTGCCTTGCTGAAATGCTTTCAATGCTCGTTGACGTTCACGCTGGGATTTATCCCCATGTAGCACGCAATTAACAATGTTCGCTTGCCGTAACCGTCGTCCGATGCGATCGGCGCCATACTTTGTTTTTGAGAAAACAATCAGGCGTTCGCACTTTTCTTGCTCGATAATATGCTGCAACAGCTCCTGTTTTTGAGCTTTTGGGATGAAGAGCAAAAAAGAATCGATGGTGGCAGTAACGGTGGCAGGAGGAGCGACTTCTACCCGCTTAGGTTGCTTCAAAAAGGATTGAACTAGGTGCTCAATGCCTTTGGGGAAGGTTGCAGAAAACAGCAGGGTTTGGCGCTGATTTGGCAACAGCCCCATAATGCTTTTAATGGCTGGCAAAAATCCCATGTCGAGCATGCGGTCG
>DGGR01000010.1 GCA_002392285.1 Verrucomicrobia bacterium UBA3869
GAATTGCAAGCTTTTTTTGGGGGGGTAAGCAATTCCTAAAAAATAAAAAGCCAGGCAATGTTACCTGGCTTTTTTACAACTGTTTTTAATGCTTATTCAGTTTACTTTATTGGCTGCTTCCACTTTTTTACCTAAAGATTTAACCGATAGGAGCCATAAAGTAACGATTACCAAGAATACACCGAATAAGTAGGGTACGATTTGGAAGAAGGTTGCTTTGGTTCCCATGATAGATCCGACCACCGAGAACAGCAATACTTGGCAGAAAGCGCCACCGGACTTTCCAAGACGTCCACCGACTACATCGACCACTGCTTTACCTTTAACCTTCATTTCTTCATCCAAGGGGATGTAAGCCATTTCCTTTGTTAGATCAAACAAGGCATATTTAGTAGATTTGGAGATAGTTACGATGATAGCTCCTAAGATAACGGCTACCGCAACCGGATTCGTTCCTATATTGCTTAACATGCCTGCTAAATTGTCTTTGAAGATGACGAAGGAGAAGAACGATATCCCTCCAACAATAAAGACACAGGGGGTGATTGCAGCGGCGATTGTCCAGCGGAACATACGCAAGATGTTACCACCGATGATCAGCATGATAATCGACATAATACCGGTCCAGGTCGTTACGTTACTCATGAAGGTATTGTAATCGTTTTCGTTGGTATAACGTACCTTGATTTGGCTCTTCCAAAGACCTTCGATAACGTTGACGCTAATTCCGTAGCAAATGACCAACATGGCGATTAATCCTAAGTAAGGCGATGTAAAGATGGTCTTAAGGCTTTCGATCAAACCAGCTTTTGCTTTTTTCTTTTTGACGCCTGGTAATTCAGGTTTGTCGTAGAAGCGTTTATCGGTTAATACATTTTTGTAGATCCAGCGATAAAGCATCATGGTGCAGATACCGCAAACAACGACCACAGTCATTAAGTAGTTAAGGGTGATTTGCCACGGATCTTCTCCCGGTAAAACCTTAGAACGGATATCGGAAGACCATCTACCAACTGCTCCAGCGAATAACAACGAAAATTGAGCCATTAATCCGAAGAAAGCATACATACGTTTTGCTTCTGATGTTTTGGTAATTTGGTTAGCAAACTGCCAGAACGATAGCGATAGGATGGCACTTCCCCAAAGTTCAGCCAATACGTAAAACAAACCATAACTCCAGACCCCTAATAAAGCGATCGGCCAGTGCAAAGATGGGAATTGTCCTTGTAGCGCTGTAATGGTGGCTACGGATGGGTGGAAGAATTCACGATGGGGATAAATAACAAAAGCAAACAATCCGAAAAAGATGATGAATGGGGATAGGGAAGCGTAGAACAGGTGCTCATTACTAAGAATATCGCTTGCTTTGGTGTAAATCAGCATGAATAAGATGGCTGATGGGGTTACGCAAAACAACTTTAAGTACGAAAGTGCTTCAGCTCCTGTATTGGTAACTACCAAAGAATCCTTGATGTTACGAACGCAGGTGTAGTTGAACAGAATGAAGAAAAAAATGAAACCCATTGGGATTGCCTTCTTCAATTCATAAGAATGAATGGGGAAGAATATTTGCCGCAACTTCGAAAACTCGGGTTGTGGTTTTGATGTATTAGAAATAGCCATAACTAATCTTTTCTTATTATATTTTACCGGTAGCTTAAAAATTTTAAGCGAACCGTCAATTTATTTTTTTGGTAAATACGATGGAAATTAAGTTTATTATTGTGCTTTTAGGCGTTCAATAAAAAAATGCGGCGGTTGGATTAATTTACGGTCTTTGTTTAAAAACACATGCACCGTAAAGCCTTGGGTTAAAACAGTTGTGTTGCGTTTAATCAGATAATTTAAGGTGAAGCGTACGTGACTCAAATCGGTAGGGGGAATTAGGGTTATCTGAAGTTCGTCGTCGAAAAAAGCAGGGGATTTATAGGTTAAATCCGCCTGTATAACGGGTATGGAAAAACCGTCATGCTCCATAGCCTTGTAGTCCAAATCGAGCGATCTTAGCCATTCAATACGGGCTATTTCCAGCCAAACGAAGTAGCGGCTATGATGAACAATCCCCATTGCGTCGGTTTCGGCGTAACGTACGCGTAAGGTTGTTTCAAAAACCCCCATGAAAAGCCTCTAATGTTTAATGGTTTTGGTTAATTTTTGAGCAACCTTGAAGCGTAAAATCTTATCTAAACGGTCCAATTCTTCTTCATCCAATTGACGTTCAGTTTTCGCTTTTTCCAGCGCTTCTTTGGCCCGTTTAACTGCTTCGTCAATAGCCCCTTCATCCATGCTGTTTACATCAATAGCAGCTTCGGTTAAAACCTCTAAGTCCGACCCCAGCAGTTTGAAAAACCCAGTGTCGATAGCGATGGAGGTTGTGGATTGTGCGTTGCGATAGGTTAACGTTCCAGCCTCAATAATGCCGATAATCGGTAAGTGGCCATCTAAAATCTCAATTTCTCCCAAAGCGGTTGGCAACGTAACCGATGTCACTTGTACATCCATTACCAAACGCTCAGGAGTGATGATTTTTAGACTAAACGCCATAGGTTGTTACGCCTTTGATGCTTCGATAACCTCTTCGATGGTCCCCTTCATATAGAAGTTGTTTTCGGAGATTTCATCCAATTCACCATCCAAAATACGCTTAAACCCTTTAACGCAATCGGCAGTTTTTACGTATTTCCCAGGAGTTCCCGTAAATACTTCTGCAACGTGGAAGGGCTGCGACAAGAATTTTTGGATTTTGCGCGCGCGAGAAACAATCAATTTATCCTCAGCGGATAATTCATCAATTCCCAAAATAGCAATGATATCTTGTAGGTCTTTATAACGCTGCAACACACTTTGGACGCGGCGGGCAGTTGTAAAATGTTCTTCGCCAATAATGCTTGGATCCAAGGCTTGAGAACCCGATGCTAGGGGATCGACTGCTGGGTAAATTCCCAGAGCAGCAATGCGTCGATCCAACACAATGGTGGAATCGAGGTGCGCAAAAGTATTAGCCGGTGCAGGATCCGTTAAGTCATCTGCTGGGACATAAACTGCCTGAAAGGATGTAATGGAACCGTTTTTGGTAGAGGTAATGCGTTCTTGCAAACTACCCATTTCCTGACTGAGCGTTGGTTGATAACCTACGGCTGATGGGGAACGACCGAGCAATGCAGATACTTCAGAACCCGCTTGAGAGAAACGGAAGATATTATCGATGAACATCAACACATCCTGATGGTAGTGGTCGCGGAAGTATTCAGCAATGGTTAAGCCGGTAAGGCCTACGCGCATACGAGCTCCCGGAGATTCATTCATCTGACCATAAACCAGAGCTACCTTTGAGTTTTCAGGCTTTTGCAAATCGATAACCTTAGCTTCGATCATCTCTTTGTACAGGTCGTTACCTTCACGGGAACGTTCGCCGA
>DGGR01000024.1 GCA_002392285.1 Verrucomicrobia bacterium UBA3869
TTCTTGAACTTCTTGCCACTGCCGCAAGGACATAGGTCATTACGACCAACCTTGGGCTGTTCGCGCTTAACGGGCTTTGGGAGTTCAATGTCAGGCTGTTCTTGTTGAGAGCCTGCGGTTGTTGACGCTTCAGGAGCATCCTTTTGGAAGCGTGCTTGCGCTACTTTAGCAACTAACGCATCAATGGATTCAGGGCGCTCTGCTGCACGGAATAACCCAAAACAAACATCCTGACGGATCTGTTCCATCATTTGCTCAAAACAACGATAGGCTTCCACCTTATACTCCGTTAACGGGTCTTTTTGGCCGTAACCCCGCAAATTCACGCTTTGGCGGAGATTTTCCAACTCAGTCAGTTGATTTTGCCAGTTCTTATCAATCGCGCGGAGCAATACCCACCGAATCATTTGCAGCGAAGATTCAGCCCCCTCAATCGCTTGCTTGGATTGATACAACGCTTTAACCTTCTCCAACAAATGCTGACCTAATTGATTCACCGGAATAGCGGATAAATCATCAACCTTTAAAAACAGAGGAAATTGCAAATTGAGCCAATGCACTAACTGCTCCCATTGATCCTGATTGTCAGTATTGGATTTATCGGTAAACGGACTTACCCGCTCTTCTAACTCATCCCCAATCAATTCCCAAACAATCTCAGCCGGTTCTTCCGAACACAACGCATCTTGACGTATCCCATAGATTAACGTCCGCTGCTTGTTCAACACATCATCGTACTGCAATAAACGCTTACGAACAGCATAGTTGCGCTGCTCTACCTTTTTCTGCGCCGATTGAATCGAATGATTTAAAATAGGATGACTGAGGGATTCATCTTCCCCCATCGACCGTTCCAATAGAGGCGCTATACGATCGGTATTTGCAAACAAACGCATCAAATTGTCTTCTAACGAAATGAAGAATTTTGATTTACCCGGGTCCCCTTGGCGTGAACAACGCCCACGCAACTGACGATCTACACGGCGGGATTCATTCCGTTCGGTTCCTAAAACTAACAAGCCACCTAATTCCGCTACACCTTCACCAAGCTTAATATCCGTACCACGCCCCGCCATATTCGTTGCAATAGTGACAGCCCCTTTATTACCGGCCTGAGCTATAATCTCAGCTTCTTTTTGGTGAAATTTAGCATTAAGCACCGTATGAGGAATCGCATGGGGAAGCCGTTTGAGCATCTGACTGAGCTGCTCAGACGCTTCAACAGAAGTGGTTCCAACCAATACCGGCTGCCCCATTTTATGCGCCGCTTCAATATCTTGAATAACCGCCCTAAATTTCGCTTTACGGGTCTTAAAAACAACATCGTTTTCATCCACCCGAATACACGGTTTGTTGGTAGGGATAGCCATGACCCGTAGGTGATAAATGTCAAAAAATTCTTGCGCTTCAGTTTCCGCTGTACCCGTCATCCCTGACAATTTTTCATATAAACGAAAATAATTCTGCAGGGTAATCGTCGCATAGGTTTTCGATTCCCGTTCAGGACGCAGCCCTTCTTTTGCCTCAATCGCTTGATGCAAACCTTCGTTCCACCGACGCCCTGGCATCGCGCGCCCCGTATTTTCGTCAATAATCACCACAGTACCGTCCGACACAATATATTGGTCATCCCTTTGATACAGGGTATACGCCCGCAACAGTTGATTGATGCAGTGGATAGACCCACTCCGTTTAACAAACAAAGCTTCCGCCGCCTGCCGTTCTTGCTGCTTCTGTTCAGCGCTTAAATCCGAACGCCCCTCAATTTCGCTAAAAAGCACCGGTAAATCTGGCAAGGTAAAGGCTTCCGGATCATTGGGACTCAATGCACTACGACCCTTTTCGGTTAAATCCGTCTGTTGGAACTTTTCCTCAATCGCGTAATACAGCGCTTCTTTCAAATCATAGGCCCGTTTGCGGTTATATTCAGCCGACAATTGAGTTTCAAACTTGTTATACGCACGACAAATCCGCCCTTCCTCCAAAATATGCAACAACTCACTGTTTTTAGGATTTGCCAATTTCAACTGGTAAAGTTTTTCGAGCCCTTGCTCAAAAACAGCCGGCTGTACCCCTTCGGCTATCATCGGCTTAACCTGCTCCATTAATTCGCTGCATAAACGACTTTGCAATTGATACAAATGCTGAACCTTTGGCTGCAATTGAACAAAAAGGTCGATAAAATCCTCCCCATCGGATTCCCCTGAGATGATTAATGGCGTACGCGCTTCATCAATCAGAACCGAATCCACTTCATCAACAATACAAAAGTAATGATCCCGCTGCACTTGGTCTTCCAAACGCAACGCCATTCCATTATCCCGTAAATAATCAAAGCCAAATTCAGAAGCCGTACCATAGGTAATATCCGCCGCATAAGCTTTTTGACGCTCTTGCGAATTCATACTGTTTTGAATACAACCTACCGTTAACCCTAAATACGAAAATAAATACCCCATCCATTCAGAGTCACGCCGTGCTAGGTAATCATTAACCGTTACCAATTGGCAATTTTTGCCCGTAAGCGCATTCAAATACAAAGGCAAGGTCGCTACCAACGTCTTACCTTCACCGGTAGCCATTTCCGCAATGTATCCTCTATGCAAAGCAATTCCACCGAGCAGCTGAACATCGTAATGAATCATGTCCCACGTAATCGAATGCCCGCAAACCGTTACCGATGTCCCCACTAAACGACGAGCAACATTCTTAATCGTTGCAAATGCTTCAGGCAACAACGCATCTAACGATTCACCTTGCTGATACCGTTGCTTTAACAAAGCAGTTTGAGCTTTGATTTTTTCTTCAGACCACGACTGCATGCTTTGCTCTAAGGCATTGATGCTCGCTATAATCGGCTGACAGACCTTCTGGAATTTTTTGTAGTGACGCCCAACAAAATGCTTTAGCAAACTTTTAAACATGAATTTCCTCCATTATGGGTAAAAACCCAAACCTTTCAAGTCAGAACGTATGCCAACTCTACACAATACCCATTATGGCTGCCCGACGAGGACTCGAACCTAGACTAAAAGAGCCAGAATCTTTCGTGCTACCATTACACCATCGGGCAATTATTCCTTATCATGAAAACTCTCAACCCAATGAGTCAACGGATAAATAAATATAACTTCTTGCCTATCTCATAATATTTGCTTCATAATCAACGTATGAAGCTTTTTCGTTTTTGGATAGAATCGTTAGGGGTAGGCATTTTAGCGGCATGCCTTTTACCATTAGATTTTTACCAAAAGAACTACCCGCAGCTACCGGGGCAGGATATTATCTTTATCGTTGGGGCATTTGCCCTCATTCATGCATTGGTATGGCTCATCTTACGCTTAATCTTCCGTAACAGTGACCGTACCTGTTTAGC
>DGGR01000013.1 GCA_002392285.1 Verrucomicrobia bacterium UBA3869
CTACACGTACCCATACACGTTTGCCTTCAACCGTTAAGTCTCTAATGGATTTGATGCCATTCATATATAACTTTAGTATAGCACGTTTGAAAAAACAATGAAAGTTACATTGAGGATAAATCCGGCCCCTCCCCTACTCTGCTGCAAAAAATCGCGCTAAATGCTTTAGCCAATCTTCGCCGTACTTAGGATGGGATAAAGTTCGATCAAACACAGTTACGAGTTCTTTTTGAATCTCCAATAGGGTTTTGAGTGAAAAACGTGTTTTGATACGGCTTAAATACCAAGGGTTTTGTGAAAAAATACAGAATGAGTTTTTGTCATTAATCGGCCCATAGGTTTCTTGATAACGGGCATAGGCTTTATCCAAACTAACTTTGGATACGCTGGGGAGCTTTAACGCTGCTAATTGGATATGCAGGCGGTTGCGGTTTTGCAGAGCGCTTAATAAGGCACGTGCTTCGTTTTTCAGAATGAAATAATCCCGCAAACTCCGTAGATAGCGCGTTTCATTTTGCTCATAAAACGCTTCGACGGGTTCAAAGAATTCATCATTGGCCCACGTAGGCGTGCACTGCAAAACATCGTCGTAGGTAATACTGCCTTGAAATGCTTTAAAACAGGCTAATTTTTCAAATTCATTAGCAATGGCGCGCGGTTGTTTGTTCAGTTTTTGAAACAATAATTCGCGAGCATCAGCTTCAATCCCAACGCTTAATTGCTTGCTGCATTGTTGAATAATTTCCGTTAGGTAAAGCTCGGATTGTTTGTCGTCTAGCTCTTCCCATTCGGATAATCCCTGTAGGGTTTTAAACAGGGTTGTACGTTTATCAACCGGTACTGCTGAAATGACCAACTGAACGCCTTTGGGCAATTTTCGGAGTCCTTCTATCCAACGTTCAGCAATGGCCTTGCCGCCTTCTGTTAATGCAGGGCTATCACTTGCTAACAGATTCGTCGCTCTTAGCCACACACATTTTTGAGATGCGAAAAAATCCATGGTTTGCAGCCCCGTTAGCACATGATCGAGGGTTTGCTTTAACTCGTTGATCGTATGGAATGCCCCGTCAAAGGTTTCCAATGCCCATTGGGAATAATCCTCCAGCAACGCTTTGGTACGCGATTCCACAAAAAACTCATTCGAGCCAAAAACAAGCCGTATCGGTTTCATGCAATATGTTGGGCGGATAAGGTTTCCATAATGTGTTGGAATGGAGCGGTTCCTTCGATCCATTCAATTTCCATACGTAAGAAATAAAAGGGCAAGGGCAGGTGTTCGGTATTAGCAATACGAACTGCATCTTTTTCAGTGGTTATGACCCATTCAGCCCCCATTCGTTGCGCCTGTTCGAAAAAATCTTGCAATTCTTCGGGTGAATAACAGTGGTGATCCACAAACCGTTGGGTGTGTACTACCGTGGCTCCTCTATCCTTCAAAAATTGTTCGAATGCGTCAGGCGATGCAATACCGCTGAGAGCTGCAACCCGTCGGTTTTGAAGTGCACCGAGCGTGAGCTGTTCGTCACCATTTACTTGCCGCAAATATTTAGGGGCGTGAATACAGGGGAGAATGGGTGCGGTTGCATTGTAAGAGCGAATTAGGCGCTTAAGCGATTGTAGGCGTTCCGTGGAAATTTGGTCGCTTTTGGTAAGAAAAATGAACTGAGCGCGTTTCATCCGATTAACCGGCTCCCGCAAGATACCGCGTGGTAATACCCACCCGTTGCCGAATGGATTGGTTACGTCGATTAATAAAATACAGAATGTATTTTTTAGCTGAAAGTACTGAAATCCATCGTCTAAAACCAAGGTGTCGCACTGCAAATTTTTAATGGCATACCGGCCGGCATTTACTCGGTCTTTATCGACCACAACACATACATTGCTAAGATTGCGCGCAAGTAACAGTGGCTCATCCCCCGCTTGTTCGTAAGCCATTAAGCACTGCTGTCCGTCAGAAACGACCCTTGGTGGTCGCGCTTCGCCGTGTAACAACCAATGCAAGCTGCGAACCCACAGCGATTCTTTTTTGCTTTTATAGCCGCGACTTAAAATAGCAACCTTGCGGCCTTGTCGGTTTAATTCGCGTGATAGTTTTTCAACAATCGGGGTTTTCCCTGTCCCCCCAACGGTTAAGTTGCCAACAACAATGGTTAAGCACCCTAAAGTTTGGCTGGGTAACCATCGATTTTTGTAAGCTTTTTCTCGGCAAAAAACGATTCCGTAAAATACAAGCGCTAAGGCTTTAAAAAGAGCGCTTAACGATTTCGAACGATAAGGGACATTGTACAAAACATCCTTAACGCTATTGACGCAGCCTTGGATGCAACGATCAAAGCACGATACATGCATGGAAGATGCTAATTAGCGCTGTTTTTTTAAAACAACGTCACAGCGCCTATCTTGGTAAGCAGCCTGTTGGTCAATATTTGGAGTAGCGCATGTTTTACCCAAGGAAATAGTTTCCATTCGCTCAGTTGGAATGCCGGCTTGAGATAAGACATCCGCTACCGCTTGTGCCCGTTGATGCCCTAATTTTTCATTGTACGTCTCTTGGCCATTCCAATCAGTATAGCCGGCCAATAAAATCGGTAATTCCTTAAAGCGTTCTAATAAAGGGGTAATCTGAGACCGTAAAATTGCTTTATCGCGTTCTGATACAGTTGCACGGTTGTACTCGAAATATACACGCATCACAACGTCCTTTTGATCGTAAAGCCCATACCAAGGTTCGTTGCTATGATCTGCTTCGAGCTTTGCTAATTCTTGATTGTTCTGTTCCCCAACTAATACCGTGTCTTCTAGGTTTGGTTCGGCATTATGTGAAAAACAGCCACTGAGCATTAAAAAAATTAAACAAAAAAAACGTTTCATACCATTGTTCGTAATTATTTTAAGGTAAATTCAATGATTTTCAATGATTTTAATGCTTATTGTTGATAGCGGCTTTAATGAAATGCGCAAACAATGGATGGGCTTGGTAAGGCTTGGATTTAAATTCTGGATGGAATTGAACCCCAACGAACCAAGGGTGATCCGGCAGCTCAATAGCTTCTACGCACTTCGATTGAGCATTGTAACCAACAAAGTGCATGCCTTTGGCTTCAAAATCCGGCCGATAGCACTCGTTAAATTCATAACGGTGTCGGTGGCGTTCGGAAATGTTACTCTGTTTGTAAGCCTCATATACGCGACTATTGGGCATTATTTCGCATTTTTGAGCTCCTAAACGCATGGTTGCGCCTTTGGATACCACCTGCTTTTGTTGTTCAAGCATACAAATGACAGGATAAGAGCTTTTTGCGTTCATTTCCGTACTATTGGCATCAGCGTGATCTAAAACATTGCGTGCAAACTCTACAAGGGCTAGTTGCATCCCTAAACAAATACCGAGAAAAGGAATTTTGTTTTCGCGCGCATAACGAATAGCGGATATTTTGCCATCAATGCCCCGCGAACCAAAGCCTCCTGGGACCAAAATACCATCTAGGTCCTTTAAAGGTGTACAGGCATTATCGCTTTCCAACTGCTCCGAATCAATCATCTTAATTTCGGTTTGGCAGAAGTGTTCAATTCCTCCATGTCTTAGGGCTTCAATCACTGATTTATATGCATCCTGAATTTCCGTGTATTTCCCAATGATTCCTATGGTAACTTTGTGCATGGGATGCTTAATGCGCTCCATTACGTTTTCCCAAAGCGTAAGCGGTTTGCGCGCATAGGATAGGTTAAAATGATTGAAGATCAGCGTATCGAGTTGGGATTTATGCAACGCAGTAGGAACTTCGTAAATTGAAGTGGTTACATCCCTCTCTTCCAGAACCGCGTTTTTTTCTATATTGCAAAATAAACTGATTTTGTCGCGGATTCCCTTTTCCAATGGGACCTCGGTGCGGCAAATTAAAATATTCGGTTGAATACCAATTTCGCGCAATTTGGCTACGCTTTGCTGAACCGGTTTGGATTTAAGCTCCTGAGCTGCCTTTAGGAAAGGCAATAAGGCTAAATGGATGAATAAAACATTGCGATAGCCTCGTTCGTAAGCGATTTGCCTTAAGGCTTCTAAATAAGGCATTCCTTCGATATCTCCCACTACCCCACCGATTTCGGTAATAAGAATATCAACTCCTTGAGCAGCAACAAAAATGCGCCGTTTAATTTCATCGGTTACATGTGGGATAATTTGGACGGTTTGCCCTAAATAATCGCCGTTACGTTCTTTGCGCAAAATCGTTTCGTAAATTTTACCGGAAGTGCAGCTGTTTCCATAACGCAATTGTGCTTGGGTAAAACGTTCATAATGGCCGAAATCCAAATCGGTTTCGGAACCGTCCTCTAATACGTAAACTTCTCCATGTTGGCAAGGATTCATGGTACCTGGGTCTATGTTGAGATAGGGATCAATCTTAAGCATACCAATTTTTATCCCATAACCCTCTAAAAGCGCACCAATAGATGCGGTTGTTAGACCTTTCCCCAAGGAGGATACAACGCCGCCAGTAACAAAAATTAACTTTGTATCTTTAGGTTCCATAAATTATTCCTAAAGTACCTGTTTTTTGTATAAAAAACAATCTATAAGAAGGATATTTTTTATTTAGGAGAATAGAACAAGATGGTTGTACCTTCGACCTTATCAGCGGTTGTAAACTTTGCTTTTAGCTCCTGAAGTGCTTCTGCGCGCGTTTTCTTCTCTTGGATGAAAAACCATAAGGGTTTAATGCTTTTCTCGCGATATTCTTCAGGTGTGAAGCTGCAAAACGCTACGCCTTCTGGATTAATACTAGTGGCTTTTTTGCCTGAAAAATCATTAATAAAACGGTCAAACTCTTGATCCAAATTGAACCAAGTATCCTTGGGAAGCGTTGGTGGGTAATGATGATAATGGATAGCGAAATCGTAAATGGCTGTTTGAAAGCGCAAAACATCTACCTGTTGGGAAACCTGAGTCGAGCGATTCCTTATATGCTGACCTAGAGGAAAGGCCATTGAGGTTAAAATACCTATAATGGCTAAAACAATGATAATTTCTACTAGTGTGAATCCTTTTGTTTTTGTATGGGCAGAGTTCATAAAGGGGTTATTCAGGACGAATGATAACATATCCCGACTGCACGTTTTACCTTATCCAGGGTATTTTGGGCGATTGGTTTTATGGCTTGAGCTCCAGCTATAGCGATATCCAAAGCCTCTTCATCGCTAATCGTTTTGCGCCGTTCCCGTATGGGCGTTAATAAGTTTTGTAAAACATCGCATAGCTGTTGCTTTAGGTACATATCCCCTAGCCCACCTTTTTGGTAATGCTCTTTCCATTCTGCCACCTGAGCCTTGTCCGGATGGAAAGCATCTAGGTACGCGAAAACCACATTACCTTCAATACTTCCTGGGTCATTTACACGTATGTGGTTGGGGTCGGTATACATAGAGAAAATCTTATCGTGTACCGTTTCTGGGGAATCTCCTAAGAAAATAGCATTGCCTAAGGACTTCGACGCTTTAGCGTTCCCGTCGATGCCAATTAAACGTGGGGTGTTGCTTAATAACAGCTCGACCTCGTTTAAACAATCGGTGTTGTAGGTATAATTGAACCGCCTAACCAATTCGTTGGTTTGTTCAATCATCGGGGCTTGGTCTTCGCCAGCCGGAACATGGGTCGCGTTAAACAAAGTAATATCAGCGGCCTGACTAACAGGATAGCATAAAAAACCTGCAGGGATTGAATCATCGAACTGCCGCAGTTGTATTTCAGCTTTAATGGTTGGGTTGCGTTCCAAACGCGCTGTGGTGACCAAATTCATAAACAGAGCTGTTAATTCCGTTAACTCAGGAATTTGAGATTGAATGAAGATAGTGCTTTTTTCAGGGTCAATGCCGACAGCCAAATAATCCTTAACAACCTCGGTTACATTTTGAACCACTTTTGCTGGTTCTTTAAAGTAGTCAGTTAAGGCCTGCATATCAGCTATCATGATATACTGCTTGCATTGGTTTTGCAATTCGACCCGCTTTTGCAAAGAACCAACAAAATGCCCTAAATGTAGGGGACCGGTTGGACGATCCCCCGTTAAAATAATTGAATCTTTATTGATACCCATTGGGGTTATTCGATTCTTCCTTTGTGCATCCCTGTTCAATTTTATCTAAAATGACAGAAATACGCAACGGCTTGCTTTCACCTAGCGTACTAATAATAGCGCTTTTAACGCAAGCTTGAAAAACAGAAGATGCTTGTTCAAAAGATTGTCCAGATGCTAATACAACGGTTAAACGAACTTTAATATAGCGTCTTGTATCCTTCAACAGAATCCGTTTTGCGGTACCAAAACTCGTTTGGGCAATATTATTTCGGATGAGTTTTAAAATGGCCGTACGATTAACGAAAAAATCAGCCCCTTCTTTGGAGTATACATGAATGGGTGCGTGTGCCTTTTGGTATTTGCGGACCCAATGCACCAACAAAACGATGAGGATGATAATTCCTAGTTCCAGCCGATAGCGCCAGCAATACGGTGCTAAAAAGTGTGCGGTATCCCAAGTATAACGCATAACTGTTTTTAAAACTTCTTGTAATTCAATCGATGCCATAGGTTAAACGGTTTTGCGTTGGTTATAATTTACGACTTATTTTTATTGGACTTATCGTTTTTGTCTGGTTGAGGCGCATTCGCTTTTTTCAAAAAAGCTTCGATAAAATGCGTATGGATGCGGCCTGATTGAAAATCGGGATCTGAAATGAGTTTTTTGCACAGCGGAATTGAGGTTTTTATTCCCCCAATGATGTACTCATCCAGGGCGCGTTGCATGCGTTTAATAGCTTCTTCGCGGTTAGCCCCAATCGCAATCAACTTACCGATCATACTATCGTAGTACATCGGAATTGTATATCCCTGATAAACATGAGAATCTATGCGAATACCATGCCCACCCGGTTCATGATAAAAGGTGATGGTTCCGGGGCAAGGTGCAAAATTACGGTCTGGATCTTCTGCATTAATACGGCATTCAATCGCATGATTTATGCACTTAATATCTTTTTGCTGTAACGTTAAATGTTCTTTGTTAGCGATGCGCAACTGCCATTGAACCAAATCAATCCCCATAGCTTCTTCGGTTACCGTATGCTCCACCTGAATACGGGTGTTCATTTCGATAAAGTAGAAATTCCCATGCTTATCGACCAAGAATTCAACGGTTCCTGCTCCTTCATATTGGCATTTTTTGACCAACTTAATGGCTGCTTTACCCATGCGTTCCCGTAGGTTTTTATCGAGAAAGATTGATGGCGCTTCTTCAATTAACTTCTGATGGTTGCGTTGGAGAGAACAATCGCGCTCGCCAACGTGAATTGCATGCCCATAAGAATCCGCTAACACTTGAATTTCTATATGCCGCGGTTCTTCAATGTATTTTTCTATGTAAACAGTAGGATTACTGAATGCTTTTTCGGCTTCCATTTGAGCCGCACGCAATTCTTTAATAAACGTAATGTTGTTGTTTGCAACGCGTATTCCTTTGCCGCCGCCACCACCTGCCGCCTTAATAATCACCGGATAACCAATTTTGTTGGCAACCTTTAAGCCTTTGCGTTCATCCGTAATGGCATCGCTGCCAGGGATAATCGGAACGCCAGCCTTTCGAGCCATTTGACGAGCTATGACTTTATCTCCCATGCATTGGATGGTTTTGGCGCTTGGTCCAATAAATTTAATCCCATTTGCAGTACATTGTTCCGCAAAAGTAGCGTTTTCAGATAAAAATCCATATCCTGGGTAAACCGCATCTGCATTGCAAACGGCAGCCGCACTCAAAATACGATCGGGCTTTAAATAGCTTAAGGACGCAGGAGCGCTCCCAATACAAATTGCTTCATCGGCTAATTGTATGGGTAAGGATTGAAGATCGGCTTCGGAGTAAACCGCTAAGGATTTAATGCCTAATTCTTTACAAGCGCGTATCGCCCGTAATGCGATTTCTCCGCGATTCGCGATAAGGACTTTAGTGATCATGCCTTTAATTGTACCTTGAATAATGGCTGACCGTATTCAATGGCTGACCCGTTTTTGGCCAAAACTTCTATGATTTTCCCAGAACACTCCGCGCAAATTTCATTCATGACCTTCATGGCTTCTAGAACGCATACTACCGTATCATTATTGACGGTAGAACCTACTTCAACGTAAGGTTTGGCATCAGGGTTTGGAGAGGCATAGAATGTACCAACCATGGGCGATTTGATGATAAAGGTATTGGCAGGTTCAGCAGATGGAGCTGCAGGAATGTTTGCAGCTGCTGGTACATTAGGAGCTTGAACAGGAATGGTAGGAATTGATGGGGTGGCAGAAGTAGCTGTTACACAAGTACCCCGCTTGAGGCTAATTTTAGCGCTTTTATCTTCTATGGATAGTTCGCTTAAATCGGCTTCCACCATCAAACGAATAATTTTCTTTAGATGATCTGGCTCCATAATTTATTTATGTTTTCTCATTTTTAAGGGTAATTGTAGGGTCTTATTACCGCGAATGACGGTAAACCACAAAACACCTTGATCGGCTGCTAAAAATAGATAATTCTTTAAATCCTCCAGCGTGTACAATTCTACTCCATTGAGATGGGTTAAAATATCGCCTACTTTGAATTTGTACTGTTCCCCAGGGGAACCCGCGTCAATCGATACGATGCGCAAACATACCTGATGTTGTTGTTTATCCCAACAGGTTTCTACATGCATGCCCGCATAGCCATGGGGTACGTGGCCAAGAATAAGCAGATTTTGATAAATCCGTTCTAAGGCCCATTGAGGTATATAAAACGTTTCCCTTGTCCCTTCAATAGCGTGCAGCAGCATACCATAGAGATTCCCTTGTCGGTTTAATACCGCTCCGCCACTATCTCCTGATTCAATTGGTAAAGTTGAACGCACATAGGTAATAGGAAATTCATGCCCTAGGCAACGGTCACACATATCGGTTACGTAACCCTTTTGAGGGGCTACCGCTTGGCCTAATTTACAGGATAAACTAACAATGCTTTCGCCGATTTTTACCGGTGGCACCGATCGCATTAAAGAGAAACAAGGTACAGTTTGTTCCTTTGAAAGATTTGCTTTTAGTAAGCAAATCGAAAGGATTTCGTCCTCCCCTATTTTTTGTGCAGTTGTGATCTGCCCCATTGCGGTTTCAACATAAAAATCGCTTCCGTGGGTTACTGCCGTTAAAATATAGCCATCAGGGCTAACGAAAAAGCCGCTCAAAAAACATGGCTTACCCTCTTTGGTGCATCGAACACGTACACAACAAGGGCTGTAATTATTAAATAATTCAATAAGGGATTGTTTTGCTGGCGATGAGTCTACCGTTGGCTCTTCGTACGCTAGTAGCGTGCTGCTAAGGGATAATCCAATAGAAATGCTTAAAATGCTCTTAATCAACCGCATAGCTTTTTACCTCTATCGAATTTTCATTAAAAATGAAAACCATTAGCGGTAAGCGAGGCAACTTTTTTCTGAGAGCATAAAAGGTTATCAATTCCTTTATCATTTAACGTTGGTACTTGATCAACCGATGAATAGAAGCAGCTTGCGAGCATGTTTGGTTGATTCAACGAGATAAAACGAGGATGTTGGACTCCTAACGCATACAGCATTCCAATCATCACCATGCAGATAGCGGTAACGGGAAATAAACGCCGCATCCATACAACCAAGTTGTGAATAGGTGAAATCGGTGCTGGGGTTACCGACGCCAACTGTTGTTGCAAACGAGCATCAAATTCGTCCCAAAATGCTTCTGTTGGCATTTCGTAACGTTTTACCTGTAATAATTGGCTTAAATTAAATTCTTTCCGATTCATCTTTGAGATAAGGTAATAATGAGTGTTTTAATTGTTCTTTTGCATAATGCAAGCGTGAACGCACAGTTCCTTCTGTACAATGTAAAATTTGTGCAATTTCTTTATGACTCAAACCTTCTATTTCAAATAAAACAATAACTGTTCTATGTATAGAAGACAGATTTTGTAGCGATTCGTTCAATTTTTCTTGTAATTCTTTTAATAATAAAGCTCGGTCTCCTGGTTTTGCGTTTTTATCTAGGTTTAAAAATTCCGCGACTCCTTCCTCATTGGCTAGGGGTTCGAGTGCTATTGATGCGCGTTTTTTATTCTTTTCGATAAAATTGAGCGTCAGGTTGATTGCGATACGATAAAGCCACGTGTAGAAATTGGATTCTCCTTTGAATTGTTTAATGGATTGAAAGGCTTTGATAAATACGTTTTGCAACATGTCCGCCGCATCCTCTTTATTGCTAACCATGTTGTAAATAATGCGGTACAAGCACCGTTGATACTTGCGTACAATAAAATCAAATGCGTGGGTATTCCCGGCCTTAAACCGTTCTAGCCATTGTAGATCCTCATCATTACTCCCATTTGATTTTGGATCGGCATTCATATTACAACCTTTTTAAGGTAGCGCACGTTTGGTATTCGGTCAAATATCGATACAGAACCTTAGTGTATTTTATACAAAAATTTTGTCCAAAACCTTCTTTTGAAGTAACGGGTGCATAAAATGATAAGTAATCCCCAAGTGCGTTTCTTGTTCTTGAGTTGGTAGATGGCTTAAGGTACCGAATTGTTTCAGCACCTTTTGAAGACATAAAGCTCGGATAACCGGATCGTAAAAAGAGAAAATTAATCGATACAGCGTTTTTAAATCAGCGGATTGTGGCTTGGCTAATTGCACAGGCTCGCAAGCTGCGGTTGTAATCAGATGTCCTTCATCCAACTCGGGAACCATATAGAAGCATGATGCCCCTGGTTTGCCATTGAGTAAGGTTGACCATAAGAGGCCATCTGCTCCCCGTATATAGGGTAAAACCGCTGGATGTACATGCACAAATTCGGTATTGGGCAACGTTAAAATTCGACGCGCTACAAGGCCGCCACCGGTAAACAGATACGTTTCTGACCCAAAGGATTGCAGCAATTGAAATAATGTGTCGCTTTTCCAGCCATCCGTTTCCCAATCGCAGTATAGCACTTCGTTTGCACATGTACTGAGTTTTTGATCGTTGACAAAAAAGATATCAAAAAAATCCGCTGGTAATTGATAGGCCTCGCAGATGCGCTCCGTAATCGGTTTCGCTAAGCCATTATGTTGAAAAGTATTAGGCCAATAGTTGTTTCGTACAGAATCTTTGGTGCATAGAAGCGGATTACGTAAGCTTTTCGGCATCCATTTCCACTTTTGTTCTCCGTTGAAGCATTTAATGATGCGTTTAACGCGAAATCCGCACTGTTTGATAACTGCTAAATAAGCGCGCGCTATAGGGCTTTCGAAGAGTAATACCGTACAGTTTAACGTTTGCATAACTCTGCCTCAATCGATGAATATAGCTGCCCTACGAACTCATGGGTATTTGGATGTACATCCCGTACTTTCAGTAGCGTATTAATGGCTTTATAACGGATGCCAGCGTCTGATTGTGAGCTGAAATAGGCTAAAATCCAGATGATTTTCAACCAATTGTTATCGTCTAGCTGTTCATCTGACGTCGGACGTAGATCCTTAATGTCGTCGTATGCAACGAACAGCTGACCTTTAATGTCGATTTTCCTACAAAGACGATGAAGAAAGGGTTCTTTTGGGGTCGGAAATTGAGCTTTTATCTCATCGATAAAATTCCCAACCTGTGTGCTCGCTAATGTTTGTACATAGCTTTGAAACTGAGACAAAAGCTCAATAGATACGCCCATAGAGGTTGTTTTTTTAGCCTACAAAACAACTTAACCTGAATGCTGTTAGCAGCAGGCGCATTTTAATGCTTCAACGCAATCGGTTTGTTCCCACGGCAAGTCAGCTTTGGTGAAGTGACCAAATTGTGTTGTCTTCCGATAAATCGGTTGGAACATCTTGAGGCGTTTCAAAAATACACCAGGACGGGCATCAAATACCTCTGGCAAAGCTTTTTGTAGCTTTTGTAGATCGCAATGTTCGGTACCGTAGGTTGTTAAGTCGTAATTAATGGGTGTGGTTCCACCAATGGTATAGGCTAGGCGAACCTCAACCCGATCGGCTAATTTAGCTGCGACAATGTTTTTTGCTACCCACCGGCAGAAATAAGCGCCCGAACGATCTACCTTAGAAGGATCTTTGCCCGAGAAAGCTCCTCCGCCATGATGCGCCCAACCACCATAGGTGTCTACAATAATTTTACGGCCAGTAAGCCCCGAGTCCGCTTCAGGCCCACCGTAAACAAAACTACCGCTAGAATTGATGTAAAATTGGGTATCCTTTGTTAGGTATTGGCTTGGGATAACCGCAGGGATGATTTCCTTTTCGCAAAATGCAACAATGTCTTGTTGAGAAACATCTGCGCTGTGTTGTGTGGAAATGACTAAATTTTCGATAGCGACTGGATTCCAACCATCATAAGCCATAGTAACCATGGATTTGCAATCGGGTCGTAACCACTTAACTCCATTGATCTTACGTTCATCGGACAGTTTTTTGCAAAGCTTATGCGCTAATACATAAGGGAGAGGCAAGAATTCTTCTGTTTCATTGCAGGCGTATCCGAAGAAAAACCCTTGATCACCCGCGCCGATTTCTTCGGTGTCTTTCGATACAGCGTTGTTGATTTCTTGAGATTGCGCTGTGAGCAAGTTAAGGACAAAAACTTTATCTGCACTAAAAGCCATTTCTGGGTAAGTATACCCGATTTCGCGAATCGCATTACGTACCACTTCTTCGGTATTAAAACGAGCGTTGGTTGTAATTTCTCCTGCGAGCACAACGCAGTTGGATTTGACTAGGGTTTCACATGCTACATGGGAAGCTGGATCCTGAGCCAAACAAGCATCTAAAATGGAATCAGATATATAATCGGCCACTTTATCGGGATGTCCTTCACCGACACTTTCGGACGACATATGATTAAGTTGTGTCATTTCTTTTTACTTTCTTTGTAGGTTAAAAATAATGCGCATGGAGCTATAATGGCAAACCCGCAGCATGTTGGTAGGGTTAATTTTTCCGAGAAGAAGACATAACCCATCAGTGCTGAAATAATGAAATCGCAGTATTGGAAGGGTGCTAAGGCTGATGCGTCCATGTATGAAAATGCTTTCAACAAACAATAAAAAAATAAATTTGCTCCGATGCCCAGCCCTAAAATTACCCATAAGTTATTCCATAACCCTGTAAAAAAAGTACAGGTTGTATTCTTGTACGCAGGATAGATGCTGAATATAAACGCACATAAGGCGGTATAAAACAGCATATTAATCATGGATTCTTTGCAGATATACTTTTTATTATAAATATCTACCAGCGAGAACATGAATGCGGACAATAACAGAATGCTGACGTATTTTCCCGACATATCGCTTGGGTTGAGGACAATCAAAAGCCCGCTGAAAGCGATTAGGGTGGTTATCCATCGGCTACGGCTGCTGTGTTCATGCAGTAAGGGGACGGAAAATATTAGGGTAAAAAACGGAACAGCATAATTCAATACCACTGCTGTATTGATGGCCACATATTGCAATCCGTAGCAACGGAGCCAGATGGCGCCAAACAACAAAAGTCCACGGAAGATATGCACTTTCCAATAGGGAGTAATGCCAAAACCGTCTTGTAGCCATTGATGCATCAGAAAAGGAACGAGCACCAACGAAGCCAATAGGTAACGATAAAACGTGACTTCGGCGCCGCTTAACGACTGACCGGCTTTTTTGGATAGCACATCCAAACTGACACTGACGATTAAGCTTAAGAAAAACCAACTTAATCCACGAAAGGTATTTTTACTTTCCATTACTTATAAGTAGTTATAAAAATGAAAATATGAAGGATAAAATGGGTAAGAGCAAGCATTTTCCTATGCCATTGGTTTTCTTGGTGGCTTTGGTGGGGTCGATTGTAAGCGAACCCATGATCCCCTACTCTATTAAAACTATCCTGTATGCAATTAGTTTAACTATTAAAGAGGGGTTAATCTTTTGCTTACCGTTCGTTATCTTTTCCCTCATCATTACTTCGATGGTTCGTCTGGGCGCGAAAGCCTTGAAGTCAATTGTGCTAATTTTACCACTTATTTGTCTTTCGAATTTCTGTAATACGTGGCTATCTTATTGGGCGTTTATAGCACTTCCCCATAAAAGTTGGCAGTTAACGGGGGCTATCACTACTGCTAGCCAATTGATACCTGCGTTTTCCATTAAATTATCACCTTTGGTTTCCAACAACTGTGCATTGATATCAGGGGTATGTTTGGGTTTTGCCTTAGGAATTATCCCAATAAATGTATCAAAGTTCATAGGGGTGTTGGGGCGTTTTTGTACTTTGTTTTTTAAGTGCTTAATCCCGATTATGCCTCTATTTATCATTGGTACGGTTATCAAATTACAAAGTGATGGGGTTTTAACTGCGATTGTTAGGGGTTATTTGCCTGTTTTGCTGGTGTTTTTCTGTACATCCTTTGGTTTGGTGCTGCTTGAATTTGCAGTTTTATCGCACTTTAAACTAGCTACTTTTTTGTATTATTTAAAAAATGTTATTCCAGCGGTTATTACTGCTTTTAGCTCTATGTCGAGCGCTGCTGCCTTGCCGCTATCCATAAAGGCTGCTGAAAAAAACGTAACAGATGAGAAGAATGCCGCTATCATTATTCCCTCTAGCGTCAATATTCATTTGGTGGGTGATTGCTTTTTTATCCCTATGGTTGCCCTGGCGGTTATGACTTCATTCGGCATGGAATTTCCCGATGCTTACTGTTATTTGCCCTTTGCCTTTCATTTTATCTTGGCAAAGTTTGCGGTTGCAGCGGTTCCGGGCGGCGGGGTACTGGTCATGCTGCCGATTATGCAACATTATTTGGGGCTCAACGCAGATATGTTAGCTTTGGTAACTGCGCTTTACATCCTGTTCGATCCCATTATCACATCGTGCAACGTAACAGGAAATGGTGCTCTGGCGATTATCTTTGACCGGTTAGCGAACAAGTTGAAGCTGAACAAATAGCTTTTAACGCATATTAGCGGTACTCGTTGTCCCAAAATACTTTGGCTTCCTGAAGGGTAGTTGAACGCCCATGCCCTGGGAATGCCTGCGTTGTTAGTGGCAACTGCAGCAGTTTATCGATGGAGGTTGCTAACGACTTAAAAGAGCCATCGGTTAGATCGGTTCGCCCAACCGCGTTGCAAAAAAGAGTATCGCCTGAAAATAAAATGCCGCTGCTTGCTTGATGAAACCCAACGCAACCCGCTGTATGACCCGGCAAGTGCAATACTTGAAAGGCTCCTATAAAGGTTTCGATGATTTGGTTGTCCTGAAGCCAATGGTCGGGGGTAAAAAGAGTGTATTGTGTCCCCGGAAGCATGACGCTGGGTTGATGAATACCGTTGAACCAATCGCTATCGGCAGGATGCCCATAAAGCGTTGCGTGTAATTCCTGCTGAAATTTGGATGCATCCGCAACATGATCCCAATGCCCATGGGTTAATAATACCTGGACTTTTTTACCGATTAATAGGCTTTTTAGGGCGTCGAAGCTTTCGGGAGCTGCATCAATCACCAATGCCGAACGAGAGTCGATGGCGTAATAAACTTTGGTTTGATAAGGGCCGCAGGTAATGGACTGAAATGGGTTCATGATATGAGTTCGTATAACCCATCGGGTCGGCGCTTAATCCAATGATTTACCTCGAGGTGAAAGATGAAGGTTTGAAAGAATTCAGGCTTTAGGTCCAGTAATTCACAAATTTCTGCATCACACAGGGCCCCCTTTTCTTCCAGCAATTCATAAATCTGCAACTCATTTGAATTAAGGTCTGGCTTACTGCCGCTTTTAACCCGCTGAACACGGGCGCCAAGATCTAATTGCAAGGGCAAGGGTGGCGCGCTTTTTAAATCTTCTAACACATCATCAACGCAGGTTACCAAGGTGGCTCCATTGCGGATTAAATGGTGACAGCCGCGATGCATAGGCGCATCAATTGGCCCAGGAACCGCAAATACCTGCCGATTTTGTTCGTTAGCCAGTACGGCCGTTAACATACTGCCGCCTTTGATATCCGATTCAACCACCAAAGTTGCTTGGGTCATGCCAGATAAAATCCGATTCCTTCGCGGAAAGGTCATCCGTCCTACTTGTGTCCCAAATGGGAATTCGGATACTAAGCACCCCTGTTCTTTAATTTGGGCGTATAAATCTACATTTTCGCAGGGATAAATGTAATCCAGACCGCATCCCAAAACCGCAATGGTATAACCGTGGGCTTTAAGTGCGCCTTTGTGTGCTGCCGTATCTATCCCGCGTGCAAACCCTCCAACTACTGTCCAGTTTCTTTCGGCTAATTCAATTCCAAAGCGTTCGGCAATCTGTAGCCCGTAAACATCTGCGTAACGGCTACCTATGATGGCAATTGAGTTTCGTTCTGGGTAAAAATTTCCTAAATAATACAACCCAATCGGTGGATCATAGATAGTTTTTAACAACTGGGGATACGAAGGATGCTCAAACGAGATAAAATGAGCACCTGTTTTTTCTAGGTGCTGCTTTTCTTTATCGAAATTGAACAATTTTTGCCATTCCTTTAGCGATTTAATGACTCCTGCCGGAATTGCAATACGTTTAAAATCGTCCTCTTTGCCCTGAAGAATGGCTTGGGGATCATTGTCAAAATACTGTAAAAGTTTGTTGAGAGTAATCCAGCCAATTTTGGGAAGCGCATTTAAAATCAAAAAAGCATCTTCTCGAGAAAAGGTAGTCACACAAACTTAACAGATAAGCGTTAAATTGAAAAAATTATAGGTTTCTTTATGAAGGCTACTAATTGCTTAATTAAGCAGCCGGTTGATTAACTGCTACTTTACGATGGGCTTTGTCCCATACAACGATGCCATCGATTAAAGCGAACAAGGTAAAATCCCTACCGAGTCCGACATTTAAACCAGGACGATATTTGGTACCCCGTTGACGCATTAGGATGGTTCCTGCATGGACTAGTTCCCCACTATAACGTTTTACACCTAAATTTTTACAACGACTATCGCGTCCGTTTTTCGACGAACCTTGTGCGGCATGATGCGACATATAACCCTCTCTTTATTTTACCTTAATGGATTCAACGCGAATAACCGAAAGTTCTTGGCGAAATCCTTGTTTCCGTTGAAATCCTCCGCGACGACGATGTTTTAAAATATGAACTTTATGGTCGCGCTTGTTTTCTAAAATTTTAACTTGCACTACTGCATTTTTTAATAAGGGATTACCAAAACGTACATCCGCACCATCTTCGCACATCAACACATCTTTAATATCGAGGGTCTTACCTGCTTCTGTATTGGGATAACGGTTAACCTTCAAGATATCGCCCTCTTGAACTGTGAATTGTCGTCCTTGTGTTTGAATAACCGCTTTCATGATTGCCCTTTACTAAAACCGAAATTTTGTCTTTTGCAAGCTATTTTTAGGTAAAAATGTGAAGATTTTTCAAAAAACATCCCTATAGGATTTTGAGGGAGATACATCAAGAAGGCTTGGACAGCCTATCTTTAGGGCACATCTTCAGCATTATAAATTACTGGCGTCCCGTAGGAGAATCGAACTCCTGTTGCCGGGATGAAAACCCGATGTCCTAACCTCTAGACGAACAGGACGCTTGAAATATTCTATAAGCAAAGGTTTTTATCAGAAAAATGCAAATTCTTTTACTTATTTTTTAACAAATAGCCCCAGAAAACTATAAAATCCAGCGATCTATGGGGATTTGATGGCGTAGCCAAGTTAGCTGTTTTTTGACCAAAGCGTAGGTGTTATGAACAATTTCTTGTTCTAGTTCCTGCACGGAGCTTGGATGTTTTAAAAAAGCTAAGGTTTCGCGATAACCAATGGCGGAAGTTGCAGGGTACCCTGGAAGTAATTTATGAGCCTCATTAAGGCGTTGGACCTCATCAACCAACCCCATTTGTAGCATGGCATGCGTACGCGCCCGAATGCGCCATTTAAGCACCTCTAGGGGTTTTTGAATACACAGGGTGAGCTTTTGAAAATGCGCGTAGGGAATGGGTTGTGCTTTAAATTGGCTTGTAAGTTCTTCCAGTGGTAATCCGGATGACAGGCACCGTTCTAATAGCTTTTTAATAAGCCGCGGGTTTTTTGTGTCGAGAGATGGGGGTAAGTTCGGATTTAAGGCCTGCAGTCGTTTTAGGCAACTTTCAAAGCCTTTCTGTTGTTCTAAGTCCGCAATTTGCTGGCGAATGGCAAAATCGGGCGCTAGGTCATCTACCATGGGGCTTAAAAAGCTTTTCAAATAGAAGCCGGATCCCCCTACCACCAATACGTTTTTGTTGCGACTTGTTATATCCTCAACGCGTTGCTGAGCGTATTGAATAAAAGTTTTAATGGAAAAGTAGCTGTTGGGTTCAGTAATATCGATGCCCCAATGAGGAACTTGGGCGCGTTCCAAAGGACTTGGTTTAGCGGTACCGATGTCCATGCCGCGATAGAATAACGAAGCGTCGCATGATAGAATTTCACAGTTATAGCGTTGAGCCAAAGTTAAGGCCAATTCCGTTTTGCCCGATGCAGTGGGGCCTGCTAATAATATCATGAGGGGCATACTATTTTCCGCTTACTAACGTACTTAGTTTTTTAATGTAATCATGTTAATGACGGAATACGCTAAGGATAGCAACGAAAAAGGTTGACGGTAGATTTTGTTTATTCATATTAATGTTGTAAGTTTGTGGCAAGGTAGCTCAGTCGGTAGAGCAGAGGCCTGAAAAGCCTTGTGTCGGTGGTTCGAGTCCACTCCTAGCCACCAGTAATAAAACTCGAGTTTGCAGCCAATTAGCGTTATCATTCTTATTAGAAGAACATGCTCTATTATTTGTGCTTATTGGAATCAATCTGCGGACCCTTGCGATTATTTCGTTATGTAACGTTTCGCAGTGCCATGGGCTGTGTAACGGCATTATTGTGGGGGTTGTGGATTAGTCCAAAAATCTTTAAGTGGCTTCAGCGATTGAACGCAATCAATACCGAACGTACTGCAGAGGTATTTGAGGTAAAAAGTGTGTTTAATCAGCTGGAACAATTACATCAAGGCAAGAAGCATACGACCTCCATGGGAGGTGTTGCAATTGTTTTGGGTGTATTGATTACTGCCTTATTGTGGATGAAACCCAATGTATATAGTTGTAGTGCCTTGGTTGTGGGATTGTTGATGGGGGTATTGGGTTTAACGGATGATTTACTGAAAGTAAAATGTAAAAATGCGCGCGGGGTTAGTAGCCACGTTAAATGGTTAGCGCAGGGGTTAGTAACATTGGGTTTGCTGTACTTTTTGCTAAGAATTCCCGAAGTGGGTTCGAAGATAGATGGGCTTCAATTGCCGTTCTTCAAACATCCTTGGGTAACGACCTTACCGCCTATGCTCTTATTTTTGTTTTGGTTTTTTGTTATTTCTGGGACCAGCAATGGGGTTAATTTAACCGATGGAATGGATGGATTGGCTATTGGCTGTTCGGTGATTGTGTTACTGACTTATTCTATAGTTACTTATTGTACGGGTAATATTAACTTTAGCCATTACTTAAACATTCCCTATTTGCGCGGTGTCGAAGAATTAACAGTGTTATGTTGGGGAGTAGCAGGCGCAGGCATAGCTTTCTTGTGGTTTAATACCTACCCAGCGGAAATCTTTATGGGGGATACTGGTTCATTGGCGATCGGCACTTGGATTGCGTGTGTTGCGCTGATTACCCAACAAGCCTTTACCTTAGTAATAATTGGCTTTGTTTTTGTAATTGAAACGCTATCGGTTATCCTCCAGCTTACTTCGCTCAAACTGTTCCATAAACGTTGCTTTAAGTTGGCGCCGATTCATCACCATTTTGAATTATCAGGCTTATCGGAACCCAAAATTGTGGTGCGCTTTTGGATTATTTCAGTGCTATGTGCCCTCATGGGGCTTATGACGTTAAAATTGCGGTAACCATGCAGTGCAAATTAGAGCCGTTTTTGCATAAAAAACCATTGGTTGGAATTTTTGGGGCTGGCTTATCAGGGAAAGGAGCAGCAAATTTATGTAAAGCGCTCCATTGGTCTTATGAGCTGTTAGATGAGCAAGAAGCACAGTCGCCGCGCTTTGAATCCTACGGCCTGTGTATCTTTAGCCCAGGTTTTGCTCCCCATCATCCTTGGAGAATTCAAGCGCAACGGGCTCATGCGCTCTGTGTTAATGAACTGGATTTTGCAGCTACCTGCTTTACCAATCCGATTATAGCGGTAACCGGTACCAATGGGAAGACCTCGGTAACGGAGTTGATGGCTCAATTGTTGCGGGATAATGGACAGGAAGCGTTATCGGTAGGTAATAACGGCTGTGTGTTATCGCAAGCGGTTGCAGATGCAGCGTTATCCGACCAAGGAGTGTATGTGTGCGAAGTCAGTTCGTTTCAAGCAGCCTCCTTACAATGGTTTCGTCCAATTTGTACTCTATGGACCAACTTTGCTCCGGATCATTTGGACTACCACGGCGGATTGAAAGAGTATTTTTTGGCGAAATACCATCTGTTGACCTTAACGGATGGTCCGTGTATCTGCGGCCCTAATTTACGGGAATGGATGGAGCATTTTGGGGTATCATGCCCTACTCTGCAGTTTGTTGAACCGGATGCGGTCAAAAATCAGGAACTAACCCAGTTTCCCAACAGCTTTTCTTATGGCCAACGTGAGAATTTTGCTCTCATTCAAACTTATGCGCGTTTAAAGGGAATTGATGATGCAATTGTTGCTCATTGCCTAACGCACTTTAAACAAGCACCTCACCGACTCCATTGTTGCTGCAAAACGGATACAGTGGCGTTTTGGAACGATTCCAAGGGTACCAATTTGCATGCAGTTAAAGCAGCTTTGGAAAGTTTGAAGCACCTACCGCATTTACATTGGATTTTAGGGGGCGGCAGCAAGGGTGAAGCGTTGCAAGGATTTATCGATTTATTGAATGCTTATCCGATTGAACAAATTTATTTAGTAGGTGAAACGGGCGAACAATTGTTTGAGCAAGCCCATCAATTTCATGCATCCGTACAGCATTGTAAACGCTTAGAACAAGTATTTATACAATTACCTCAAAAGGCACCCTTCAATTTAGTACTTAGCCCCGGTTTTACCAGCTGGGATCAGTTTTCATCCTATGCAGAACGCGGGGACTTGTTTGAACGCTTAGCTCAGCAGTATATCGCCGCTTCGTAACGTCCTTAGAAGGATCTCCCTACACCGATATAGACCTGGTCGGAATGGAGGTTAGCCAATTTTGGGATGGTATAGCCGTACAACTTAGCGCCGAACATCTGATGTAGCCCGATATGGCGGTAACCGACTTCGAACAGCGTTTCGAACTTTTCGGCGCGTACAAACAGGGTAAAGTTATAGAGCAACGAACCGGAATGGACGTACTTA
>DGGR01000002.1 GCA_002392285.1 Verrucomicrobia bacterium UBA3869
ATTGTGCTCGGTTGTGCTGATTGGCTTAGCAACCAATACATCAATTATTTAAACAATGCTTTGTTTTTACAGCGCATTGGCCACTATTTTAGCGATACCCCACCCCTATCGATTCCAGAAGAAAGCACAAATGAAATCAGTATTTCCCTCAATCCACAACTATTTCCTTATTACACCCTATATTATCTCATAGCACCTTTAATAGCTTGCCTATTAGGGGTAACGATTTTCATAGTTAGGAAGCGATAAATGCATTTTGGACTTACCTACCTTTTAGTGTTTTTAAACAGCTTATGGATCGCAGTTGTACTGTATTTCCATTGGCATATGGAAACGACTGTTGCCGAAACGCACACAAAAGCATTTTTATTCAATGTGCACACCATTGAATTAACTAACGCCGAACAAGGATCGAAAATTGTACTGCACAAAAGCCATTCTGGGTGGCAATTAACACAGCCCTTTACACACGAAGCAAACACTTTAACCGTCGATTTACTGCTGAAAAAGCTCCTAACGGAAGTTAAACCGCAACAAGAAAACGTTACGCTGACGGTAGACCAAAAAATGCGTTATGGTCTTGAGCTTCCATCGTACACGATTCGATGCGCTGACGATCAGCAAACGTATACCCTGCAAATTGGCAATGATAACGAAAATGACCAACCGATTTACGCGAACGAATGGAATCGCTTAGCCTCTGTTCCTCCATCCTTAATAACCCTGCTTAAGGGGTCCATAAAACAGTGGTGTACTCCCTTTTTAATTCCCCTATCGGATGTTACTCATCTCCAACTGGTCACACCGCAATATACGCTTGTACTCAATAAGCAAAACCAACAATGGAGCTCATCGAGCTGTAACACCCCAATTGATTCCTTAGCTATACAAAAGCTATGCCAATCCATCCTCGAATTGGAATTCGAGCGTTTTTTAACCACCAGTGAAATTCAAACCTACAATCCTGATTTTATCGAAAAATCCCGTTTATATACCCTTTCGCTTTCGGACGGAGTTACAACCTTCAAATTACAGTTGCTGCCCATTCAAGGCACAACCGATCAGTATATTGTAAAGCTATCGGATAATACACCGTTAAAGTGGATACAAACCCCATACATTGATGAATTGCTGCATGTGCAAGAACGGTATTTAGAACGTGCTTTTTGGCATACCGACCTATCGGATATCCATTCTTTCTCCTGCTCCTATCAAAATCGTACGCTTAAGGTTACCTCTATCAACGGTCAACAGTACGAAGCAGCGTTATACGATCAACAAAATCATTTGGTCGTTACCCAAGAATTCACCTCCACGGTAATTCAACCATTTTTCACCGAACTCAATACCGCTACGGTTGAACGCTATCTAACCGAACAACAAAGTTTTAGCGATAGTAAATGCATAGCGTTAACCCTGAATCTCAACAATCGCACAGAGCAGTCAATCACCTTTTGGGTAACACCGAAGCAGGTATATGCTCAACGCGCACAGGATTCCTATAGCTGCGTCTTAAACGGAATAGACCCCAATAAATTATTAACCTTATTTACCTTAATAGATACAAACAAGTCGGTATGGGCATGGGATGCCCAAGAACAGATCGTCAGCATCAACCTTTCATCAACCCTGCATCCTGAATTACAAACCGTTGATTGGGTCGATATTCCTCATTCCTTTTTCGCGACCCTACCAGCTGATCATTGGGTGGAAGCCTCTTCTACTCAGATTTTCTTAAATAACTTAGTAATTTATACCCTTATTATTACCACACAAAATCCTCAAGGAATCCTGAAAACGTACGAACTGCAGTTTATTGATCCCGGTTCAAAAGATGAACCTCTCATAGGTCACTATTTGAACAAAAACTTTGTATTTAACAAAGATTGGCAGCGTTTCTTATCGAAGATTGTCCAAAAATCTAAGCAATAAGCGCTATGAAACGATTTAGGGGCGTTCAAATCCTACTGTTGCTCATAGGAATAGGCTATTTGGGTCTGATCACCCATTCCTCTAAACCGATTGTCGTTACCCCTATCGTGCAATACGGAGCCCATTTGCTTGGGATTAAGCTCAAAACAGCCAAAGTTACCCTAGTGAATGGCCGATTGCACCTCATAAATCCCATTCTAAAAACCGAAGCTGGAATCTTTACCTGTCCCGACCTAGAAGTATCATTCCAATTACCCCTAACACTAACGTTAGCAGTTCAAAACGGAACCTTCAAAAATGAACAGAAGGTTTATTCCAATATTTACGCATGCGTTCAAAAGAAACTTAAAAGTTATCGCGGCTCGCTAATCGCCTCTCACCCTACTTATGGGGATATTTGCTTACACAGCGACCACTTTATCCCTATCCACCAGCTCCTTAAACAATCTCTCGCACAGGGTTCCGCTCCTATTACGGTTCGCGATTTGTACGTTCGTTGCTTCAAAACCCAAGCGTTTTATCACCTATCTCGCTTAACTATAGGTGCGGTAACCTGCGAAGAAATTTCAGGGCATACCAATTTTCGAAAACCTAAATCAGCTTGTA
The DNA here is from genome assembly GCA_002392285.1 of Verrucomicrobia bacterium UBA3869. Lineage (GTDB taxonomy): Bacteria > Verrucomicrobiota > Verrucomicrobiia > Opitutales > UBA9783 > UBA3869. The sequence continues at coordinate 2,539 of DGGR01000002.1, forward strand.
CCCACCTGTACATTCAATCGCTAAAAACCCCTTATGGTTCTGGAACGCAACTGCATTTAGGAGGAACCCATACCCTATCGCTGAACCCCACTGCGCGCTCTATCCATGGACACGGTTGTTTAACGCTTGGCGACCAACCCACCGATGCCTATCTCTATCTACCGTCCTACTCGCTCAAAAAACCACTGCAAGTGTATGCGTACCTTACCCATAACACTTCTTGGCTCAAAGGAAGCGTACAGTATACCATTCCCCAACACCATTGGGCTATTAACGAAGTGCGGATGTCCATCGAACCGGATTATGGTCAGGCAATTTTAAAGGCTACCGATAAGGTTCCCATGCAGCCAAATATCACAGGGGTAACCCATGGAGTTGTTAAAGGGGACCCAAATCATGGCACGCTCAATTTAGTCAGTGGCCCATTAGAGCTGAATTGCGACCATGGCAATCCCATAGGTTTATCCACTATTCACGCTCACCTCAATCATACAACCCTAGCAAACAGCGAAACCCAACAACACTTCTCCATCGCATTTACAGGACCACAAATTGATTTCAACGTAAATGGAGCATATCAGAATTGGAGCCAACAAGGGCATGTTATTTGCCAAGGTCGCAGCCCTATCGCCGTAACAGGCCTTATCGAAGCTTACTTGCCTGAATGGTGGGGGCCATTTTCCCGCCCCTTTACCTTTCCAAACTCCGCTCCTTACATCGATCTAGTGATCAAATGGTATCCCCATAACCCAGCGTTACAGATCTATGGATATATCACCGGTAACGATTTTATCTACCAAGATGAATTGATTAAGCACCTAGGTATGACCTTTTCATCGCGGATGGAACAATGCATCCTGGCGATTCACTCCCTAGCGACCTATCAAGGAGCAGGAACATGCAAAATTATTTGGGATTACGACCCCCTATTGGATGTTAAGGATGTATGGACCTTTAGCGGCCGAGGAACGCTGGGTGCAAAAACATGGCAAACGCTTTTAGAGGATTTGGTAAAGATAAACGCAGGGAGTATTCTTAAGGAATGCCAACCGAAAGACGTTATTCATGCGCAATTTCGAGGATGTGTATCCAATGTACCCGCCGAAACAGATTTTACGCACATCACCATTCAATCGCCAACATTAACATTCCAAGAGCTACCGATGGATGCATTCAAGAGCACTATACTCTGGCAGCCAAGCAAAACTCAAGTCAAACAGCTTGAATGCCTTTTGTTTGGAACCGATCCAGTAACAGCAACCTTTAGCTGGGATGAGCAACGTTTTACCTTAAAGCTAAGCGGGGAACATATTCACACAGAAGCTTTATTACGTCATCCTATTTTCCAAGATTGGGTCAAAGATGTTCCTGAAAATAACCGTTATACCTACTATGGCGTTTTAAACACTACTATAAACGCACGCGGGCAATGGAATCCAATTCCTCAATTAACCGGCGAAGGAAGCATTGATTTCCGTAATCCCAATTTGTACCGCATCCACTTATTGGGGCCGATCTATAAATTATTATTTTTCGATCCGCTTAAATCGAGCACCACCCTTCAATTCAACCGCTTAATAGGTGATTTTTCGTTCACAGAAAAAAAACTTAGGTCGAATAAGCTAAGGTTAGTAGGCTCTTCGTCACAACTAATTACCAAAGGAGAAATCGATATTCACAACAAGCAGATTCAGGCTAGCGCCAACCTAATGTTCCCGCCATCCAAAAAGATATTGAGCCTCAAATCCCTTAAGTTTTTATTGAACCCTTTAACGCATAGTTTTACCATCAATGTGGTTGGGCCATTTAAAAATCCCAATTACCATTTGAGACTTTTATCTAAATAGCTGCGAGCATTTATCGTCTAACCCTTTGAACAACAAAAGTTTTATTTCCTCTTTACATCCATAAAAAAGTTTTTTAAGTTAATGAGAAAATTATGTTAAAAACCAAAAAATCGATCGCTAAAAAATTTAAAGTTACTGGGACCGGTAAGGTTTTATTACGTAAGCCAGGGTTTCGGCATTTTTTGAGCCACAAAACACCTTCTCAATCGCGCAGAGCCAGTAAAGATATTCACTTGGGCAATGCACGGCAAGCTAACGTGGTAAGAAAAGCCATGGCTCTGTTATAAAATATTTTAAAACAATTCGACATAGGGTGTTTACGACGACCTTATGTTGGTTAAAACAAGAGGAATGATATGGTAAGAGTTACAAATGGGGTTGCAACAAAGCAACGTCGTAAGCGGATGTTAAAACGAGCACGCGGTTACTTCGGTAACAAGTCGCGTCTGTTTAGGTATGCCAACGATGCAGTATGGCGCGCTGGAAATTTCGCATTCCGCGATCGTAGGAAGAAAAAATCAGAATTTCGCCAATTATGGATAGTCCGTATTAATGCGGCTTGTCGTGCATTGGGAATTTCCTACAGCCGCTTTATCAACGGATTAAAAGCCCTCAAAATTAATCTCGATCGTAAGCAATTAAGCGAATTTGCAATCCGCAATGAAGCAGGCTTTAAAACGCTCGTGGAACAAGTAAAGTCGCAATTCAAGACGGCTGATTCAAAATCATCCAAGTAACGCCGTGCAATGGAAGCTTCTCTAAAATGGATGTAGATTCATTAGAGCAGTTAAAAACGGAATCCCTACAGCGCATTCAACAATGCGCTGACCTAACGGAGCTTCAGTCGGTAAAAACGCAGTTTTTGGGCCCCAAAAGCACCTTAATTGAGCAACTAAAAACACTCAAATCACTAACAGGGTCTGAAAAAAGTGAACGTGGGAAGCAACTCAATGCGATTAAAAATGCGCTGGAGGATGCACTTGCAGAGAAAACGTATGCGCTTCACAAGCAAGAGCGGTTAAAGCGACTAGGTACGCCGGTAGATCCTACCCTACCATCGCCCTACCCTACTGCAAAACCGCTTCATCCCCTCACTCAGGTTCGCTTACATATCTTATCCATTTTTAAACGCCTAGGTTATGTCGTTCAGGAAGGGAACGAAATTGAAACCGAATGGTACTGCTTCGATGCATTAAATGCTGCGCCGGATCATCCATCTCGTTCGGAACAGGATACTTTTTTTCTCAATAATTTTTGTTGTGATACGACCTCAAAGAAGGGAAATGAGCCTTTTTTGTTGCGTACACAAACCTCAACGGTTCAAATCCGAACGCTGTTAAAGCACCAACCACCTCTGAAAATTATTTCACCTGGTCGTGTGTTTCGCCGGGATACCGATGATGCCAAGCATCGCTTTAATTTTCATCAAATCGAAGGGCTTTGTGTCGATAAAACAACCTCGGTTGCTGATTTAAAAGGAACGCTCGATTACTTCATCAAAGAATTTTTTGGTACCCACTTTAAAACGCGCTTACGTCCCAGCTTTTTCCCATTTACCGAGCCTAGCTTTGAAGTGGATATTTTTGCAGAAAATTTAGGTAAATTTCATAACACCTGGATTGAAGTATTAGGTTGCGGAATGGTAAACCCTAAGGTTTTAACCAACTGCGGGCTGTCGGCAGACGAATGGCAAGGATTTGCATTTGGGATTGGCATAGAACGATTAGCTATGCTGCGTTTGGGTATTGATGATATCCGTGCGTTGTACCAAAACGATGAACGCTTTTTATCGCAGTTTTAAGGCTAATAAAAGCCCCTTGTTTTCACAATAAGCTTAAAATTTTGCTGTGATTTTGGGCAATTTTTGCTTTTTATTTAATAAGGGCGTAGGTTTATGAAGATTTTAGTTACAGGTGGTTCTGGTTTTTTAGGACGTTATCTGGTGGAAGCCTTATTAAAAGCCGGCCATACCTCCATTCGTATTTTTAACCGCTCCGGTTGTTCCTGTTTCCAAACGCCTAATGTTGAGGTCGTACGTGGGGACTTAGCAAATTACGCAGCCGTCAATAACGCTTGTAAGGGTTGTGACGCCGTTTTCCATGTAGCAGCAAAAGCAGGAGTTTGGGGATCCTATCATTCTTATTACCGTCCTAATGTTATCGGTACCGAAAACGTTATCAAAGCCTGTAAGACCAACGGGGTTAAGTACTTAATCTATACCAGTTCCCCCAGCGTCGTTTACAAAGGGCAAGATTTAACCAATGCCGATGAGCGAACCAGCTATGGAACCCGCACGCACATGGGGCATTACGCCTATACAAAAATGCTTGCGGAACAAAAGGTACTCGCTGCCAACGGAGAAGAACTAGCAACCATTGCATTACGTCCTCATTTAATCTTTGGTCCCGGAGATAATCACCTGATACCTACCCTCTTGCAAGTAGCTAAAAAGCACAAATTACGTCAAGTGGGTGATGGCAATAATTGGGTTGATTTATCCTATGTCAGCGATGTAGCGCACGCTCATGTTTTAGCCCTACAAGCATTACAAACCAAAGCTTACTGTGTTGCAGGCAAAGCTTACTTTATTTCATCCGGCGACCCCGTAAAACTATGGTCGTGGATCCAGCAATTGTTACAACGGCTCCAATTGCCGCCAGCACGTACCCCAGCTTTATCCCCAAAGATGGCTTATGTCTTAGGGGCTTGTTTGGAAGTTATTTATAAAGTGCTATGGATAAAAGCAATGCCGCCTATGACGCGCTTTGTAGCCAAAGAGCTTTCGCAAAATCATTATTTTGATATATCGGCGGCCAAAATGGATCTCCATTACATTCCTCAAGTATCCATTGAGGAAGGAACCGATCGCCTTATTGAGTGGCTTAAAACGCGGTGTAAATAACGCGTTAACACTATTAAAACTTAACGTCAAAATAGGTTGGCCCCTGTTTGGGGAGGCCTAAAGATGGGGATAATTGGCGAATAAGTCTGATGCGATGACCGACTAATCCCAACTGTTTTTGCACATCCTTTGCTGTATTCATAAAATATCAACCAACTTCTTTGCTCGTATCTGAAGCTGTTTCAATAGCCACAATCCACTTATCTACGATTTCGACAAAATTGGATAATTCATCCTCAAAGGAGTTAAAATCCTGCAAAGGTAGCGTATAGGTTTTAACCAACATCAACGATTGCGATTGTTTATCCAATCCCAAGGTAGCTCCACCTGTTCCGTTCCAGAAAAAATTATCCTCTAGAGCCTGAGTATAAATTGCTTCGCGATTAGCCAATGGGACTTCACCAATATAAGCGTAAATAACCAACGTCCCCTTTTTATCATCAAAATCCAAATTGAGGATAATTTTATCGTCCAATAACAGCATGCAATGATTGTTCTCATCCAAGCACATATCAGGCAACCCTTGGCCACCGCCAATGTGGCTTAACAAGGAATTTACGTTGTTTTTAAGTTCCTGCGATGCGACATTAGAATGCTGTTGACTCTTCTTTTTTGAACAACCACTCATTTTTTTAGTATAAAATTTATCACTTGATAAATCAACCAGAAAAACGCCCCTATTGCTTAACCTATTAAGGCAATCATCGATACAAAAAAGCTTTGATTATCTAAAAAAGGCATACTATGATGCAAAGGATATGGTACGAGAGTTAAACAAACGCACGCATCATTGTGGTGCTTTAAGGAAAAGTGACCAAGGGCAATCCGTCCTGTTAATCGGTTGGATACAGCATATCAGAGACCATGGAGGGCTTTGTTTTATTGACTTACGGGATCGCGAAGGAATCACTCAGCTCGTCCTTAACCCCCAACAATTATCGTCGGTGATCGATCAATTAAAGCCAGAGTCGGTGATTGAAGCGCATGGAACGGTAGCCTTACGCCCACAAGACACCATAAACAAAAATTTACCAACCGGTGAGATTGAAGTAAACGTAAGCGAGGTTATCATACACAATATTTGCCAAACCTTGCCCTTCCCATTGGATGAAAAAGCGCAAAATGTTAGCGAAGATACGCGCTTAACTTATCGTTATTTGGATTTACGGAGAAGCGTGAACCAAAAACGTTTACAGTTGCGTCATCGTGCCGCGCATGTAATCCGTAACTACCTTGACCAAAATGGCTTTTTGGAAGTAGAGCTTCCGGTATTATTTAAAAGCACCCCTGAAGGAGCACGCGAATTCTTGGTTCCAAGCCGCTTAAACCCGGGTCAATGTTATGCCTTAACGCAATCGCCTCAGCAGTATAAGCAAATGTTGATGGTCGCTGGAATTGAGCGTTATTTCTCGTTTGCAAAATGTTTCCGCGATGAGGATTTACGGGCTGATCGGCAACCGGAATTTACGCAAATCGACCTAGAGGCTTCGTTCATCGACCGCGAAGATGTATATCCTTTGATGGAAGGCTTGATTCATACGTTATGGAAAAACTGCTTAGATGTAGATATTCCAATCCCCTTTCCACGGCTATCGTTCCAGGACGTCATGAATCGTTACGGTTCTGACAAGCCCGATCGTCGATTTGGTCTGGAAATTCAAGATGTTAGCGAGCTATTTAAGAACTCGAATTTCAATGTATTTGCCAAAACAGTTCAAAATAGCGGCGTCATTAAAGCCTTAAAGGTGGAAAATTTCGCCGATATGACAGCTGGCGAACTGAAGGAGTTGGAAGAAAGCGCAAAGCAGATGGGCGCGCAAGGGTTAGCTTTTATCAAAGTTACCCAGCAAGAATGGAAATCCCCCATCGTTAAATTCCTATCCGACGATGAAAAACAAGGCTTAACCCAAACGCTCCAGTTGCACGATAACGACTGTGTGTTCTTTATGGCGGATAAATGGGAACAGGCCTGCACGGTATTGGGCAAAATTCGCTTAGAAATCAGTAAAATCCTAGTAAAACGCGGAAGTTTATCGATTTCAGATACGGATTACCAATTCCTATGGGTCGTAGATTTTCCGCTGTTGACCTATGATCCCGAACAAGCAAAGTTTGTAGCCACGCACCATCCATTTACAGCCCCGGTTAAAGAAGATATTCCTTTGTTGAAAACAGACCCGTATAAAGTCCGTGGTCAGCATTATGATTTGGTGCTGAATGGAATTGAGTTAGGCGGCGGCAGCATTCGTATCCACAATCCAGAACTACAGCGCTTTATCTTCGAGCAAATCATTAAAATTCCAGCTGATAAGGTACAGGATCGCTTTGGTTATATGCTAAAAGCCTTTTCGTTTGGAGCGCCTCCACACGGCGGTATTGCCCTTGGATTTGATCGCTTGGTAGCGTTAATGTCTGGAACGCATAGCATTCGTGATGTTATTGCCTTCCCCAAGACCCAAAAAGGACAAGACCTTATGTCGAACAGCCCAAGTACGGTCGACGCACAACAATTACGCACCTTGGGATTAAAAGCATTGCCTACAACTTAACGCATTAAATTCATGGAATCACAACCATCCACCGTTCCCAATCCTCCCCTGCAACATATTGCATTTATTCTCGATGGGAATGGTCGTTGGGCCAAGCAACGCAATTTGATACGAACCGAAGGGCACAAAGCTGGCGCTAAGCGCGTTCAGGAAATCGTTAAGTATGCATTTCAGCAGCACAACATTCCCTATATTACGCTCTATGCCTTTTCAACTGAGAACTGGTCGCGTTCGAAAATGGAAGTTCATGCCATCTTCCAAATCATGAAGCATTTTTTAAAAGAACGACGCCCCGCACTAATCAAAAACAAAATCAGGCTAAAGACCATAGGAGATATCACGCGTCTGCCCAAGTCGCTGCAAAAATTGCTTAACGAGGTTATAGAGGAAACAGCAGGATTCACGCACCATACACTGTGCATCGCGCTTAATTATGGAGCACGCGAAGAAATTATGCATGCCATCCGTTCGTTGCCAAAAGGGAGAAATGTAACCGAATGGAAGGATATAGAACCGTATTTGTACACAGCAGGCATCCCTGATCCGGATTTAATCGTGCGCACATCCGGCGAACAACGGTTGAGCAATTTCCTGCTGCTACAGGCAGCCTACAGCGAGTTTTATTTCACGCCTACCTACTGGCCGGATTTTGATGAAAAAGCACTGGATAAGGCGTTGGATGATTACGCACACCGTACCCGTCGTTTTGGAGGTTCATGATGATACAAACGCGCATTAAAAGTTCGATTGTCATCTGGGGAACCTTGCTTGCTTTGATGGTTGCATTACACTCCTTTGGCATCCTTTTAGCAACGCTACTGATCGCTTTTTGTGCTATCACGGAATACAATCAAATCACGCAAGTAAATCCGTTAACCGGACGTGTTACCACCCTCATCTCGTTAGCATTTTTATTAATTTACTACACCTGCGCTCATTTCCCTGGCGATTCAATCGATTGGTTGTATCTAGGGGTCATTGCATTTTTATGCCATTGGAACTTATTCATAGAACCCTCCGCAAGAACCCTTTTCCTATCGCTCTTCCAATTCCTTTATATCCCTTTTAATTTGCATTTTTTCATCAAAATCATCAAGCATTACCAATGGTCGTCTCAGGGATTATGGGTTATCGGTTGGCTCGTCTGCATCACCAAAATGACCGATGTCGGCGGTTATTTCATTGGAACACATTTTGGGAAAACTCCCCTTGCGCCTTCCGTAAGCCCACATAAAACCGTTGAGGGAATCTATGGCGGATTTATATTTGCAATCATCACCAGTTGGATCTATCGTGCGTTTTTTGGCACCCATTTACCCGCAATGCATTGGATAACATCCTTGGGATTTATCTTAATTCTTTCTTGGAGCAGCATCCTGTCAGACCTAATAGAATCGCTCATCAAACGTTACTTTTCGGTCAAAGATTCCAGTCAATTGCTACCGGGCGTCGGAGGCATTTTAGATTTAGTAGACAGCCTGCTATTAAGCATCCCCTTAGCTTATTTTCTCATCAAGCACTTTTTCTAAATTCAGTCGCTAGCTGATTGACATTAGGCTTGGATTTTTATCCAATAAAGCACAGTTAAGCTTTCGTCGTTCAATGGATAGGACTTCGGCCTCCGGAGCCGACGATTCGGGTTCGAGTCCCGACGGAAGCGCCAAAGAAAACCTAAATTTCTAGGCGGCTTATTTAACTTCCATCAATTTTTTAAGCGATTGTATTTCGTCATTAGCACCCAACCAATTACCCCAAATAAAATTCCACAGGGCTACGGGAAGCCGCACTTGGATAACGTACTCTGTTGAGTTTTTGTAAAATTGTTTTATCCGAATGGAGTTATTCGATACGCTTGAAAAACGTTTATCGAAATAATCGACCACAGAAACCGCTGGAGCGTAAGAACGGGTCGATAAGTTCGGATGATCTAACAAGTAATCCAGTCCGTTTTTCAAATCCTGAAGTTTTTTGGAAATAATCACATACTGTTTGTACACGCTAAACAACGCAAAGGGTTGATTGTTTAGTTCAGAACGAGCGCTTAGCCCATAAATAGGATACGTACGGTACGTCAAAACTTGCTGCTTTGTGCACAAAAACGGTTGTACCGAAGCATTAGGATCAATACCCCAGGCTCGCGCCATACACGGATTCCATGTATTTTCGATAAACTGGTCTACCGACTGAATAACCTTTGTACTAGCCAAGCTGGGCATAAATTGCGTTTCCAAGACCTCCACCATGCGATCATCGCTCAACACAAACAATTGATCATTGCCCGTAAAAACCTCATTGCACGTCCTCAAAAAACATTGAACCAGGGGATACAGCATCTGAACCTTAGCATGGCAGTGTTTCACAACCCGGTCGTTAGAAGCCTTTGCGATAAGCTCTAATCTGCTGTAACAGTCATCTAAATACTGCCTTAATCCATCGAAATTCAAGTGATTACTTTCGTAAATCGTGCAATCCATGAATTTTGATAGGGAGCGATGAGAAGCTACCCGATTGGAATCATGCTGAAAATAACGCCCTAAGGGGGTTGAGGGTTCGGCAGAAAAGCTACCTTCTAGAGTTATATATTCCTCATCTTGTTCAAAACGACACGTGCAGCGTAATCCATCTTTAATAAAAGTATCGAATAGTGCCTGAAGAATAGAAAACGGAGCCAATTGCCTGACTACATCCATATTAACCGCACAATGAACCCCGTTCGCGCATCTCCCGTAACGTTTTAAGTCGGTTAAGCCATCAGGTAAGTCTTTCACCCATGCGTCCGGACCATAAACATAGAGCTGATAATCATCATCCTGCTTCGACCCTTGTGATTGCAACGTATAACCGGATATGGGGACCAAAGCTAGTGTACGAACCACCTGGCTTTCGGGCTGAGCCTTAAACACAAATACCGGTTCCAAACCCCAAGCCATACTGGGAAACAAATGTACACAGCAAGCCGTTTCTGAATCCAAACCAACATAAGGCTCACTGCCTAAAAATCCCGTTAATACAAACGGCGCAACCAATTCAGTTCCTGGAAACACCAGGTCTGCAAATTTAAGCAATTGCTTAACTCCATCCTGTAAATTGTGGCTATACATTGTAACAATGGGCTTTCGCGGTAATTGAGCATAACGCTCTAAAAAGCGCATTACACCATCATAAACCAGCCCTTCCCAGTCTATTGTCGAGTACCAAGGTACATCAAACGACACCCTGAGGGCTTTCTGAGGAAAAACGCTGAGACCAGAATAAACCCAATCATTTTTGGTGCTAACGGGGAGTTGTACGCTTCGCGCCTGCTTTTGAAGGACAAGGAATGGCCGTTCTATCAACCGCACATGTTCGTAATCCACAGAAGCCGGTTGGTAGGTACATACAATCAAACTGAGTAAATAGGCAAATAATTCGTCCACAATTTAACAACTAAACTCTTTAGGAAAATTAACGTTTTACCCAAACTGTAAGCTATCAGCATGCCAAACGCAATCACGAAAAGGAATTGCCTTCGTTCCAATGCACATTAAAAACCAACTATAAGGCTGGACGTGCTTACAAAATTCATTCATAGTAAAGCCAAAGCTATGAATGAACAGCGTTGTTTAGGGAAATCCTATCTGCATGATAGCATTCAAAACAAATGGAATCAGCGTTGGCAAAAAGAACACTGCTTCGAATTTAAAGCAGGCTCTTCACAACCCACTTTTACCGTTTTAATGCCCCCTCCTAACATTACTGGCATCCTGCATATGGGACACATGCTTAACGACACCCTGCAGGACATTCTCTGCCGCTGGGAACGCCTTCAAGGAAAAAATGTTCTTTGGATTCCGGGAACCGATCATTCCGGTATTGCAACACAAACCAAGGTAGAAAAAATCTTAAAAGCAGAATCAGGCGTCACCCGTCAACAATTAGGACGCACAGCTTTTTTGGAACGCGTCGAGCAATGGCGCAACAAGTATGGCACAATCATTTTTGAACAACTCAAGACCTTAGGGGTTTCTTGCGATTGGACGAAAGAAACCTATACCCTAGACCCAGAATACAGAAAACTCGTACAAAGCACCTTTGTTAAGCTTTACGAGCGCGGGTACATCTACAAAGGTAAACGCTTGGTCAATTGGTGCCCGGTTTCGCAAACTGCTCTCAGTGATGAAGAAGTATTGATGAAACCAACCGAAGGTAAATTATATACCATACGTTACGCGTTGGTAGAACATCCAGATCGCTTCATTGAAATTGCTACGACACGACCTGAAACCATCATGGGGGATACCGCCATTGCAGTTCATCCCGATGACCCACGCTATACAAAGCTCATTGGGCATTACGTACGCTGCCCCTTCGATGCTCAACGCACAATCCCCATTATTGGAGATGCTGCTGTAGAACAAGATTTTGGTACAGGAGCCTTAAAAATCACCCCTGCTCACGATCCAACCGACTTTGAAGTTGGTAAACGCCATCAATTACCGTTCATTGAAGTTATCGATGCAAGCGGCCACATTAACCAACAAGGCGCGCCGTTCGAAGGAATGGATCGCATGGAAGCAAGACAGGCCGTGGTTGATGCTTTGCGAGAAAAAGGGCTGTTGGTGAAAGAAGAGGCTTATCATCATTCGGTAGGGTATTCCGAACGCGCAAATGTACCAATTGAGCCCCGCTTATCGAAACAATGGTTTTTACGTTACCCCAAGACCGAAGAAGCCAAAAAACTTGCGACCCAAAGCTTGATTCAATTTATCCCTGAGCACTGGATTAAAACTTATCTGCATTGGCTCGATAACCTGCAAGATTGGTGCATCAGCCGTCAATTGTGGTGGGGACATCGCATACCGGTTTGGTACAACAAACAGGAACCAACGCGCCTGCATGTTTCGGTTACGCCGCCCAGCGACCCTGATAATTGGATTCAGGACCCTGATGTGTTGGATACGTGGTTTTCCTCTTGGTTATGGCCTATTGGTACTCTAAAGTGCCATTCAACCGCAACCATGGATTTACTGAAGTTAGCGCTACCAACCGACATTTTGGTATCCGGCTCCGACATCCTATTCTTCTGGATTACGCGCATGCTCATCGCCACATTGGAATTGCTAGAAGATAGGCCCATAGAACAACGTATTCCGTTCAAAAAAATCTATTTAACCGGTATTGTTCGCGATTCCCTAGGCCGCAAAATGTCGAAAAGCCTAGGTAATTCGCCCGACCCTGTTGATTTAATCCATAAATACGGGGCTGATGGCGTGCGCATCGGCTTAATTTCGATTGCTCCTCAAGGACTCGATATCCGCTTTGACGAACAGGCGCTGATTCAGGGGCGCAATTTCTGCACTAAATTGTGGAATGCCTGCCGTTACCGCACCTTGCAAAGTGCATGTGGTTGCTATAACACTTTGGATGATTACTTCACGGCGATTTCAGCTAAGGACTTATCGCTTTATGACCGTCATTTACTCCATCAACTTTCGAAGCTTATAAAGGCTCATGTTGCGTATTTCCAACAATGTGCGTTTACACCAGCTATCAAAGCCTTGCAGCAAGGATTTCGTGACCTGTTCTGCGATTGGTATCTGGAGGTTCAAAAGCAACAATTGGCGCCTAATTTCCCGGTTCAAGACCTGTTTTTACGCCAAACACTTCTGTTGCTACATCCCTATGCTCCTTATATTACTGAAGAGCTTTGGGAACAGCTACACTTAGGCGAAGGCTTAATTCACACAGCCGAACTTGGCTTGGAGCGCATAGAACAATGGATTCAAACGCTCAACGCTCCTCATACGCAGGCTATTGATTCTATCGAATGCTTACGTCAGTTGGTGGGCGAACTGCGGTCATTTAAATCGGAACAGAATGTACAATCCCCGGTTATCTATGGCATTTTGAATGAACATTATGCGTCTTTGTACCAGCAACAACAGGCATTAATCATAAAACTCGTTGGACTTAAAGACCTACAGTGGATTTCCAAACCGCTACGGGGTGCTGCTCAAAAGGTATTAACCAGCGGAAGCTTTTTCATTGAATCGAACACGGTTAATGAATCGCTGAACACGGAACAAATTCAGCAAGCCATTGCAACACTAACCCAGCATATTCAAACAGCGAACCAAAAGCTTAACAATCAGCAGTTCTTAGCTCACGCTCCTAAAGCAGTTATCGATGGGGTTCAGCGCCAACTCGACGAAAACCGTAAAAAGTTAGAAACTCTACAAAAGCTCTTAGGTTAAAGCCTATTTTTGGCTTGCAAAAGCGAAGACTAGACGCTTGGATGATATTATAATGGATCGTTCTTTGTTGCAACGTATTGTTATTACCGGTGTTGGGTTAACAGCGCCTAATGGCAATTCTCTAACTGAGTTCCGCAAACATTTATTGGAAGGGTATTCCCGTATCCAACGCATCGACATGCGTTATATGGGTCTTGTGCTCGCCGGCGTATGTGCTTTCAATGCAAATGAGTATCAAACCTCAAAAGAGGTACGTATCGGAACCCGTGCAGGTTCTATTGGAATTTATTGCGCCCACAAAGCGCTTGAAGATAGCAAGTTGGCGGTAGAACAATTGGATCGCAACCGTATTGGAACCTATATTGGTATTACCGAGCATGGCAATGTAGAAACGGAAAATGAAGTATACGAAATTTCAAAGTTTGGTTACGATACCAAGTTTTGGAACCATCACCATAATCCGCGCACGGTTGCTAACAACCCAGCTGGTGAAATTTCCATTAATTTGGGCATTACAGGCCCTCATTATACCATCGGTGGAGCTTGCGCTGGAGGCAACCTTGGAATCATTCAAGGGGTACAAATGCTCCGCTTGAATGAAGTCGATATAGCGCTTGTCGGTGGAGTCAGTGAAAGCATTCATACCTTTGGTATTTTTGCTGGATTTAAAAACCAAGGAGCGTTAGCAGAACATGCAGATCCCAACAAAGCCAGCCGTCCATTCGATGAGGCGCGCAATGGGATTGTTATTAGCGAAGGCGGATGTATTTTTGTCTTAGAGCGTTTGGAATCCGCACTGAAACGCCAAGCCCCAATCTATGGAGAAATAGTAGGCTATGGCGTCAATTCCGATGCAGATAATACGGTGCTTCCCAACAGCCAACGCCAAGCGGAATGCATTCAGTTAGCTTTAGCAAAAGCCAATTTAAAGCCATCGGATATTGATATTGTTAATACCCATGCTACCTCAACGGTTTTAGGCGACCGCAAAGAATGTGAAGCATTAAGGCAAGTATTTACAGAAGCCCCCAATACGCATTTTAACAACACAAAAAGTTTTATAGGTCATACTATGGGAGCAGCAGGTGCGCTCGAATTGGCAGGAAACTTGCCTTCTTTTGAAGATAAACAGGTACATCCTACCATCAATGTTGAGCACTTGGATCCGTCCTGTAATCTAAACAATTTAGTCATAAACCAACCGAAATCTTTACCCGCAGTTAATACCATTCTTAACAATTCTTTTGGCATGATGGGAATTAACTCGGTGGTCATTGTTCGGCGTTGTGACTCTAATTCTTTTTAACAAACTATGGAAAAAGACGTACGCCAAATAATAATTGATATTATCACTACGATTGCTCCTGATGCAGACACATCTAACTTAAAAGATGAAGTCCCATTGCGCGAGCAACTAGAATTAGACTCCATGGACTTCCTAGATATTGTACTGGAACTTAGAAAACAATACGGAATTGATGTTCCAGAAAGCGATTACAAGCAACTCGAAACCTTAGCTTCTTGCGTTGCTTATTTAACACCCAAATTCGCCGCTAAGCATTAATCTTTAAAATCTTCTTCAGCTGCTTGCATGAGCGCTTGCAGCTGTTCTGCACACTCTTGTTGAGTGCTGCTTTCCACCAAAAAACGCAATTTGTTCTCTGTACCCGAATAACGGATATGGATGCGTTTTGCCGATGTTAAGCGTTCACGCAGCTTGTTTAAATGGTCCAATTGCTCTAACGGAAGCTTTTGCTTAACCGGCAAAGAAGCTTCTGCCTTAGGACACAAATGGATTTGCTGCGCGCGTTGATGTAAAGGTTGCTGCTGAGCTAAGGTTAATAAACGCAACAGCACCCGCAAACCATCCCCTGTTGGGGCTTCATCTTTCAAAATAATATGGCCTGACGATTCGCCGCCCAAATTTCCACCCACCGATTCCAGTGCATAAAACACCTCTCGGTCGCCAATCCCACAGCAAATACTTTTAATTCCCAACGGACGCAAAGAATCGCTCAACCCTGAATTACTTTGTTCGGTACAAACAAGGCAGTTGTTTTTCAGCTGATGATGGGTATAAGCCTCGATTGCCAATAATCCCAGTACGCAATCGCCATCCAACAATGCCCCTTGTTCATCAATCACCCGCAAGCGATCCCCATCGCCGTCCTGAGCAAATCCGAGCCAGGCTTTTGAATCCACTACCGCTTGACGTAATCCCTCTACATGTTCACTGCCACAATGCTCGTTAATATTACGCCCATTGGGTTCATTGCCCAATGAAACAACCTCTAACCCTAAATAACGCAACAAAGGCAAGGTGGTAAAAACAGTCGCACCATTGGCGGTATCCAACACAATTTTACGCCCTGCAAAGGTATTGGGCGCTAATCGCTGCTTCCAATAAGCCAAGACGTACTCACTCCCTACTATTTTTTCAATAGCCGAGCAACGGGTATTTTGAAAACTTAAGCCTTCCGCTAACTGCTCAATGGCTTGCTCGGATGTACGCGGTAACTTAGCACCATTCGAACCAAACAACTTAAAACCATTGTCGGTATAAGGATTATGGGAAGCAGTAATCGCTACCCCTAGCGCCATTTTTTCATGCTCTACATAAAGCGAAATCCCGGGAGTTGGCGTTATACCTAAAAAAATAATACGCGCTTCTGCACCCAGTCCATCCGCAAATGCTTGCGCTAACACTGAACCTGATTCACGTGTATCCCAACCGACAGCCACTACCAAGGGCAACCCTTGGTTGATTAACCAAAGTCGGCACGCTTGACCTAAAAGATTGAACCCTTCTGGGGTAATTGGAAACTGCCCTACTTGGCCGCGAACCCCATCAGTTCCGAACGCAATGCGATTCATGCTTGTTCTTTAAAAACACCCATTGAGCGGAACTTAGCAAAACGTTGCGCCAATAAGGTAGCGGTTGATAACCGCTTCAACGCCTTTAATTCGTGATCAATCACGGCTTTAATCGATTGCGCACACGCTTGTACATCGGTATGAGCGCCCCCTAAGGGTTCTTCAATAATCCCATCAATCACTCCAAGCCGTTTCAAATCAGATGCGGACAACTTTAAGGCTTCAGCAGCCTCTGGCGTCTTAGTAACATCTTTCCACAAAATCGAAGCACACCCTTCAGGAGAAATGACGGAATAATAGGCATTTTCCAATACAAATACGCGATCCGCTACTCCAATACCTAAAGCACCCCCTGATCCGCCTTCGCCAATAACAACAGCAACAATGGGTACCTTGATTTGTATCATCTCCCGCAAATTAACCGCAATTGCTTCGGCTATCTGCCGTTCTTCTGCTTCAATTCCCGGGAAAGCCCCAGGAGTATCAATAAAAGCAACAATCGGAAGCGAAAACCGTTCCGCCAACTGCATAAGCCGCAACGCCTTGCGATAACCTTCTGGATTAGGACAGCCAAAGTTACGATAAATATTTTCCTTCAGGGTACGCCCCTTTTGTTGCCCCAAAATCATCACTGGCTGCTTTTGGAAAAATCCCATGCCGCCAATTAAGGCAGGATCATCTCCAAAATGCCGATCACCATGCAACTCCTGAAAGTCATTAAATAATAGCTGAATATAATCCAAAGCATAAGGACGTTGCGGATGACGCGCCAACTTAACCCGTTGCCAAGGCGTTAAATGCGTATAAATACTCTTTTTGGTTTCCTCAATTTTACGTTCAATGGCCTGCAGTTCTGCATCCATCGATGTACCACTTGTTTCCGACAATTGCTTTAACTGATCCAGTTGCGCTTTAAGGGCTACTAACGGTTGTTCAAAATCCAAGGTATAGCTTGCAGAATCCATTTCACTAAAAAAAGATTACTCCAATAAAACAGGCTATTTTTCAACAAATAGCAACCTTAATAACCCGATTTGCTCTTTGCAATCCGTTGCACTTGGCGCATCAAAATACGCCCATCAGCTTTCGCCTTAATCCAACATTTATAAACCACACTGGTCGCACGCCTAAAACCACTTCCATCCAAGTTATAACAAGCGATTAAATCCAATAATTCATCAAAAATTTTCCGGTCGGTAGCACTTAAACCATCCTTTTGGCAACAAGACCGACAAAGACACTTCAACAGTTTCTGGTAATTCCAAAAAAACAGGCGCGTAAAGAAGCCTTTCTGTTCCGGGAATAACGCCGTACAGCGCAGATTAAAAAAGGTGAGTTTCAATAAGCGCGAAAAATCGCTCGCCCCTTGCCAAATACTACCTGAACGTATGCGATACACCGAGAATGTATCAGGGAATATGAACAACTTTCCTCGCTGCAAATGATGCAAAAAACGCATGGTATCTCCGCGATATACCAATGTATCACTGGTTGTTTCCCCTTTAATATATTCTTCTGGAATACCATCCTTATAAACCACATTGCGCACCATCAAAGCTGATGTATGGACATACGGACAGGTTTCATTGAAATAATCCTCAATTGTATAAACCAAACACGTTTTGAAGCTTGGAATAACCCGATCTGCTAGCTTTCCGTTGCGCATCCGCACGGTATTCCCTCCACACAAAGTAAAATCTGGATGGGCATCCAAAAAATCAGCTTCTTTTTGCAAACAATGGGAATCCAGTAGGTAATCATCCCCATCGATTAACAAAAAATAAGGCGTTTTGATACCTGCAAAAATCGTATTTAAGGTATGCAAATTGCCGTAATTTTGCGGCGAATATATGACTTTTACAGTCTCAGGATACTTCCGCTGATAGGCTTCCAAAATCTGATGGGTTTTATCCGTACTCGCATCGTCCACCACTAAAATATCGAAAGAAAAGTTAGTTTTTTGCGACAAAATGGAATCCAATGCTTGCGCTATATAGGATTCTACATTGTAAGACGTAACCCCAACGGTCAGCTTTTTGGTATCCATCGTTTTAGTTAAGCTAAAACAATAAATAACGACAGGTCAATTTTCATGATTAAAGGTTACTGGCATTTCTGCAGCGATCAACTCATCGAAGGTATCGCGATGAGGATAGGAATCTAGGATCTTAAACGCACGCAGGTTTTCCAAACAACGTGCTTCATACGCATCGTAATTCTCTTGGGTCAACCGATGCCTATCATGCTCAATGCACCACGCCATGTAACGATTGATATCGGGATGATAATGGTCCGAATCACAAGAATTCGCTAGATTATTAACAAAGGCGCAATCATGCCAACCGTAAATTTTAACATTCGGGAGATCGGCACAGGTGG
>DGGR01000041.1 GCA_002392285.1 Verrucomicrobia bacterium UBA3869
TTTCCTTATAAGGCGTTTCCTTATAAGATTTTGGGGTTTTTCAGGGAATTGCAAGCTTTTTTGGGGGGGGGTGGTAGGAGCTATGCCGCTTCTATGGCGGAGAGGGAGGGATTCGAACCCTCGGTACCCTTGCAGGTACACAGCATTTCCAATGCTGCGCAATCGACCACTCTGCCACCACTCCGTTTAACTAAAAACTAAGTTTAGTTAAACGGAGTATCTTGATTTTTTCAAGTTTATTTAACGCTCTTTGTTTAATGACAGGCAAGCGTTAGGCCAACTCCGATAATCGAAACAATCGACATCAACTTCAAAAGAATGTTAAGGCTTGGCCCTGCTGTATCCTTAAAGGGATCTCCAACGGTATCCCCAATAACGGCTGCTTTATGAGCCTCCGAACCTTTACCGCCAAACTTTCCGGTTTCGATGTATTTTTTAGCATTATCCCAAGCACCCCCAGCATTAGCCATAAAGATTGCCAAAACGAATCCGCTGGATAAGGTACCGGCCAACATACCGATTACACCAGGAACGCCCAATAGAACTCCCACCATAAAGGGGAAACTGACGCACAAAATGGCGGGAACAATCATCTCTTTTTGCGCCGATTCGGTTGAAATCTTAACACACAAGGAGTAATCTGGTTTTGCTTCACCGGTTAAAATTCCCTTGATTTCCCTAAACTGGCGGCGTACTTCATCGACCATTTTGGAAGCTGCACGACCCACCGCATTCATAGATAATCCGCAGAACACAAACGCCAGCATGGAACCGATAAACATACCCATGAGTACCTTCGGATTGAGCAAATGCACATCGAAGTAATGCATCAATTGGATTAAATCGATATCCGAAACATGGACCGAGCGACCATCAACCATAATCGTTGTATGTCCAGCGCGCGCCAATCCCATTTTGAGCTCTTGTACATAAGAGGCAATCAGGGCTAAGGCTGTTAAGGCTGCAGAACCAATAGCAAACCCTTTCCCGGTAGCGGCCGTAGTGTTTCCAATTGCATCCAACGCATCGGTACGGGTACGAACTTCTTCAGGCAATCCACTCATCTCAGCGTTTCCACCGGCGTTATCTGCAATAGGACCATACGCATCGGTTGCTAAGGTAATTCCCAAGGTGGATAGCATACCAACCGCTGCCAAACCAATTCCATACAAACCACGATTGAACAAAGACAGTTGGAAATGAGAGGCAAAGCCGAAGGCCAAGGCCATTCCAATAACAACCGCAAATACCGGTAATAGGGTCGATATCATTCCCTCACCTAGCCCACCAATAACCACCGGACCTGCGCCTGTATCTGCTTTTTCAGCAATACGGCGGGTTGGGCTATAATCGCTGGATGTATAGTATTCGCAACCCTTTCCGATTACGATACCGGTAATTAAACCAGCAACCAGCGCTGACCACAACGCAGCATCAAATCCCAAAATCCGGCATAAGAAATAAGAAACCACAATCAATCCACCTGCAGCTATATGAATTCCTTTATCCAAGGCCTTTAAGATTGCTTTTCCGGACTCTGCTCCGGTAACTTTTACATTGAAAATACCTACCAACGACAAGAAGATACCAAATGCTCCTACGAGTACAGGTGCTAATACTGCATTCCATTGTAGGTCAGAATTTGCAAAGGCAATCGCACCTAAGGAAGCAGCTGCAATGATCGAGCCATAGTAAGATTCATACAAATCGGCTCCCATCCCTGCAACATCCCCAACATTATCTCCGACGTTATCTGCAATTGTCGCTGGATTTCTTGGATCATCTTCAGGAATATTGGCTTCTACTTTACCTACTAAATCAGCACCAACATCTGCTGCTTTTGTAAAAACGCCGCCTCCAACACGTGCTAACAATGCATTTAAGGAAGCTCCAATTCCGAAAGTAACCATCGTGGTTGTGATTAATGTAGCACGTTCGCCTGCAGGGATATTTTCCGTGAAACGATTCAAAACGAAGAACCAAAAAGAATAATCGAGAATCGCCAAACCTACAACCACCAATCCCATAACGGAGCCGCTACGGAAAGCAATCATCAGTCCTTTATTCAACGAATGCCGAGCAGCTTCTGCCGTACGAGCCGAGGCTGCGGTTGCTGTTTTCATGCCTAAGAATCCAGCAAGACCCGACAAGAATCCACTCGATAAAAACGCAAACGGTACCCATTGGTTTTGCAATTGGAACCCATAGGCTAAAATCGCTAAAAATACAGCTAAGCAACCGAACAAGCATGCTACAACCTTATACTGTTGCTTTAAGTAGGCCATGGCTCCTTCTCGTACGTAACCTGCAATGGTACGCATCGTTTCGTTACCTTCATCTGTCTGCATCATTTGCCCATAAAAATATGCAGCAAAACCTAGGGCTGTTAAACCCGCTAATGGCGCTAACCAGAACAATCCACTCATAATCCTTAATATTTTTTACAATTTCAGTATAGTGATTTCCAAAATTTTTACAAGCCCCTTAACGAACTTCCCTGCCTTAATAATTTAAAAAATCTAGCTGAATAGACGTAATGCCCTTTTCGCGAATTAACGCACGAATAACCCTGTTTTCATATAATTTACGCAAAAAATACCTCATATATATTACTTTTACTTAAAAAATCAGTTTAATAGCAAGCACAAGTTCATGCGTGAAATGGTTCCTGGTTAAAATAAGCTTGATTATCAAAAACCAATTGACACTTTTTTTGATAATTGCCTCATGAAACAGCTGGTAATTGCTGAAAAACCAAGCGTTGCGAAAGATTTAGCGAAAGCGCTAGGAGGATTTAAGACTAATAAAGCCGGATATTTTGAGCGGGATGATATGATTTTATCTTCCGCCTTAGGGCATTTGGTCGAGCTGTATTTACCCGGAGATATTGATAAAAAATATAAATTTTGGACACTCAAAAATTTGCCCATTTTACCGGAAAAATTTCAATTAAAGCCTATTGAAAAAAGTGCTGAGCGTTTCCATTTTTTAAAAAAGCTGATGGAGCGTTCGGATGTATCAGGGTTGATCAATGCCTGTGATGCCGGTCGCGAAGGGGAATTGATCTTTGCGTATCTATGTGAATTGGCAAATTGTAAAAAACCTACGCAACGGTTATGGCTTTCCTCCATGACGCCTGATGCCATCCGCGACGCCTTTGCTCATCTACGAAGCGCTGAAAGTATGCAGTCGTTAGAAGCCGCCGCCCGTTGCCGTTCCGAAGCAGATTGGTTGGTAGGTATCAATGGAACACGTGCGGTAACCGGCCGTATGATGGGAAATCGCTCAAAAGATGTTGCGAGCGTCGGTCGGGTTCAAACGCCTACCTTGGCACTTATTTGCGAACGCGAACAAGCCATCCGCGACTTCAAACCTACTCCTTTTTGGACCTTAGAAGGAACGTTTAAGCTGCACTCAGGTACTTATACAGGTTGGCTTCAGCGCCCAAACTTTAAAAAGCAACAGGAAGGAGATCGCAGTGATCGTTTTTGGCAGGAATCGGAAACGCAAGCCTTAATAACCCAGCTTAATAGCCTTACACCAACGGATTGGGTGGTTAAGGACACCCAAAAACCGTCCAAAACAGCTGCTCCGCGTTTGTTTGACTTAACCTCCTTGCAACGTACCTGCAACCAACGCTTTGGGTATTCGGCAAAATTTACGTTGGATATGGCGCAAAGTTTGTACGAAAAGCATAAAGCGCTCACCTATCCCCGTACCGATTCGCGTGCTTTGCCTGAGGATTATGGCCCAACCTGTATCAACATCCTTAGAAAATTAGGCGGAGCTTATGCACCCTTAGCGACTAAGGTTATTGAACATCATTGGGTCAATCCTCGTTCGAAAATCATTTTTAATAACAAAGCCATTTCCGACCACTTTGCTATTATTCCAACCGAAATTGTCCCCAAAGAGCTCAAGGAAAGCGAACGAAAGGTATACGATTGTGTTGTACGACGTTTTATTGCTGCCTTCTTCCCCCCTGCTGAATTTTCAACCACTACACGCTTAACGACTCAGGCTGGGTTAACCTTTAAAACGGAAGGGAAGCTGCTCGTCCAACCTGGGTGGTTAGAAGTGACTGGAAAGCCAGAATCAAAAGAAGACCTACCTGCCTTAACTCCTGATGATCAGGGGCATGCAACCAGCGAGGCTTTTCAGGTTCACGCAGACGAAACGCGTCCACCGGCTCGCTTCACCGAAGCGACCTTGTTAACCAGCATGGAGCACGCAGGGCAACAGGTTGAAGATGCAGAATGGGCTGAAGCCATGAAAGAACGTGGATTAGGGACCCCTGCCACACGCGCCCAAATTATTGAGAATCTAATCGGAGTGCATTATCTCGAACGGGTTGAAAAGCATCTATGTCCTACGCCTAAAGCTGAACAGCTATTAGCGTTTTTAAAGCTAACGCAGGTACAGGACTTAGCAAGTCCAACCCTTACGGGCGAATGGGAGTATCGATTAAATCAGATCCAGGATGGATCTCTGAATCGCGAACAATTCATGGAAGATATAAAAACGATGACAAAGCAGCTCGTGGAAAAGATTACCACGTTCCAAGACTATCAAAACACGCTAAAGGTTCTAGCTCCAACCGATGGGAAGCCAATGATTGAAACCTTTCGGGCGTATCAATCCCAAGATGGCGCTTTGGTGATTTACAAAACCATCGGTAACCGCCAGTTATCGCTTGAAGAGCTTGATACGCTGATCAATCAAAAGCGGATTGGTCCCCTGACCGGCTTTACCTCTAAATTAGGCAAGCCCTATACGGCTTCGCTTGTTTTAGGTGATGATTACAAGGTGAAGTTTGAGTTTGAATCCAAAACCGAATCGAATCCAATCGATTTAAGCCTATGCGAACGGATCGGAACATGCCCCCTCTGCGGAGCTAAGGTCTATGTGAATGACCAAACCTTGGTATGCGAACATTTTTCGCAAAAGACCTGCGGATTGCGCATCAAACGCACGATTTTGGACTACACCTTATCGAACGATCAATTGGTGTATTTGTTAAACAATGGAAAGACAGAGTTGATTACCCGCTTTAAATCAAAACGCACGGGAAAGTTTTTTTCAGCTTATTTGGTGCTGAACAAAAATGGTTCCCTTAGCTTTGAATTTGAATCCAAGGCTAACAAGACTACCGATGAAAAGCAGCCGAAGAAGGTGAAAAAAGCAAAAGCGAAAACAAAATCAGCTTAACGCGGTTTTGATGATTTCCCAATAACGGCGCAACTTCCATGAATAATGAGGCTGGAAGAACGTACACCGTTCCATTTCCGTACCCGGAAGTCCTAAGCGCATACATTCTTTACAAAAATCCACCTTTTGGTGCCATTCCGGAAGCTTGTCTTTTGTCAGATCCAATACGTTTCCGATAGGATCTTGAATGTTACAGCAGGGCAATACCTCACCTTTAGCATTGATCGCTAATCCATTACGGAACCAGTCGCATTGCGTGGTCGGAGTCTTATGCCGTGCATTCAAGCTCATGAACAAGTCCTGAGCAATCCGTGTCAGATAATCGCTAGGCAATGCTTCCTGCAAAAATTTCCCCCATTTTCTAAAATCAATTGGAAACGCAAAATAAGGATCCAAGATAATGTTCAAGGATTTCGCAAATTCATAAGCTGCTGGAATTTCGTGAATATTGAATTGATATACATGGAAGCGAATCGTAATCCGTCCGATACATCCATGGCGCCTTAACGTCCGTACCCACACCCGAATATTGTTTTTGATGTGTTCAAAATCAAAGCGATGAATCCGATCATAGGATGCTTGGCTAAAACCGCACATGGAAATAAACATGGAGGTAATGGAGCTTGCATCAAAGGTGTTCGGTAACGAAGGCAAAACATTCGCATTAGTACTTAAATCCAACAGGCATTGCTCCTCGTTAGCGATTTCAACAATTTTTGCAAACTCTGGGTGCAATAGCGGCTCATACCAAATATACAGCACCAATTCGCTACCTGGGGTTAAAAAATTTTTTGCCTTTAGATCCTTAATAATCGTTCGGAAGAGCTCTACATCCATGAACCGATTACCCTCGCAAGCAACAGGCATATGGTTACGGTTCGCCATTCCGGTTGGGCAAAAATAACATTGAGCGTTACATACCTGACTAATATCCATCAACACCTGATTTTTCGCAGATTCCGGCAGCTTGCGGTACGCATTAATGCGTTTAATCGTCGATAGGGTTTTTAAGATTTGGGTCATAAGCAATTACTCTAAGCCATTGAAACAATAACGTTACTTGCTATATCTGAGCGATTAGTCTAATATACTATGTATGCCTGTTGCTAGTGATTCAATCACAAACTTTCAACAAACGCCGTTATTCAGCCTTTTGGGGCAAAAAATAGCGGAAGATCCGTTTCGACTGATCAGTGCAATTATTTTTTTGTGCGCCATTCTACATACCTTCTTTTGCAGTAAATTCAGCACAAAAGCGCGGCAATTGGAACAGGCAAACTGTGATAGCTACAAAGTGTCCATTTTTCATTGGCTTGGAGAGGTAGAGGTAATTTTTGGATTGTGGCTCATCCCGCTGTTAGTGAGCTTTATTTGTTTTAAGGGATGGGATGCAACGGTTCAGTATTTTACAACGCGTCACTACACTGAACCAATATTTGTGTGCATCATCATGATGATAGCAGCTACACGTCCTATTTTATATGTAGCGGAACGCTTTATACGCCTAGCGGTTAATAGCTTAGGAGGGGAACGTCCATCCACTTGGTGGTTTTGCATTCTAACCATTGCTCCTTTGTTTGGCTCTCTGATTACCGAACCCGCTGCAATGACGATTGCTGCCTTACTGTTATCGCATAAGGTTTTTGTTTACAAACCTAACGTTTGGTTTTCGTATGCGACTCTAGGCTTGCTGTTCGTTAATGTATCGATTGGTGGCACTCTAACCCACTTTGCCGCCCCTCCCGTCTTGATGGTAGCCAATACGTGGCATTGGACCACCTATTATGTATTCTCGCATTTTGGGGTTAAAACAATCATAAGTGTTATCACCTCAAGCATACTGTACTTTTTATTCTTTGCCCCTCACTTGCATACGCTCAATAAGCGCGCAAAAATAGAACCGCTATCATCCCAGAATGAACAAACATTACCGCTGGGAATTATCCTAACCCATGTTGTTTTTTTGGCATGGACCGTGCTGAATGCCCATCATACCGTTTTCGTCGTGTTTGGAGGACTACTGTTCTTGATGGTCGTTCAAATCTTTAAAACCTATCAATCACCTATAGCCCTTAAGGAATCCCTGTTGGTTGGATGTTTCTTGGCGGGGCTCGTAACGCATGGTGGATTGCAAGAATGGTGGATTGAAGCCATTTTATCGCGACTCAATGACGTTTGTCTGTTTTACGGATCGCTTATCTTAACCTCTTTTAACGACAATGCGTCATTAACCTACTTAGCATCCCTTGTCCCAGCATTTGGGAATCATTTTCAACTGCAATCGGCGGTGGTTAGCGGCGCAGTGATTGGTGGCGGATTAACCGTCATTGCCAACGCGCCGAATCCAGCTGGGCAATCCATCTTATCCAAGTTTTTTGCTCATCATACCATCAAGCCGGTACCGCTATGTATTGGGGCGTTAATCCCAACCGCTACCGCAATTTATATTTTTCGCTACCTGCTTGCGTAACCGGCATCATTATTGCTTTTCATTCATTGCCGTATGGAACGATTGAAAGGCAAAGTTGCTATTATTACTGGAGCGGCAAAAGGGATTGGGGCAGCAACCGCAAAATTATTTGCGGACGAAGGCTGCCTAGTTATTGCAACCGATATTTTGGATGATGTTAAGAACCAATGGATCCAACAATATCCTCGTATTCAGTATTATCATTTAGACGTTACTGATGAATCTAATTGGGAAAAATGTTTTGACTGGGCCGTGCGGCAATTTGGTCATGTGGATATTTTATTCAACAATGCCGGGA
Source organism: Verrucomicrobia bacterium UBA3869 (assembly GCA_002392285.1). Classification (GTDB taxonomy): domain Bacteria; phylum Verrucomicrobiota; class Verrucomicrobiia; order Opitutales; family UBA9783; genus UBA3869. The sequence goes on from DGGR01000041.1 coordinate 7,977, forward strand.
TTATTGGGGATGCGGCTACATTTGGTCCACAAAATCCGGAACAAACCTCTTTAGCCTCATGGAAAACCATTCACACCATCAATCTAGATAGCGTATTTTTAGGCTGTAAGTATGCCATTAAATACATGAAAACCGACGGAGGTTCGATTATCAACATGTCCTCTCGTTCTGGTCTAGTAGGGATTCCAAACGCAAGCGCTTATTCCTCGTCAAAAGCTGCCATCCGAAATTACACAAAAACCGTAGCATTATACTGTGCTCAAAAGGGTTATAAAATTCGGTGTAATTCAATTCATCCCGCTGCTATTGCAACCGATATATGGAATGCTCATTTGGGAACCAATAAAGCTGAACGCAAACGTACACTACAAACGATCATCGCAGGGATTCCGTTAGGCCATATGGGAACCCCTTTAGATGTAGCTTATTTAGTGCTCTATTTGGCTTCCGACGAATCCAGTTTTATGACGGGAAGTAAACTGGTATTAGACGGTGGTATACTGGCCGGATGCGCTTCAGCCCCAAGTGCTGGCATTCGTAACCAAGATGGTTAAGCTTAAGCGCTTTGCGACAATAGCTGTTGCTCTTTTTATGAATCGATCAAAGCAATGAATTAAGGTTCATAAAGTACTAACCCATTGTTTGTTGTTATCACGTTATTTAATTGACCTTAGACTTAAAAATGATATAATATTTTTATTGAAACGACTCAATAGTTGTATCATTTGCAGGAAAGGGTTTCATTAAGCCTTTATCAGTCTAAAGCGGCCTGACGGCTTAATAGCCTATAAACAAAAGCGCCCAAAAGAAAAATCCTTTAGGCGCTTTTGTTTATATTAATTGCTAATGCTTATTTCTTAGAACAGGTACAATGACCCCCAAACAAGGTTTCGGGGCAAACGTATTTCATCTTTAAGGAATCAGCAACTGCTTTATGGGTAATAGAACCTTTATAAACATTCAAGCCGTTCAGCAAGTGCTTATCTTCCTTAAGAGCACGTTCATAACCCAGGTTTGCTAATTTTTCAACGAATGGGAACGTTGCGTTGTTCAAGGAGATTGTAGAAGTACGAGCAAAAGCTCCAGGAATATTGGCTACGCAATAATGGACAATACCGTTTACTTCATACACAGGATTATCATGGGTTGTTGCATGGCTGGTTTCGCAGCATCCACCCTGGTCAATAGCAACATCAACGATTACGCTACCGGGTTTCATGGTCTTCAGCATGCTCTTCATAATCAAGCGTGGAGTCGATAATCCAGGAATTAACGCAGCACCGATAACGATATCAGCGGTTGGGAGGAGCGCGCTAATGTTTTCAGGAGATGAATAAACAGTTTTGACGCTGGTTTTAAATACATTAGTGATATGTTCCAGCGTTGGTTGATAGGAATCAACAATGGTTACGTCAGCACCCATTCCGCGTGCGATTAATGCTGCATTTTGTCCAACGCAACCCCCGCCCAAGATAAGGACGTTAGCCGGTAATACACCAGGAACACCGCAAGGCAATAAGCCACTACCACCGAATTGTTTCTGTAGGAAATAGCTTCCCATTATGATAGACGAACGTCCGGCAATGACGCTCATAGGTATCAATAAGGGCAATTTGCCGCGTGCATCGGTAACGGTTTCGTAAGCGATACAGACAGCCTTGGATTTAACCAACGCATCCGTTAATGGGCGATCGGCAGCCAAGTGTAGGTACGTAAAGACAATCTGATCTTTGCGAATTTTGGAGTATTCTGCTTTTAACGGTTCTTTGACCTTGACGATCATATCCGCTTGCTTCCAAACTTCATTTGCGCTTTTGCAAATGGAAGCTCCAGCTTTCTTGTAATCTTGATCTGAAAAGCCTGCTCCAACTCCTGCTGAGGCTTCAACCAAAACAGTATGTTTTTGATGGGTTAAACTGGCTACGAAAGCCGGTATTAATCCAACCCGATTTTCTCTTTCTTTAATTTCTTTTACGATACCTATTTTCATAAATGTGCATCTTTTCGTTCTAGGGAAATACCGCAACTCCTATACGTCAACCCTAAACCGTTACATAAAAATAGGTTCGCGATTTAACCGTATTTTATATTACAAAAGGTACGTACCAATGGATCAATAGGTGATTTGATCCCATTCAAAACCATGACGCATACTATTGATTCTATCGTTTCCTTCCAACTGGACAATGGTTTGTCGGTTGTAGTTATTCCGACTCAATCGCCTGTGTTAGCGCTGCAATTATGGGTAAAAACCGGCAGTATTCATGAAGAAAGTTATTTGGGGGCAGGCCTATCGCACTTTGTAGAACACATGGTGTTTAAAGGAACGGAAGACTATACCTATCAAGAACTATTTAAAACCGTACAAAATGCAGGCGCTAAGCTCAACGCCTATACAACCTTTGACCATACCGTTTATACCTTTGACGGTACCGCTGCTGCATTTACAACCGGTTTGGCTATTCTCAATAATTTGGGCTTTAAACCCACCTTTCCGGAGGAAGAATGGGCTAAAGAACGGGATGTGATTTTGCGGGAAATTGCGCTGTATGCCGATGACCCTGATGACCGCCTGGATACGTTAGTATTATCCACTGCTTATCGCGTTCATCCTTATCGCTATCCAGTGATTGGCTATCAAAAGCTTTTTGAACAACTGACCCTGGATCATTTGAAACAGTACTGGCAAAAGCGGTATGGGATTAACAATGCGGTTTTGGTAGTTGCCAGCAATCTGCCGGAAGAGCAAATCCGGACGCAGGTAACCTCTGTTTTTGGCACGCATCATCAACGTTACATGGCGCCTTTATGGATTCCAGACGAACCCTTGCAATTGATCGAACGTTCTCAACGGTTAACGGGGAATTATCAATTAACGCGCGGCATTCTTGCGTTTAAAATCCCGGGATTGGGACATCCTGATTTAGTCCCGTTGCAGGTTATTGGAACCGTATTAGGCAGCGGAGAAAGCTCCATTTTATACCAAAAACTACGCAAAGAGCTACGGTGCGTATACCAAGTAGACACTTCGGTTTGCGCTGAATTATACCAAGGACTTTTGATCATCAAATATACCTGTGATGCTGACAAACGCGCATTGGTTGAGCAACAGTTGCAGGAACATTTGGTTCAATGGGCCCTAGATGCCCTGGACCAAAGAGCCATTGATAAGACCTATCGGCAGGCTTTGATTACAGAAATAGACACCAACCGCAGCGCATCCGAATTGGCTCAGCATATCGGTTGGGTTAAAATCAATTTTGACGATTTTAGCTATCCGCAGCATTATCTAGAGCGACTCAAAATCTTAACGATTGAAGCGGTACAAACGGTCATCCATCAGTATTTAATCCCATCTCAGCGTGTCCAAGTATCCTTAGAACCAATCCATCAAAACACCCCATCCGCAACGGTTAATCCAGCCACTGCTCCTCAGCAAAAATTGGCCACCTTTGAACTGCAATCCGTACGCTTGGTCTATCAACGCTGTAAGCATTTACCCAAAACCCACATCGTAGCATTATTCCCGACAGGAGCTTTGATGGAAACGCCCCAAGAGCGCGGTATTTCGCACCTATTTGCAACCTTGTTAACCAAAGACACCCGTCGACAGTCAGCCTTGGATATTGCCAATCAAATCGATGCCATCGGCGGACGATGGCAGGGGTTTGTGGGCAATGATTACCTCGGGTTATCCATTGAAACTTTAGCTGAAAACACCACCTTGGCCATTCAATTGCTACAGGAAGCATTGACCCAGTACAACCTTGTTCCGCAAACCTTTAAGATGGAAAAACAGGCGCAAATTGCCGCCCTAAACGACCTACAGGATGACATTACTTATGTCGGCCTTCAAGGGCTCAGACAGCAGTTTTTTCAAAGCCATCCTTATGCAGTGTCCCCGAACGGAACTCAGAAAACGCTAGCCAGTATTACTTTGGAGGATTGTCAGCATTTTGGGAACCGCCTAATCCAAGCCAATAACTGCGTTTTATCGATTGTTTCGTCATTACCTAAACAATTCTTTGTGGATGCCTTAGAACCTCTATGCAATACCTTACCAACGGCTTCCAGTTCCAATCGCATTCTGAACGATCAGCCGTTTACACCGAAACCAACAGAACGCGTTCCGGTCCATTTTCAACAAGCGATGGTGCTCCTAGGGTACCCCATTGCTGGCTATACCCATCCGGATTTTTTAATAGGAGCCTTACTGGAAACTTTGCTCAATGAAATCTCAAGCGTTTTGGAGGAACCGATACGCGAAATCCATGGCTTAGCGTACACTGTTGGAGCCACCCGTATTCTAGGCAGCCAACTCGGCCTGTTGGGTGTTTTAGCCAATACTAAAACCGAGCAGGTGGATAAAGTACATCAAGAGATGATTCAATGCATGAATACCCTCTTGACGCGCAACTTAACCCCTGAAACCTTTACCGCTTGTTGTAATTGCCTAAAAACCAACCGGCAAATTGGTTTACAAAGCATAGGCTATCGCGCCTTTACCGCCGCCCACCATTGCTTGTTAAAACTCCCCATGAAGGATTATCTATCGTATGATACCCGCGTTGATTCAATCACCCTTGACGATTTTATCGATCGATGCCATGATTTTATTAAAAAGCCTATTGTACGTATCTTAACCCATCATGATCAATAAATCTTTTCTGTTTGTTTTTGCTGAATGCTTATGTCTACCCTTGATGGCTCAAACGGTTGAGTCCATCAACCAACCAGAGGTTCAGAATCGCCCAGAAGTTCATGAAAAAGTATCGGTAGAGCCAATAACCCAACAGCCAGCCTTATCATCCACAAGTTCCTGGGAACAGCCCCTTGTTGCAGATGCCGCCATTCGTTCCGGAACCTTAGCCAACGGAATGCATTATTATTTGTATCCCATGCAGCATCCATCCAATTCCATCAGCCTCCAGTTGCTGGTGCAGGCTGGTGCGCTTATGGAAACAGATGCTGAAGATGGATTGGCCCATTTCATTGAACATATGGTGTTTTGCGGAAGCCGTCATTTTGAACCCAAAACCCTCGTACATTTCTTTCAGAAAAACGGAATGAATCTAGGCCCTGATAGCAATGCATACACGGGATGGTTCCATACTTGCTATCTTTTGGATTTGCCCAACAACGAACCGGCTAATTTACAAAAGGCATTGACCGTATTGAACGACTTCATGTTTGAAGCGTTATTCCCTAAAACCGAAATTGAACGCGAACGGGAGGTTATTTTATCGGAAAAACGCTTACGGGATTCCATAGCCTATCGCGCATGGGTATCGCTTTCAAAGCAGTTTTACCCCGAGCATTCATTAGGCAAACGCTTTGTCATTGGTACCGAAAAGGTTATTCAATCGGTTACCGCTGAAAACTTTTTTAAATTTTACAAACAATGGTACACTCCCAACCGAATGGCGCTGATTATCGCTGGAAATATCGATGCTGACAAGACCTTAACCTTGCTGCAAGATACCTTTAAGGCAAGCCGTCCGGAAACGCCTACGCCTAATTACGGAACCATCAAACCATTTAAGAAAACACCCACGGTATCGGTATATAGCAATAAAGAATTACCCGAAACTACTGTGTTATTAGCGGCTCGACGTCCGTTGGCTAATCCGCACCCATCCACATTGAGCGATTTTAAATATTTCGTCACCTGGTCCTTGATGAGCATTATGCTCAACCAACGCTTAAATGAATTGGTCAACACAACCGACCTGATTCGCGCAAACTTTGAGTACGAAAACATGGCAGGATGCATCGAAAACACAAGCTTTTCCTTCTCATGCGCACACGACCATCTTTTTAAGATCGTGCCTTTGCTCGAACAAACCTACCGTTCTGTTCATGTGTTTGGCTTTTCCGAACAAGAATTAGCTGCCGCCAAGGCTATCTTGGGGAATCGCTTAAAAACCGCCTGCATTTCTGAAAAGAACGAAACCCCTAAACAGCGCGCGGATCGGATGTGCAGGGTTCTAAGCGTTAACCAACCGATTATATCCGCCTCTCAACAGCTGACTTATTTTCAACAAATTCAATCGAGTATTACCCCCCAAACCTGTAAGGAATTGTGGGATTCCTTTTGGAAGAATGGCTATTATTTGTTCGCCCAAGGTTCGTTTGATGAAAGGTTAAACGCTTCCGCCTTAGAAGCTGCGTTTGCCCAATCTCAACAGCAAGCATTACAACAACCGAACCTTTCGCGCCCAACCGAGTTAAAATCCGTTTTCCCATCAGGTCATCAGGTAAAAATTACTAACTACGTTTATCATCCTGATTTGCGATTGGAAACCTTTACCTTCGATAACAACGTACGGGTCAATTTACGCCATACGACCTTTGAAAAAGAAAAAATCGATATCCACGTAGCCATGGGTTGTGGATTGATGGAACACAAGCATCATCCCTTACCTGGATTGAATTACTTCTTAAACGGAACCTTTATTGAAGGCGGTATTCAGCAATACTCTAAAGTGGAATTGGACCGCCTATTTGAAGGGGAACCGGTCTCCATTAATTTTTCTGTTAATTCCGATTGCTATGCTCTGTCTGGCCATACCAATCAACGTTATTTATCGCAAGAATTGCAATTGATCGGCGCTTATTTGCTACAACCCGGTTATCGCGCTGAGGGAGAAAAGAATTTCCGTAAACACCTACCGGGTTTATATGAAAGCTTTAAGCATGATCCTTTTGGCGTAATGCAAACCCAAGGCAATGCATTTATAACCAACAACGATATGCGTATCGCTTATCCCACGTTATCCGTAATGCAACAACGCACCACAGAAGAAGCACGTGCCTTGTTAGACCCTGTCCTACAAAAACAGTATATGGAGCTTACCATCGTGGGAGATTTCGATCGCAACGTGTTACTGGATCAGCTATTTAAAACCTTCGGTCAATTGCCTGCGCGCGAAGCTACTAAGCACATCCCCAATGATTACGAAAACACCTTTTGGCCCACCAAGCGTTCGGTTAAAGTACTGACTTTCCAATCAACGGTGGATGAAAAAGCAATGGCTGTGCTTTTGTTCCCTTGTAAGGGAGATCAAAATCCCGTCTATGCCCGTAAATTAGCCATTATTGCTTCAATTATTAGCCATCGTTTATACGATGAAATTCGAGAGGATTTGGGAGATTGCTATACTGCCAATGCATGGTTGATGCAAAACGAGATCTTTAACCGCGGAGCTATTTTTTCCTACTCGATCGTCACCCCTCAAAAATTAAGCACGGTAGCTGACCGCATGCTAAAGATTGCTGACGATATTGCGCATCATGGTGCCACGCAAGATGAATTGAATCGAGCCATTAAACCCATGGTCGGTACCCTTGAAAAAGCACGCGTTACCAACGGCTTTTGGATGAATTGGATAAGCGGTATTCAAGCCAATCCCCATCGTTTAACATGGGATTTGGCCAATAGCGCTACCTATTCCCAGGTGACCCTTGAGGAAATCAACGAATATGCCCGGGATTACCTCAACCGCGGGTGGGCCATCTCCCTGCATATACAACCTGAAAAACAACCCTAAAGTTTAATCATGAATTCAATTACCGTACTTACTTCCGAAAATTTTGACACCTTTATTCAACAACCCTTTGCTCTGGTCGATTTTTTCGCCCCTTGGTGTGGGCCTTGCAAGGCCTTAGCTCCCATTTTAGAGGATATTGCTACAACGCACAACATACCCATTGGGAAAGCATCGGTTGATGAAGCAGCCAATCAGGATCTAGCAAGTTCCTATCGTATACGGAGTATTCCCACTTTACTCTTCTTCCAAAACGGTAAGGTGGTAGAACAACACGTTGGGGCGCTTTCCAAACAAGAATTATTGGAAAAAATCAAAACCTATGCCACCCTTTGATTATTTGTCCGATTTAGGACAGCGTTACCCCCAATTGTATCCTCATACGCATGCTATCCAGGAAGCAGTGCAGTTGATGGTTACAACCTTTCGGCAAGGAGGTAAAATGCTCACGGCAGGTAATGGCGGAAGCGCTGCCGACGCAGAACATATTTCCGGAGAATTATTAAAGTCCTTCAAAAACCCCCAACATCCTAAGGATTTACCATCGAATTTGGCGATTCACTTACAATGTGCGTTGCCCGTTATCCCCTTAGGAAGCCTACAGGCTGCTTATACTGCATTTTCTAACGACTGCGACCCTCAATGGGCTTTTGCGCAGTTGGTCTACGCATTAGGACGCAAAGGAGATACCTTGTTAGCCATCAGCACCTCAGGCTGTTCAAAAAACATCTGTTGCGCGGCAGAAGTTGCCCAAGCCAAACACATGACCGTAATAGGATTATCGGGCAATACTGGCGGAGATTTAAAAGCGCTCTGTGATGTATGTATTTGCGTTCCCGAAACTGAAACCTACAAAATCCAAGAATTCCACTTAGCTATCTATCATACGCTATGCCTTATCATCGAAGAGCGTATGGATTCGATGACAATCGTTTAACCCGCACGCGATGCATTTCCTGGATGCGGATTGTTATGATGCATCGGAGCAGACGAATGATGTTTGGGTCCAAAGCTACGTTTCGGGGGATTTGAATTCGCTAAGGTTGTTCTCAAACGATAGCAAATACGGGCTTTGGTTAAATCGTAGGGGCTCATTTCCATCAGCACCCGATCACCAATACCAATTTTAATAAAATTTTTTCTTAATTTTCCGGAAATATGAGCTAACAATTCCTGTTGATTGTCTAAGCGTACTCTAAAAAGCGTTTTAGGGAGTACTTTAACAATGGTTCCTTCAATTTCAATTAATGTTTCCATCAATAATTTCTTACTATACATTTTTTACAGAATCGGTCAAGTGTAAAGGATAGCCCGGTTCATCACTTTAACTTGCTCCATGTCCACAAACTTGCTTTGATTTTTCTTATGGCAAACCATAAAAAATGGCTAGGAATCGTTCTGTTGCTCGGCAGCTGCATTTGCTTTTTGTTGCCCAAGAGAACTACATGGGATTGTGCTGGATACACCTTATGCCCGCGTTATTTTAAAACCACACAAGCAGCTAAGGCTTTCGTACAAAGCGCCGATTTTAACGAAAACAAACAGTACCGGTATTATTGGTCTTGGACGCTGGTTTTTTCGGACAACCAGGGGAATAGGTCGTCCGATTCTGTTGGTTCCCAACCCATTTTATGGGCATTTTTAAGAATGCCGTATTACTATTGGTTCAAAACCAAACCTGACCGATGGGTACGCTTGGTTTTAGCGCAACACATACAAGCTCAAATGCCCCAGCGAACGGTACAGATTCAAGGCAATGCAATCCTGGTAGATCATCAAATGATTGCAGTGTGTATCGCGCAAGAAGAGCGTAATGGAGCTTTTTGTGATTATGCAATCGAATTAGCACTCAACACCCCTAAAAACGCCCTAGCTGGCACCTCATTTGGTACTTCGTTAGCTTTAGAAACTCAACAGGTCTATAACAGCGAAGCATTCTTAAAAGCCTTTTGGGTTGCTTTTCTGAAAAACCGTGAACCAAGATTGTTCGATTGTAAAGCTCCTTTGCCGGAGTGGTAGCCATTCCTTTATTAACAACACAAGATCTTGAGCCAATAGGGTGATAGGATAGCTTGAAAATACTTGAAGAAAAAAAAGGGTAACTCTATTATTGCGCTATGAATCACATTATTCGTACCCTATCTTCAACGGCAAACCTAAGGCAATCGTTAGGAATCTGTGTTGCTGGTAGTTTATTGCTTTCAATTTGCTCTCAAATCCAAATTCCTCTGTGGCCCGTACCCATGACCTTACAAACGGCTGCAGTTTTGTTTTTGGCTTATCGATTTGGCAGCTCCCATGCCGTTCGCTCAGTATTAGCTTGGATCCTTGCTGGAAGTTTTAATCTGCCCGTGTTTGCACATTTAACGGGCATAGGGGCGCTTAGCGGACCCTGCGCGGGGTACATCTATGGGATGGTTCTACAAGCGTATAGTGCCCGTTGGCTTTTTAAACCTAGATTAAGCATCACACACCTCATTGCTGGGGGTTATCTATGTATAACGATCACCTTTATCATTGGATATGGTTGGCTCAGCGGATTTGTTGGACCTAGGATGGCTTTTACAACCGGAGTAGCTCCGTTTTTACTAAGCGAAAGCATCAAAATCCTACTGACTTCATGGTTTTGCCACAGGAACTCATCCCGCTGCGTCCGCACCATTTAGTGTGCCTGCAGTATTTTATCGGCAAAGGATACAGTGCAAGGTTTACCTCAAAAACCACCCGTGTGCTGACTTATCTTAAACAACATCCGACCCTTGCGTGTATTCAAATCGTGCAAGGAGCGGATATTCTTTGTCAATCCTGTCCCAATTTGCATACACAATGTAAAACCGCTCAGCAACATGACCAAGGTTATTTACAAGCGCTTCATTTAACCATCCGGCAACAGCTATCGTTCCAAGAGGCCATTGAACGCTTCCAACGGTACGTTAACGATACGGTGTTTCACACCATCTGCAGTTCCTGTCGGTGGTATGACCTATGTTCTTCTTTACGTCAAAAGCGAATGCTGGGTATACTCGATGCATAAGGTATTTACGCTATGAATGCATCTCATTTTTTGTTGGTTGATGGTACCAACTTGGCGTTTCGCAGCTTCTATGGGATACAATACCTATCCAACAGTCAACAGCTGCCGGTTAATGCCATTTACGGCTTCTTCAATTCGCTGCTGACCTTAGCCCAAACGCATTCGTTTGAACGCGCGATTATTTGCTTCGATTGCGGTCATTCAACAACCAGAACTGAGATTTTGGATACCTATAAGAAAAACCGCGCCCCAACACCGGATGATTTCAAAAAACAACTACCTTACATTAAGGAACTTATTCCGTCGTTTGGATGGGTGTGTTGTGAACGAATAGGGATTGAAGCTGATGATTTAATCGCAACTTGGGCTCAACTAGCTACCCAAAAGCAACAATCGGTGGCCATCGTCAGCGCGGATAAAGATCTCATGCAGTGTGTTACGGATACGGTGCATCAAATCGTTCCCAATTCTAATGGTTGGTATTCCTTAGATCCTGCAGGAGTGGTAGACAAGGTAGGCGTTTATCCCCATCAAATCGTTGATTATTTAGCGCTTATTGGGGATTCTGCCGATAATTACCTAGGATTGCCGGGAGTTGGTCCTAAAACAGCTGCAAAATGGCTCAATGCTTATCAATCCATTGATGGTATTTACGCGCATTTATCCACCGTAAAACCCGAACGTTTTCAGTCGGTTTTGTCCCAATCCAGAACCTTAATCGAGCGCAATCAATCCTTAGCACGCCTTGCATGCTCCATTGATTGGATTGAGCCTGACTGCAACCCTCAACCTCAACCTCAAGCATTAGATGCTAAGTTAACGGAGCTTAATTTGAACAAATTAAGAGGTAAATGCCGTCAGTTTTTTCAACAAAACCTATCAGCTCATACAGCCCATCAGCCTTTACAACAAGGTGAGTTTTGCTTTTAAGTTAAGAAAACAATGAATTCCACAGAGTTACCCAATCCCGATACCATCTTTCCTATTTCAAATCTAACCACGTTAACCTACGTAAAGCCGACCATTAAAAATCCGAATATTAGCGTCGGGGATTTTACTTACTTCGGAGCTAGCGATTTCGAAAGCCATGTAACTCACCATTATGATTTTGTGGGAGATAAGCTGATCATTGGTAAATTTTGCCAAATTGCCAAAGGGGTCAATTTCGTAATGAACGGCGCTAACCATCAAATGAATACCGTCTCTACCTATCCTTTTTACATTTTTACCGGCTGGGGTCAAAAAGCGCCTGATAGGGCCGACATGCCCTTAAAAGGAAATACGGTGGTCGGTAACGATGTTTGGATTGGACAAGACGTAACCATTTTACCAGGAGTTCATGTTGGGGATGGCGCTATTATTGGTTTAAACAGTGTAGTAGGGTCTCATGTCCCCCCTTATACCATTGTGGCGGGAAATCCTGCAAAACCTATCAGAAAACGTTTTGATGACGAATTAATTGCGCTCCTATTGCAACTGAAATGGTGGGACAAAAGCATTGAGGAGATTCATCAACTAATCCCCTTACTAACCAATTGCCATTTGGATAAAGTAAAAGCTGCTATCCAACAGCTCCTATCTGCAGATTGCTCAAGAAAAAATCTTGACATTCTAACCATTTAGAATTACACTTAAATGACGATAGAGAAATTGAACTCAAAAATAAAACCATTTCGTGTATTATCCAAGAAAGGAACAAGAAAAAGATGTTCTTCAAAGAACTAGAGGAAGTTATCGGATCGGTTAATCTTATTAATTAATTTAGTCGATAAACCAGATCGATGAACTAGATTATTACATTCATCTTTGGGGTCCAACCGTAAGCAAAAGTATAACTCATTATTGACTGAATGTCAATAAAAAAATTAGGAAGTCCCAAGCCCCCTTCCTTGGGCTTTTAATGAGCCTCGTGTTGTATAACCGCCTTACGGCTTAAGCGAACACGACCTTTTTCATCAATCCCAACGCAGGTAACTACCATTGTATCACCAAGAGCGCATACATCGCTTGGATGCTTGACGCGGCAATCAGACAATTCTGATACATGCACCAATCCTTCCTGTCCGGGCAAGCATTCTACGAACACACCAAAATCCTTAATGGATTTAACAATGGCTTGGTAGGTCTTACCGACTTCGATTTTTTGATCGAGCGCTTGGATTTGCTCAACTACCTTCTTGAGCATTTCCTCATCGCAGGCATAGATCGAAACTTTTCCGGAATTATCTTCGCAAATATCGATCTGGCAGCCGGTTGATTCCGTTAAACGTTTAATGTTCTTACCGCCAGGACCGATTAAAGCACCGATCTTGTCCGGAGAAATCATAACGGTTGCAATGCGTGGAGCAAATGGACTGATAGAAGTACGAGGTTGTGCCAAGGCACCTTTCATAACTGCTAAGATACGCGCTCTTGCTTGGGTGTTTTGATGGATCGCTTCCTCCATAATTTCTAGAGGCAATCCGGCAATCTTCAAATCCAATTGAAATCCGGTAATTCCTTTATCGGTTCCACAGATCTTAAAATCCATATCACCGTAATGGTCTTCATCACCGATGATATCCGTTAATAGCTTATAACGCGCGATAGAACCCTTTTGATCCATTTCGGTTACCAATCCAATGGATATACCTGATACAGGGGCTAAAATGGGCACTCCTGCGTCCATCAACGCTAAGGTACCGCCACAAACGGATGCCATGGAGGTTGAGCCGTTGGAGCTCATGATATCCGAAACCACACGAATAGCGTAAGGGAAATCGTTTTCTGATGGAATAACAGGCAACAACGAACGTTCTGCTAAGGCACCATGTCCTACTTCACGGCGGCTAAGGAAGCCAAAGCGTCCTGTTTCTCCCGTCGAATAAGGCGGGAAGTTGTAATGAAGGATAAACGATTTCGATTGTGCTCCTCCGGTTAATCCATCCAAATCCTGAGCATCGCTATTGGCGCCCAAAGTTACGCTCACTAAGGCTTGGGTTTGACCCCGTTCGAACAAAGCAGAACCATGCACCCGCTTCGGCAAAACATCAACCGCGCAGGATAATTTACGGATTTCATCCAACGAACGGCCATCTAAGCGCTGATCCTGGTCTAAAATTGCCTTACGGCATACATCCTCTTGCAAAGCTTCAAAAGCAATCGATACGGCTTCCTTTGCTTTTTCTTCATCATCAAACCATTTTTCATCAATCGCCATTTGGAACGCGGACTGTTTGAGCAAGCGTACCCCTTCATCGGCGGCTGAACGATCGGCATTGAACCAAGCCTTGCGTAACGGTTCTGTAAAGCTGGATTTGCACCATTCCATGGCTTCTGTTGTAGCAACATGAGGAACATACGTGCTTTTAACACGTCCTACCTGGCGCGCTAAGGCTTCTTGGGCATCCAAAATCGGCTGAATGGCCTGTTGAGCCTTATGCAAAGCTTCAATAAAACGTGCTTCCGGCAATTGATCCGCGCATCCTTCAATCATCAATGCACGGTCTCGGGTTCCAACATAGATTAAATCCAAATCCGAATCAAATTGCTGACTGTTGGTTGGGTTAATAACGAACTCGCCATTGACCTGTGCAATCCGCACGCAACCAAGGGGTCCGCCCCAAGGGATATCGGAACACATCAGGGCTGCAGAAGCTCCATTGACCATCAAAATATCCGATTCGTGTTTCAAGTCAGTCGATAAGAGCAAACCAATGATTTGCACTTCGTTTAAAAAGTCACTTGGAAATAAAGGACGTAAGGGGCGGTCACACAAGCGTGAGGTTAAAATTTCCTTTTCGGTTGGCTTGCCTTCGCGTTTTATATAGCCGCCTGGGAAACGACCGGCAGCAGAAAACTTTTCGCGATAATCAACGGTTAAAGGGAAAAAATCCTGATCTGGAGCCACTTCTTTGGCCATGGTAGCGCTTACAAACACTACCGTATCGCCCGATTGTACCATCACTGAACCGTTGGCTCGTTGCGCTAACGTTCCGGTGGAAAACGATAATGGCATTCCCTCAACTTCAACGGTATGTTTTTGCTTCAGCATAGCTGATCCCGTGGTTGAATTAATGACGTAACTTTAATTGCTCTACAACCGTTTTATAGGCTTCTGGATTCTTGCGCTCTAAGTATTTTAATAACTTTTTGCGTTGATTGGACAAAGCCTGCAAGCCGTACAAAGAATGCACGTCTTTTTTATGAGTCTTAAAGTGTTCGGTTAAACACGAAATCCTATCGGTCAATAAGGCAATCTGGACTTGGGATGAACCCGCATCTTTTTCGTGTATCTGAAAATTTTTTATAATATCTTGTTTTTCCGCTTTTATAGACATGTCTTTTTCTCTCTTAATACATGTTTATAAAAAAAGATTATTTTTAGCTTTTCAAGTAAAAACTCCATAGAACAAACGATTGGAAGTTTAGCAAAAACCTAACAAGATAGGGGGATACAGGCCAATTTTTTATTGGGAACATTGTATTCTGGACAATCTCACCGCTGTTATCGGCTGCGGTCTTGGTGGCGCGCTAACCTACATTCCGATCAGGTGTATAACAGTGTAGGTAGAACGTTTTAAAAAGAACACAAAAACGCCTTCAAACCTACTTTAAATCCCACGAAAAGAAGTATTCATCTATCGGTTTGTGCTGTTTAAAATAGTCGTACGACTTAGCTATATGACCTAAATCGAATGCTTGATAGCCCTTTAACGCCAAATCATAAGCCAAAACGGTAGCGGTTGTTCCTAAAATCACAATCACCAAGGATTGCTTATCAATCGTCAGGGCTTGCTTTAAGATGGCATCGTATTCCGCAAAAGCTTCCCGTTCGGGAGCATATTGATAACGTACCTCTGCCGCATTATCAAAAATATTATAACGTAAATACTTAAAGGTATAGCGCCCACAAATGACCACGACGTTACGCTTTTCCCATAACTGCCGAAGTTTCTGATAATAAGCAACCTCCTCCGTGTGACACACAAATGGAATGCTTAAACAAGCCTCGTAATACGTCACATCCTGGTGAATAGTAGCCTCTAGAAACCCTCGATGTTCATAGGCCGTTAACATATGTTCGTGATCACAACGGGTATCTAAATAATAATAGGAGCGCTTAATCCCAATCAAAATATCCGGATGATTGGAGGTTAAAATTGCCTTCAGGCGCTCAGCAAGCATCGGATTGGGCTGCTGAAAAACATTAGGACGCCCCATCATGGTATCGATTTCACCATCTCCAAAGCGTACAATGCTCACACGCCGCGAGAGCAGTTCATCCACTGTTTCTTCCGCCGTTTTAATCGTCGGAATACGCACCTTAGGTAATTCATCATGCAGGGCGTATTTTAACGTTTCTTTTAAAAAATCCATGTTTTCACACAACAAAAACCGAAATTGTTTATTGTAACGACGTAAGATATAATGCAAACACTGAACCAAAACCCATCGAGGGGTCCAATGGCGTACATTCTTTAAACGCTTAAACATTGATTTTTAAATACATTAACGCACCTATGGTCGGGATGATCGGATTCGAACCGATGGCCTCTACGTCCCGAACGTAGCGCTCTACCAGGCTAAGCTACATCCCGATTATGCTATTACATAAAACTGAAAATCAAACGTAACTCAAACCTTTTGATGAAAAACAATAACATAAGGCAGCTGCACTTGCATCCGATTCATCATAAGGGAGGGGGCGGAGTAGGTGCAATAACTGCATAACCATTTGCGAAACTTGTTGTTTGGTCGCTTGTCCACGGCCTGTAATCGATTTTTTAATCCGCAAAGGCGTAAACTCTTGCACAGGAAGTTGGGCCAGGGCAACCGCGCTTAAACACGCTCCACGCGCAGATCCCAAAACATGCGCTGTCCGAACATTCTGAACATAAATCGTTTGTTCAACCGCAACTGCTGTTATCGGATACTCCTTCAAAAACTGCTGAGTCGTTAAGAAAATCTCCCCTAAACACTCCGTAAAACTTTTGCTTGCGCCTAATTTTAACGTTAAGGAATCAAGCAAACGAATTGTATGCATCGGGCTAGCCTCAATAACGCTAAATCCTGACCCTCGCAAACTGGGATCAATTCCCAATACCGTACCTGTAAAAGGCGCCATGTCGGTTTTGATCGCTTGTACGCGCGGCTTACGATTGCTTTTAATATGAGCCGTCCATAACGCCCGTCGTCCCGTCATTCCCATAAATTGGCTCTAGGTGGTTAACTTACTCCTTGGGTGTATTTGCCGGTATCCGTAATTTCATCCCTACGCGTACGCTATTAGCGGAAGGCAACACGTCTCGGTTGGCATCATAAATGCGCTTCCATTTACCAGCATTCCCATACATTTTAAGGCTGATTTTGGATAGCGAATCACCCTCCTGAACCGTATACAAACTTCCCTGTTGAGCTACCATAGGTACCACCGGCGTTACCACATTGTTGGTGGTATGAGTCGCAAGCGTATTGGATAGGCGTGCTTGTGCCAACGCTACCTTCAGGCGATCGTTTTCAGCTCGCACCTGCTTTAGAATATCCAATAAATCCAAATGCTCTTTGTTTTCTGTATAACGATCGTTCAAAGGTAAGGTACGAATAAATTCCTTTTTGGCGGTATCAATCAAATCCACCACCACGCGCGCCAACTTCCCCTCTGGGCTCTTTTCCAAATAGCACCGGAAATGATAAATGGCGAAAATCGGATCTTTTTTGATACGTAAATAAAGCTGTCCCAATTCAAAATGGGTTTCTGGACAAGCTCCCTTCCGCTTCTCCAATAAGCGATTGAACAAATCGAACGCTTCCTCATTGCGGTTTTCTTGCAAACACAACTGCCCTTCTTGAAATAAGGGTTCTTCTCGCTCTTCCACAATTTTCTTGGAATAATCACACCCCCCGAGATGGATTAACCCCATCATCAGAATAATGACAAAATTGTATCGGATGTGTGCCTTCATGTAAGTTTATGATAACAGCTACGTGCGCCCATTGATACTCACGCTTTCTTTCCCTTAAACGCTTCTGGTAATAAGCGTTGATCGATTTCATTGCGTAACAAGGTAATCAATTGCTCAATTGGATAAGTTCCATTGCTATGCGGCTGACAACGCGAACGGATAGAAACCGAATGTGCTGATTGCTCTTTCTCCCCTACAATACAAACATAGGGGATTTTGTCGCTTTCGGCACTGCGAATCTTTGAATTTAACGTTTCCGCACGGTCGTCTACCGAACAACGGATCTTCGCTTGCTTTAACAAGGCATACACTTCGTCCGCATAAGCAATGCAGGTATCCTTAATCGGCAATAAACGCACTTGTTCCGGCGCTAACCACAAGGGGAAATCACCGCCAAAGTGCTCGATTAATAAGCCACAGAATCGCTCCATGGAACCAAAGGGCGCGCGATGAATCATGATCGGTACATGTGGCTGGTTATCTGAACCTACATAGTTAATCTTAAACCGATACGGAAGGTTATAATCGATTTGAATGGTTCCTAATTGCCACTCACGCCCCAATACGTCCCGCACGATAAAATCCAATTTCGGGCCATAAAACGCTGCTTCTCCGATGGCTTCAGTCGACGGCTTGTCCAGCTGTTTTGCCGCATCTCGCAAGGCTTGCTCCGATTTTTCCCATAAAGCACTATCGCCAATATATTTATCAGATGCAGGATCCCGTAAGGAAATACGCACACGATAATCACTCATGCCCAAGGTCGTGAAAATAATATTAATTAACTTCAGGCATCCCTTCAGTTCACCCGCAACTTGGTCTTCGCGACAAAAGATATGAGCATCGTCCTGGGTAAAGCCTCGAACACGCGTTAACCCTCCAAGTTCTCCCGATTGTTCCCAACGATAAACCGTACCAAATTCTGCTAAACGCAACGGCAATTCACGGTAAGAACGCTTCTGAGAGGCATACAAACGGACATGCATGGGACAATTCATGGGCTTTAACAAAAAACCATCAATATCCATTTTGTCTCTTACGCGTTCTTTTATTTCATCTAAACTCTGCGCTTGATCGACAGCCCGCTCTATGCATTCTCGATCCCAAATAGGGTGAAATTGCGAATCTTTATAGTACGGATAATGTCCGGAGACCTTAAAGAGGTCTAATTTCCCAATATGAGGGGTAATCACCTGGTCATAGCCTTGTTTATCCAATTCCTCCTCTAGAAACGACTGCAATTGTTTTCGCAAAATAGTACCCTTCGGCGTCCACAAAATCAAACCTTGACCAACCAAGCTGTCGATTAGAAACAGATTTAACTTAACCCCCAATTTACGATGATCCCGTTCTTTTGCCTGCTCCATACGTTGCAGGTACTGATCCAAATCTTGTTGGGAAGCAAAGGCGGTTCCATAAATCCGTTGCAACTGCTGACGAGTCTCATCGCCCCGATAATAACACCCAGCAATGGATAATAATTTAAAGGCCTTAATACACCCGGTGCTTTTTACATGAGGACCGTGGCACAAATCTAAAAAATCACCGGTTTTATACAACGAAATAACCTCTCCCTCCGGAATAGCGTCCAAACGTTCGCATTTGTACGACTGATGAAGGGCTTGCATCTTCTGACGAGCTGTTGCGCGCGATACCTCCATACGCTCAAATGGCTCATTGGCCGCTATAATCGACTGCATTTCAGCTTCAATAGCAGTTAGATCCTTTTCGGTTAACGACCGTGGTAGGTCGAAATCGTAAAAAAAGCCATTTTCGGTGGCCGGACCTATATCATACTTTGCATCCGGGAACAAACGTAATACTGCTGCTGCTAACACGTGAGCTGCCGAATGACGCAAGATCTGCAATTGATTCTGTTCGTCGTTAGAAGCCATAATTTTATTTTTCAGTATAGCCCTTTGATAAAACCCGCGCAACAACTTATCTTAAAAATAAATTGCGCTTGCAGATTCGCTACAGATAGCTTAGCGTTAAAATGTTGCCGGAGTGGCGGAATGGTAGACGCTGAGGACTTAAAATCCTTTGATCGTAAGGTCGTGCGGGTTCAAGTCCCGCCTTCGGCACCAATCCCAACGTTAGCTATTTAAGGAGTAAATGTCCTACGACCTGTGTTTTTTATAGGAAAGGGCGCTATTTCGCGAACCCCTACCTCTAACGCATAAAACGCCGGATGCGCGCGCAATTCCCGAAGGTCATTTAAGGACATAAAGCACTTAGCTCCATACGGCAAAGAACCTTCTAACGCAAACTGGTCATTGACCTTAAAGCTTACCTTTTGCTCCACCGACCCATCATTTCGTTCAATTTTTTCCCGTAAACACTTAAAGAAATCAATCGCTACCTCTGTTGGCTTGATAATCCAATGAAGCGATTGGATTAGGGTATTAAAGCTCGAATGAAAGTCCAATACACGCTGAACGGTTAACGAATACCCTGTATTATTTTTCCGCACGGTCCCTTCAACCACCAACAGCGCTCCTTCTTGTACCAACGCTCCATAGCGCTCAAAAGCATCCGAAAACAATTGCATTTCGTAACGAAAGGTCTTGGTGGAAAGATTAAAGTTTAACCAAGGGCGATTCGTTTTGCGCGAAATTCGTTTGGTAACCTCATCAACAACTCCACAGATACGGAAAGGTTCATTATTGGGAACCAAAGGTAATTCTTCCGGCAAAAAGGTTTGTAAACGCTCATCCAAGCCTTGCAGCGCATCCAAAGGGTGACCAGACAGATAAAACCCAAGCAGTTCATGTTCATCGCGCAATTGGTCAAAGAATAGCGTGCTGTTAGGCGTTTGAATCGACTCATCCACGCCTTTCGTGTTGTCCTCATGAACCGCTGAAGAGCCTTCGCTGCTGCCCATCAGGGTCCCCAGATCAAACAAAGACGCTTGCCCGCGTTGGCGATCGGATTGAACCGATGCAGCCGTTTTCAACAAATCATCCATATGGGTCAGCAAATACTGACGGTTCGCATTCATACTATCAAACGCGCCCGTTTTAATCAGATTTTCTACCACGCGCCGATTGGATGCCTTGGAATCCACCCGCTGAATAAAATCGATAAAAGAATGAAACGGCCCATTGCGTTTTCTCTCTTCCAAAATACTGTTGGCGGCTACATCCCCAACCCCTTTAATGGCAGATAAACCAAAACGAATGTGCTTTTGTCCCTTGCTGACAATAGGCGTAAAGGTTGCCCCTGATTCATTCACATCAGGCCCTAAAATCGTGATATGCAGCTCAGAGCGTGCGTTTTCAATATAGTAGGACAGACGATCGCTATTGCCTAATTCGGACGATAAAACCGCTGCCATAAATTGAACAGGATAATGTGCCCTTAAATAAGCCGTGCGATAGATAATAATCGCATAAGCATCCGAATGAGATTTGTTAAACCCGTAACCGGCAAATTTAGCCAAAACATCGAAAATTTCATTCGCTTTACCTTCTGCAATGCCGTTATGCTCCCAAGCGCCTTTAACAAATACCGCTCGTTGCGCATTCATCACCTCCACCTTCTTTTTCCCCATGGCACGCCGCAAAATATCTGCTTCGCCCAGAGAATAACCGGCGATCACACGCGCAGCCTGCATGACCTGTTCTTGGAACACCAAAATTCCATAGGTCTGCTTGCAAACCGGCTCTAACAACGGATGAATGTAATGGATGCTATCCGGATTCTTTTTCCCATTGATATAGTCCGGTATCCATTCCATCGGCCCCGGACGATTCAACGCACTTAAGGCACTGATTTCATCAATCGAACGAAATTGAAACTGGCTGCACAGCTTTTGAATAAACGGAGATTCAAATTGAAATACCCCAACCGTCTCCCCGCGGGTTAACATTTGAAAGGTAGCAGCATCTTCGAACGAAATCGTGCGTATATCAAAATCCGGATCGCCCTGTTCATGGACAAAGTTTTCGGTATCTTGAATAATGGTTAAGGTTTTTAACCCTAAAAAATCCATTTTCAACAGCCCCAATTCTTCAACGTATTCCTTAGAATATTGCGTCGTTAACTCATCTTCTTGCAGGGTGGTAGGAACAAAATCCGTTAGCGGATGGTCGCTCACAATAATACCGCATGCATGGGTACCAGAATTACGCGCAATCCCTTCCAACACCAACCCTTGCTCAATAAGCTTCTGGGCTATCGGATCTGCATCAACTGCCTCTTTTAGCTCAATGGAGCGTTCTAAGGCATCGCTGAGGGTAATGTGTATGTCATCCGGAATCATTTTTGCTAAACGATCCGCCTGGGCATAGGACATATCGTACACCCGCGCTAAATCGCGCACAACCATCTTAGCGCCCAAGGTACCGAAGGTAATAATCTTACCGACGTTCTCATCTCCGTACGTCCGCCGTACATACTGAATTACTTCGTCGCGGCGCCGCATGCAAAAATCAATATCGATATCCGGAGGGGATACACGATCGGGATTGAGGAAACGCTCAAACAGCAGATTAAAGCGAATGGGATCGGTGTCCGTAATGGTTAAAACGTAAGCAACCAATGAACCGGCAACAGAACCTCGTCCAGGGCCCACCGCGATCCCTTGCGTTTTGGCCCAATGGATAAAATCCCAAACAATCAAAAAATAATCGATAAAGCCTGCTTGCTCAATGATACGCCATTCGTACTTCAGGCGTTCCACCATGTCATGCGCTGATAGGCCGAATACATCCGGACCCGTTTCGCTTGCAAAATCAATTCCATAGCGATTCTTGAGCCCCTGAATGCACAAACCCACAAACAGCTCTTTGTTGTTCTTATACTGCTTTTGGTAGGCTTCTGATAAGTGCGAAGCGGTAAACACCGGATAATGATTTTCGCCAAACGGCAAAGCAGCCGAACACTGGTCCATAACGACCAGCGTGTTGGTTAAGACCTCAGGATGGTCTGGAAACGCTAAGGTCATTTCTTCAGCTGATTTTAAATAAAACTGATGAGTTGGCATACGCATACGCTCTTCATCGCTAACCTTCGTACCGGTTTGAATGCACAACAAAGCGTCCTGCGCTTCCCATTCAACATCACGAATATAATGGACATCGTTGGTTGCGATACATCGTACACCAAGCTCCTTACCAAGCTGAAACAAGGAGGGATTGATCGCATGCTGTTCAGGCATGCCTTGGTTTTGTACTTCGATGAAAAAATGATCTTTGCCAAAAATATCTAAATAAACCCCAAGCGCGTGCTTGGCTTTTTCATACTCTCCGCGCAACAAAAACTGCGGAATCGCGCCATTGATACAGCCAGACGATACGGTCAAGCCCTCGTGATAACGCGCTAACTGTTCTAAGTCGGTTCGGGGTTTATAGTAAAACCCATGCACATGCGCATCCGAAACCAATTGGGTCAAATGCTTAAGTCCAACTGCATTTTCAGCCCACGCGCACATATGGGCTAGCTTTAATCCCTCAGAACCCTGTTGACGCTGCCGATCCAAACGCGACCCTTCATGCAACAGATAGAGTTCGCACCCCAAAATAGGCTTAATACCCGCCGCTTTTGCCGCCTTATAAAATGCAGGTAACCCGAACAAATTCCCATGGTCGGTTAGCGCAATGGCTGGCATGTTCAATTCAACCGCTCGATTGATCAAACGATTGATCTTACACGCACCATCCAACAAGCTATATTCCGAGTGAACGTGCAAATGGACGAAGGAATCAGTCACAAAAAAAGTGTGTCAAATCTCTATCAATCACTCCAGCTAAAAAACAATTCGGGGTTCCTCAAAAATTCCTTAGGCAATTAGCTGATCACCGCCATTGCTAACGCGTATGTTTTGCAATGGGACAAGGAAATATGCACCTGGGTAGCCCCACACCGCTTCAAAAGCGCTTGCCCCCGCTCGTCCAAACGTACATAGGGCATTCCATTGGGCTGATGTAACACCTCAATCGATAACCACCCCAGCTGTTGACAAAAACCTGTTGTTAAAGCCTTAGCCACCGCTTCCTTGGCTGCAAAACAAGCCGCAAATGAAGCACACGTGGGTTTGCCATAACAGTAATTCCATTCGCTTGGCGTAAATATAAAACGGCATAATGATTTATCGTACCGCTCCAATAACCGTTGTACGCGGCTAATTTCAACGATATCCGTTCCTATATACATAGCGTTCAATTTTGAATGCGGGTTCTAGGCTTTCCGGCACGCAACCAAGCTTCAATAAACCGATCGATATCCCCATCCATCACGGCTTGCACATTACTCGTTTCTACATTGGTACGCAGATCCTTAACCATCTGATACGGCTGAAATACATAGCTTCGGATTTGATACCCCCAACCAATTTCACCTTTTTCCCCATAAAAACGCTCTAACGATGAACGTTTTTCATCCTGCATCCGTTCATACAAACGGGCTTTAAGAACCGCCATCGCTGCTTCACGGTTTTTAATCTGCGAGCGTTCGTTTTGGCAGGTAACCACAATACCGGTTGGGAAATGCGTAATGCGCACTGCCGATTCTGTTTTATTAACATGCTGTCCACCCGCGCCGCTCGAACGATAGACATCAATCCGTATATCCTTATCCACAATCGGGACCTCAATATCCTCTTTAAGTTCTGCCACCACATCCACCGCACAAAACGACGTATGGCGTTTACGGTTGGCATCAAATGGGCTAATGCGCACCAGACGATGTACCCCTCGCTCGGCTTTTAAATTGCCGTAGGCATATAAACCTTCAACCCGAAAGGTTACGCTGCTAATACCTGCCTCATCACCGTTTTGCATTGCTTGCAGGGTTAAGGTAAAACCTTTGCGCTCCACCCAACGGGTATACATCCGCAACACCATTTGTGCCCAATCGCATGCCTCGGTACCTCCTGCACCCGCGTGAATGGTTACAATCGCATTATTGGCATCCATGGGGTCGGATAAGAATGCCTGAAGCTCCATGCTATCCAAAAGTTTTTGGGTGGTTTCAATCGTTTGATTCAATTCCGTCAACCACGTGTTGATTTCGTCATCCGATAAGGGCTCCTTGCACAACGTTAAAATTTCCTGAGCGTTGCCCACCAACTGATACGCTTGATCCAATTGCGCCAACGCACGCGTTAAATCTTTGCTTTCGCGCTGTAGGGATTGAGCAAGCTCCAAATTACCTTCTTGCCATAAGCGATCGTCCGTCAATTGTTTTTGGATCGCCTGCAAGCGCTCCTTCTTCTCTTTGTGCTTCAAAAAGCTGGCGATTTGCTCCAAGCGATGCGCAAGCGTTTCAACGGCATTGACTGTAGTAATATCCACCGTCATACGTAGGTACCCTAACGTTTTACTTGCATAAACGCAAGTTATGAACCCTCATCCAGCAAAATCGTACTGACCAATCCGGTTGCTCCTGTTTTATGGTAAGCCTCCTTAGATGCCTTAATAAACCCATCCGATTCAGGTACCGGAATGGCTTTAACCCGCCGGCAATGATAGGGGTACATGGGGTTATCTTCGCACCCTAATTCAGGCTTGGGAGCATCCGGTAACACGCTCATCAATAAATCATCCATATGGCGCTCAGCTTTCCACAAGCGCCGTTCAAAATACCGCACGAGCAACGGCTTACCTTGGAAAGGCGTCTGCGAATAACAGGAAAAGTTATAATCCGTATGGATATAATCGGCGCGGTCATCGCTAATCGCAGCGGTACCTGCATCCATAGCGGTTAACGATAAGAACGACTGTCGGGATTCAGGAAACAACAACAGGGGACGATCTGCCTTAAAGGGCAAATCGAACCAACACCGCAGGGCACAAAACCCTACCACTAAACAAAAACCCACTGCTACTCGCATGATGCATTAACCGCTAACTGAACCGATGTCCATCCGTGGGTTTTAGCAAAGGATGTTAGCTCCAACACCTTGCTCAGCGGCACCTGCCCATCCGCTTTCAACAACAGCGTCCCATCGCTTTCCGGAATCGCGCGAAACACTTGTTCCAATTGCGTAAAATCATACAGACGATGATTAAAGAAGATACGCAGATCTGCATCGATCGTAATGCTTTCGCGAAATGGCCGTGCATATTGGTAACTCATGGATTGCGCTACTGCCGGAACAGCCACGGGAAATCCGGGAGGACAGAGCCAATGCGAGCTCAACAACACAAGCCCTAAGGCCAATGTTAGCACATTAACATACGGAATCCATTGCCAACCCCGCGCATTGATGGTTTCAGCACGCTCCCAATGGGCCACCAACTCAAGCGGTTCCAACGTACTAATGCTTTTCATGACTCCTTAACGTTCGGATTCAATGGCTCGCTGGGGTTATCAAAACGCAACGGGGTTTGTTGAAAAAACACCACCCATTCGTTCGCTACCCATTCCAAATCAAACACCACTCTTCGTGCACGCGAATTTAAAAAATAATAACCTACTGCCAACAGCAGCATTTCAATAAGTCCCAAAAACGTAACTGAGCAGGCGGATACAATGTAAGGCGAAAATGTGGTTAATTGCGTATACGCTTGAACGCTGCCCATCATCCAAAACCCCTTAAGGAGAAAAAAAACCGTACCGATTAATCCAATCATTGGAGCAATAGCGCTCAACAGTCGCACAGATTCAATCCGCTTGCGCAAAAGCGGCAGTTCAACCAAAGCACTTTGTTGCAAAATCAAGCGCAATACCATCGCAGGTTGTTGGTGATTTAACAGCGCCCCTTTGGTTAGCCGCGCCACAGCCCCTTGGGTATGTTCGCACAGGGTTAGCGCTTCCATAAAACGCCCCTTAATCAGCAGCCCTTTAATGCCATCCACAAAGCCTCTTGAGGATAAAGCGGTTTTGTTAAGGAAGCTTAAACGCTCTACAAAAAACAAAGCCCCTAACAACCCAATAATACCCAATGGGCATAAAAACCAACCGATTGTTTTACAGATTTCAACCATGCACTAGTTGGCAGCAGGTTTTTCACTCGGAATATATTGCGCTTTCCCGAACAATTTATCAGCCCAATTGGTTGGAATCGGCTTCCCATCACGAATGAACTGAATACGTTCTTGTGCTAATTCGGTACTATCCGAAGCCGGAGTAAACCGTCTGGCTTCTTCGTAGAAAATCATCGCTCCATCAGGATAATGGCGGCGGAACAAGAAGAAATCACCCATGACTACGCGGCTACCTGTATGGTAATTATAGGCTGTTTTTAAGCCATTTTTAGCGCGCTCCGTTAAGTCAGCTAAATCGCTACGGTTACCAAATAATACCAAGAAATCCTTATAAGCGTTGATGGCTTTTCGGGTCATTCCCTGATCCTGCGCGGGACCATTAACAAACGCTAAATACAAATCGCCTTGAAACACATAGGCTTTCGGGGCCCATGGGCTTTCGGGATAACGATCAATCAACTGATCCAACGCCTGAATAGCCTTTGCTTTTTCATTATCGATTTGGTGCATTTCTGCAATGTAATAAAGGGCTTTTGGTGCTTTTTCGGTACGTGGAGCCCGTTCAATGATATGATTGAAGCTTTCAATAACCTTTTTGGGATCTTGGAAAAAGGCTGTAAAGCGCGAAGAAGTACGTTTCTTGGTTTTATACTCATCGCATAGCTGACACGCTACCTCAAACTCATCATCCATAACCTCCCCATAACGGTCATACGCAGGAAAATTTTTGGTTACAAATTTGAATTTATTAAAAGCCTCTTGTTTTCGATCCATACGCAACAGCAATTTCCCCCATGAATAATGGGCTTCTGCTGCTGCCTCTGTCCCTAAATACGATTTGGCAATGGTCTTGTAAATTTTTTCAGCACCTTTGTCGTTGCCCGCTTTCTCTAACTGCAATGCCTGCTCTAATAAATCTTGTGCTTCTGCTTCCTGTTGATCGTTGTAGGCTACAATTTGCTGCGGGGGTATATCGTTTTTAACGGTTTTACATCCGCCTAAAACCAACAATGCAATTGGGATGAAATACAATCCTTTGCTCATAGTTAGTACTGTATTAAACTTGCGCCCCAAGTCAACCCTCCTCCAAAAGCAACCAATAAAATGCGTTCGCCTGGGTGAAAACGTCCTGCCGCTTCTGCTTGTGCCAACGCCACTGGGATGGAAGCCGCCGAGGTATTGCCGGTTTGATCGATGTTGCAAATCATCCGATCCATCGGGAATCCCAATTCATCCGCCAACGCTTGAATAATGCGTAAATTGGCCTGATGGGGCACTATCCATTGTATATCCGCTATCGTTAACTTCTGGCGTTCTAACACCCCCCGCACGGCTTCCATCATTCGACGAACCGCTACCTTAAAGACTTCGCGTCCATTCATAGACACAAAATGCAAATGATTAGCCACGGTTGTTGCGGTAGCCGGTTGTAAAGAACCGCCTGCGGGTATGCACAACCAATCGGGATTGGAGCCATCAGCTCCCAAAAATCCATCTACCACACAGTGCGCATTCGTATCCGATTGACCCAATACGCAGGCACCAGCCCCATCTCCAAACAACACACAGGTATTACGATCCTTCCAATTAACAATGGCGGATAGTTTGTCGCTTCCAATCACCAAGGCGTAGCGATACACCCCGTTGGTTAAAAAATGGCGTGCAACATCCAATGCATAGACAAAACCAGAACAGGCGGCGTTGATATCAAAAGCCATAATCGTACGTAATCCCAATTTCGCCTGCAATATAGCTGCAGTGGATGGGAATTGCATATCCGACGTAACCGTTGCAACAATCAACAAATCAATCGCTTCTGGTGCAATGTTAGCATTAGTTAACGCTTGCTTAGCGGCCTGTAATGCTAAATCGGAACATGCTTCATTGTTAGCCGCAATGTGGCGTTGAACAATACCAGTACGGGTACGAATCCATTCGTCTGAAGTATCAACACACTTTGACAAATCATCGTTGGTTACCACCTTTTTCGGTAGATAGTAACCCATCCCCATGATACGAACAAACGTCATTATGACCGTACTCCTTCACTTGCTAACAATACCGCATTAGCATAAGCCACATCCGACTTAACCGTTTGCACATTAAACACTTCAATGCACTTAAGGCATACTTGAATGCAACCCGCAATCGCTTCTGCTTTACTTGAACCGTGCGCTTTAAACACCCAGCCATTGAGGCCCAATAAGGGAGCACCGCTGAACTGTTCTGGAGCCAATTTCCGTTTCATCTCCTTAAACACCCCCTTACATAATAACGCACCCAATTTACGGATCGGATACCGTTGAAATTCCCGCTTCAAAAAGCCCCTTAAGCATCCAAATAACGACTCGCAGCTTTTGAGCAAAATATTGCCGACAAAACCGTCACAAACCACCACATCCACCCCGTTTGAAAACAGGTCAAATCCTTCTACCAACCCGATGTAATGGATACGGTCGGTGCACTGTTTCAGAACCGCATGAGCCGCTTGAATGGAGGTGGTTCCTTTACCTTCTTCCTTTCCAATAGTTAACAGTCCTACTCGAGGTTTTTCGCAATGTAAAACGGCTTTTGCAAAGTGTGCCCCCAAAATGGCATTATGTACTAAATAATGCGCATCGTTAGCTGGGTTTGCTCCTACATCTACTAAGATAAAAGGATCGGTGCTGGTAGGAATAATACTCGCTAAGGCAGGGCGTATCACACCCTCGATGGTTTTGAGCTTCAATGTACTTCCGGCCATTAACCCACCGGTGTTGCCGCAGCTAATCACAGCATCTGCTTTCCCCTGCGTTATCAAATCAATCGTTTTAAAAACCGATGCTTCTTTTTTATGGCGCAATCCGTCCAATGGATGATCGTCCATCTTCAACACTTCAGGGGTGTGGCATAGCGTAATATTTTTGGCACGATCCAACCCATTTTGTTGCATCAATGGCTGAACAATGGCTTCATCCCCAACCAACGTAAGCGACCCAATACGATGCCCTACGGATGCTAAGGCTAGGCTTACCCCCTTAATCAGTTGTTCTGGGCCATAATCCGAACCCATAACATCCACCCCAATGCGCGGCAATGCCAGCGTGGGGCACTGTGAATCATTAGACATGCAGCGGATTACAAAGTAACATCCAACACCTGACGTCCACGGTACATGCCGGTGTCCGGATTGACATGATGACTTTTTACCCAAGAACCATCCGTTGGATCTTGAACCAGATTGGGCTGCGAATACCCTAATCGCCGCGCTGTAGAACTATTAGCTCCACGTCGTAAAGCGCTACGTCTTTTGGATTGTTTTCTTTTTGGCTGTCCCATAGTAAATACTGTTTATCAATTTTTTATAAAGCAAACATTCCTAACGATTGATGTCAATGACGAACCTTATCAACCATCCCACTACGCTTGTTGCGTCTTCGCGTATCGCCGCTTTTGGATCCAAATAGACAGTGCTAACCCAATAGCCATTAACGGAGGATAAAATTCGCAGCGCATAATATCCACTGCGCTTAAATGGGCTGTCGTAGATAAACTGGTAGCAATCAACACTTGCGCGCCATAAGGAATCATGCCCTGAACTACGCACGATGTAATGTCCATCAAACTAGCAATACGCTTTGGATCTACCTTGTAACATAACCCCAGTTCTTTTGCCAAAGGCCCTGCAGTAAGAATCGCAATCGTATTGTTGGCTGTGAATAAATTGATAATACCGGTCAGGCAACAAATCCCCAATTCGCAGGTATATCGATTGTTAATCAACCGACCGGCTGCCTGAATTAAATACGCAATGCCTCCGTTATACCGAATCAGCACCATCAAACCGCCGGACAATAAGGCAACAATCAAGGTTGGGGCCATTTCCACAGTACCATTGCCAATAATGCTAAATGCATCAAAAATATTAAAGCTCTGATACCAAAGCCCAATGCCTATATTGAGGGCGATACCAAACAACAACAACAACAAGACATTAACGCCCGCAACCCCTAGGATTAACAAGAGGACATAAGGCATTACCTTAATCCCATCGGTAAGCGTCACAGCAACCCCATCAGACGCTACCCTTGGCGCAGCAAATAGGGGTAACGCATACAACAGGATGCAAAGCAAGGCTGGCACCCAAACAATTTTGATATTACACAGCATCTTATCGCGCATTTCGACCCCTTGGGAGCGGGTGGCAGCAATCGTGGTATCCGATACCAACGATAAATTGTCGCCAAACATAGAACCTCCAACAATAGCACCGGTAATAACAGCTGGATTTAACCCCAAGGTGGTCGCCAACGAAATTCCTATAGGGACCAAGGTTGCAATGGTTCCGCATGAGGTTCCCATGGCCAAAGCGATAAAGCAGGCCACCATAAACATTCCGGGGAGCAAAAAGGCATCCGGAACCAACGCGCGTGCAATCGTTACTGATGCATCGACCCCGCCGACCGCCTTAGCAATTTCCGTAAATGCTCCAGCTAGGATAAAGATGAGGCACATGATCATGATGTCTTGATGCCCCATGCCTAACGCAAACAGTTCAATTTTCCGTTGCAGCTTTTCTTTGCGGTTCAACATCAATGCGGTTGCAGACGAAATTAAAAACGCAATGGTCATGGGCACCTTGTAAAAATCGCGTGTTATCAATGCAAAACCGAAATAAAAGGCAACAAATACACCAAACGGCAACAAAGCCTTACGGCGTGGAGGGCACCAAGGGTCCAACAATGCATCTAACCGAGGATCTTTACGGTTTGATAAGTTCATACTATAGGATAATGAAGGCGTATAGCCGTTAAACGTCAACCTTGTTAGCCATGAGGGGTCAACCCTTCGCTAGCTGCTTAAATACCGCATAATGCCCTTGTTTTCCAGTTACACGCGCAAAAAACGTATCCACGATATAAGGCTCAACCTCAACAGGCTGCCAATCGGGATGATCCATAACCGTTTGGCAAACCGACTCGAAGTAATCAACATCGTCGGTTTCAAAATGAATACAGGCATCCGGAGTAACTGTACGCGCCAATTGCGATAAAAACGGTGCCTGCAACAAACGGTGCTTATGGTGGCGCTTTTTTGGCCAAGGATCCGGATAAAAGATGAGCACCTCGGTCCACAACCATTGCTCCGGCAAACAATCCAGCAATTCTTCCGCACGCGCTTTTAAAAACTGGCAATTGGCTAATGCTAAACGTTGCGCTTTTCGGTTCGATTTACCCACCCGCTGCGTAATAAGATCAATACCCAAGCAAAACCGTTCCGGATAACGTTGCGCATATGATACCAAAAAATCTCCATGACCGCTGCCAATTTCTAACGTTTTAAACGCACAATCGGTTCGTAAAACCTCCGCTAGGGTCGCCGACAGTTTTGCTTTGCGCGCATCAACCGACGCAAGGTACGCTGTATAGCTAGAACTGTAGCTCATGATCGATTTTTCTCTTGACATTTATCTATGGGAATTTATCTATGGGAATTTATCTATGGGAATTTATCTATGGGAATTTACAAAAAATTATTATTCATAAGCGGGCTGTGTCTAGCAAACTTTTATGTTTTTGCCAGATGCGGAATATGACGAGTTTTTAGAAACGACTTCTAAAGAAACATTCTCAAACGATGAGGATACGGAATCTACAGGTTGGTTAACGGAAAATCCAACGTATGTTCAAACATATGCGAGCAGTAGTTGGAACAATCCACTGATTCATTCGTTCGAATGCGCGATTACGCGGCGGTTTGAATAAAAAATCGGTTTAAGCGATAACAGACAACCAACGAGCGAAGAAGCAGCTAGCTTTCCTTCGCTCGTTTACTTTTGACTGCCACCATTAACACTTGAATGTCGGATGGGTTAACCCCACTGATACGGGAAGCTTGTCCTAAGGTCAACGGTCGTATTGCCATTAACTTTTGGCGGCTTTCATTTCTTAGGCTCACTAGGGTCGTATAATCAAAATCGGCTGGGATTTTAATCGCATCCAGCAACTGCGTACGTTCAACCACCTTCTGTTCGCGCTCCAAATACCCTTGATAGCAGACCCGATACAGGACTTCTTCGCGTACAGCATCTGGTAGGGTCAAAAATGCAGTAGGTAAGTCAACGGTTGGCCTTGATTCCTGATTCTGCGAACGGCGCAACGCGTCACCAAAGGTAATCCCTGGTTCGCATGGCGTTTGTTCTAGCGTATGCACCCACTCTTCAACGGTTTGCTTTTTGTTATTAATGGCCTGAATGCGTTCAGGGCTTAAGCAATGGTAACGCGCAGCTTGATCAATCAAACGCAATTCGGCGCTCGCATGATTCAACAACAAACGATATTCCGCGCGTCCTGTAAACATACGGTATGGCTCTTGGGTACCTTTTGTGGTCAAATCATCAATGAGAACCCCTATATAACTAGCATCTCGGGATAATATACAGGGTTCTTCGCCTAAAACAGCCGCACTTGCATTGATACCGGCCACAATGCCTTGACCTGCCGCTTCTTCATAACCCGAAGTTCCATTGATCTGACCTGCCATGAATAACCCACGTACGCGTTTGCTTTCTAGGCTTGCGTTTAAATCCGTTGGATCCGAAAAAACGTATTCTACCGCATAAGCCGGACGCACCATCACCGCATGCTCTAACCCCGGAATCGTTTGCAACATGGCTTGTTGAACGTCAAACGGCAAACTGGTGGAAAGCCCATTGATATACCATTCGTCCGTACTCAATCCTTCCGGCTCTAAAAATAAACGGTGGCGTTCTCGGTCTGCAAACCGAACGCATTTATCCTCGATGCTGGGGCAATAACGCGGGCCTGT
The DNA here is from genome assembly GCA_002392285.1 of Verrucomicrobia bacterium UBA3869. Taxonomy (GTDB): domain Bacteria; phylum Verrucomicrobiota; class Verrucomicrobiia; order Opitutales; family UBA9783; genus UBA3869. The sequence goes on from DGGR01000041.1 coordinate 41,239, forward strand.
TCCATGAATATTTCCTGAAAATAAGGCAGAACGTTTTAAATTATCCAAAATAATTTTATGCGTATCCTGATTGGTATAGGTCATCCAACACGAGCAACGGTGACTATCTGGGCTCCATGCCATGGGTATCGGCAACACCTCATGAGCGCTTCGGGTATCATAAAACGCAAATAAACACGGATGTTCGTCGCTTTTTTGTTCTTCGCAACATGAAAAGTCGATACTGCGGCCTAAAATACGTGCAGGCGTGCCGGTTTTTAACAGCCCTACCGGAAAGCCTAATTGCGCTAAATTGTCTGCCAACGCGTAACTGGCTGAATCGCCCATACGCCCTCCCGGGAAATGCGTATGGCCTACGTGCAAGGTGCCTTTTAAAAAGGTGCCTGTGGTTAAAATGACTGTTTTAGCCTCAATGATACCCGCTAAACGCGTTTGTACTCCGGTTATACGACCCTCCTGAACGCATAAACTCAGCACTTCATCTTGTAACAGCCGAATCGTAGGGACTTGCTCCAACCGGCGTTTCATACAGAATTGATAGGCTTTTTTATCACATTGAGCCCGTGGAGCTTGCACTGCCAGCCCTTTCGAGCGATTCAACACACGAAATTGAATTGCTGTTTCATCAGCATTCACCGCCATTAATCCCCCTAAAGCATCGATTTCACGTACCATGTGCCCCTTGGCTAATCCGCCGATAGAAGGATTGCAGCTCATTTGGGCAATGGTATCCAATTGGTGTGTAATCAAGAGCACCGACATCCCACGTTTTGCAGCTATCCAAGCTGCTTCGCAACCTGCATGACCGCCGCCACATACAAGCACATCTATACTCATAGCTCCCTTATATCCTCTTTATTTACCGATGCAAAACTTAGAAAAGATAACATCGAGGATTTGCTCATAATCCACACGCCCAACCACCGCTTCCAAAGCGCGCAGTGCTGATTTTAAATCAGCCGCAAGGCAATCGTCATAAGCATGGGTTTGCAACAACGATTGGGCGTGCATTAACCACCGCTGGGCTTGGCGAAACGCTTCCGCATGGCGTTCGTTAACCATAAACGCTACCTGGGTCGGATCCGCATAATGGGTCTGCAAAAAATGACGCAACGCGCTTTGCACCTTAGGCAATTGCTCTGCATCGGTTAAACTCATGGAACAAACCGTATATCCATCCAAAAGCGCTTGAATGGCAGGATTAACCCCCAAATCCGCTTTGTTCAACAGGACCAACGTCCGCTCGTGGGGGAATTGCGGCTGAAGTTCCTTTAAACCATCGACGATCGATTGAGAACCGTCCACTACCCAAATAATCATATCGGCTGTTTGTAGTTGTGTATAGGTCTGTTCAATTCCCATGCGCTCCAATACATCCTCTGAAGCCCGTAAACCGGCGGTATCGATCAAGGTCAAAACGTAAGGGTTTAAAGCATAGCGCTCCGTCACATAATCGCGTGTGGTTCCTGGAATCTCACTGACCAATACTCGTTGGCGCCCCAATAAGCCGTTTAACAGCGTACTTTTGCCTGCATTTGGTTGACCCGCAATCACCACTTGAATACCTTTGTGCAACGGAGCATACGCCGCATGCGCTTGGATTAACTGCTGCAGGTCTTGCGCTAATTCCTTTAACTGCGTATCCAATGCCTGGCGGTCTTGTTCCGGCAAATCCTCTTCAGGAAAATCCAAATACGCTTCCACTTTGGCAATTTGTTCGCTCAATAGGGCAACCAACCGTGTAACCTTTTGGCTGAGCGCGCCTCCTAACTGTTTTTGAGCTAAATGCAGCGCCTGTAATGATTGTGCATGAATTACCTCTTCCACCGCTTCTGCTTGGCATAAATCCAAAACCCCATTGGTAAAAGCACGGCGAGTAAATTCCCCTGGCTCCGCTTGCCGACAACCGCGTTGGATACAATCGCGCACAATCTGTTGAATAATGATTGGATTTCCATGGCAGGAAAGCTCCAACATCGCTTCACCCGTATAGGAGGCATGCTCCACAAAGAGCACAAAAACCACCTCATCTAAGGCGGTGTCCGGATGATTGAGCATATAATAATGTCCATAGTAGGCTTGGCGCGGAACCAACGACGTACGTTTAAAGATTGCCTGCGCTAAGCTAAAGCATAAAGGCCCACTAAGCCGAATAACCCCAATCCCGGATACCCCCCAGGGAGTTGATAGTGCCACAATGGTATCGTTGGTTTTCATAACCGCTTAAGTCTTTTCCAGAGCGAATTTCCTTGTTTTGTTAATAACCCAGTGAATAAATAAGGATAAAAGGGTCAACAAAGGTACATTGCTTATTTTTTGTTCACTAAAAACCCTTTTCATTCTCAACTTATTCACACGGTACTATTCAAGTCTACAAGCGGTTTTATGTCAATTTTTAGCACTTGTTCACCCGTATAATAGGAATAATAAATAAAACAATTTATTTTCATATAATAAAGCTTTGCAATATCATTCCCAAAATCATTAGATTATACCCCATGAAGGATGCGTTAACGAAAGCTACAGAAAACTATTGGCATGCGTTGTTGCAAACCTGTGGAGAAGATAGTAGCCGCGAGGGATTGGTAAAAACCCCGCAACGTTTTTTAAAGGCCTTTGAGGAATTAACCTCGGGGTATCATCATACCCTGGAAGAAGTGGTTAACGACGCTCTATTTCCCTGTACCAACACTCATCCTATCTATATACAGGATATTCCATTTTTTTCGCTTTGTGAGCATCACGTATTGCCCTTTTATGGTACCTGCACCGTTGCTTACATTCCTAATGGTACCGTTTTAGGGTTATCTAAGGTTTACCGCATTATTGCCTTATATGCTCAACGGTTACAACTGCAGGAACAGTTGACGCAGCAGATTGGCGAGGCCATTCAATCCGTCACCCATGCTAAGGGGGTGCAGGTGGATATGCGTGGAACCCATTTGTGTGTAGCTATGCGGGGGGTGAAGCAATCGCAATCGTTCATGCATACCCATTATCAGAACGGAGAAGCCATTCCGCCTTCCACCCAACAGGCTGCATCCGAACCTACCTGTTTCCTTCATTGCACCTCTCAATGGATTCCGTTGTTTATTGGGTGTACCGAAGGAGAACAAAAGCAACCGACGCCCATTCAGCTAAGCCTATCATTACATATGCCGGTGGATTATGGTACTCGCAAAGACGATTTAAGCACCACGGTGGATTATGATGCTTTGATGATGGGTCTTAAGCATGCGTGTTTGAATCAACGTTTTCAGTTGATTGAATTTGCGGGTCAAACTATCTATCAATGGATCCATCAGTATTTAGCCCACCATTATCAGGATATGCCGATAAAAATTACCTTGCAGAAGCGTTTATCGCACGAATGGTTGCAGGATAGTCAATTTGTCATAGGAGATTTTTAACCCTGTGATGAATCGGTGGGTACAGTGGGTTTATTATCGCTTGCAATCGCTGCAACAAGACCGTTTGGCTTACGATTGGGTCAATCCCATTATTATGCTGATTTTAAGTGCCCTTGGGCTTGCCTTAATTTATTCTGTGCAATTAGATGTCGGTGCTTATGCTAAGTGGCACCAACAGCTTGTGTGGATCTTGGTTGGTCTATGCGTCTATGGGATAACTGCACGTATTCATTATAAATTCTTTTTTCAAAACGCTCATTGGTTGTACCTGTTGTCCATTATTGCTTTGTGTGTTTTGTGGACCCCCCTGGGAACAAGTTTTGGGGGTAGCCGCCGTTGGATTTATTGCGGGGCATTTGCTGTACAACCTTCCACATTGGGTACCCTAGCGGTCTTGTTAATGTGCGTTAATCATTTAGCCCGTATGCATGCTACCTCCTTAAAAGAGCATAGGGAAGGCATCCTTTATACTGCTGTTATTGGCTGCATTCCTTGCTTGTTAATCTTTATTCAACCCGACTTGGGTGCAGCCATTCTCATTCCAGCAGTAATCATGGGTTTATGGTTTGTTGCGAATATCAAATTGCGGTTCTTTGTGGGGTTGATGGTGGTAGGCGTGTTGGGATTAGGAATAATAGCTTTGGATAGCTATGCCTACAGCGCACAATTGCAGCAAAAAACGTTAACCATTAAGCCCTTTTTGCCTTTAAAGGATTATCAGCGGAACCGCATTTTATCGTTTGCAGCGCCCAGCGTGGTGGATCCGCAAGGAGTTACGGTTGGTTGGCAGCTAAAACAATCATTGATTGCCATTAGTTCTGGGGGTACCTCAGGAAAGGGTTGGCTGAACAATATGCAATCGCAGCTGGGATTTTTACCCAAAGCTACTTCGTTGGATGACTTTATTTTTGCAGTGCTCGCAGAAGAAACTGGTTTATGGGGCACGTATTTTGTATTTGCACTTTATGGAATTTTAATTTTGAATACTTTACGTATTGCATTAATAGCACGGGATCTCTTTGGATACTATTTGTGTGTGGGAATCGCCCTATTGATGGCAATGCATGTTTGGATTAACGTTGGGATGACGCTAGGGATTATGCCTATTACTGGAATATCCATCCCCTTTTTGAGTTATGGTGGATCCTTTATGCTTATGTGCTTTTTTAGTCAAGGCTTAGTACAGAGTGTGTATCGCTTCCGTTTATCTGAATAGAAACCATTAGTCTTATATGAGCCTACCATGTCTGAAAGTCATCAAAAACCGCTGGCAGATACTATTTGTTATCAAGCAAAACCAAAAGAAACTCCTGTAACTGTTAATAAGAAAGCGATTCAAACAGCCGCAGAACAACGTTCGAAAGAGCAAACCCTTTTTAAGCGTATCCTTGATTTATTCAAAAGGGATAAACGGTTTACGGAAGTTTTTATCAATGGCGTATTAAGCCACAAGCGCGTTGCAGTTTCGGTTAACGGCATCTTAGAGTCGTTTGAAACCGAAACGGATCGCCAACAGCTGTTTGGAGCGATTTTTAAGGGAAAAATTCAAAATCTGGAGTCGGGATTAAAGGCGGCTTTTGTGGATATTGGGCAAGAAAAGAATGCTTTTTTGCATTATTGGGATATCCTGCCTTGTCTCAATGGTGAAGGGTACAACGAGCATAATCACGATGATGAGATTGAAATTATCAATCGAGAGGAGCGTAAGTCTGCCGCATCAGCAGCCACCATTGATATGGTACCAGAGCGCTTCCCGATTGGTTCCGACATTATTGTGCAGGCCATCAAAAGTTGTATTGGCACCAAGGGCCCTCGGGTAACCACCCATATTACCTTGCCAGGACGTTATTTAATCCTTACGCCTTGTTCGGTTCAATGCGGTATTTCTAAAAAGATTGAGAACAAGCACGAACGCGAGCGTCTCAAGGGTATTCTAAAAAAATTAATGCTCCCCAATGAAATGGGGGTGATTTTCCGTACCGCGAGCAATGGGTGTCCAATGCGTCATTTAGTGAGGGATTTGCAGGTGTTATTGAACACATGGCGTCGCATCAAAGCTAGGTTGTCTGAAGCCAAGGGACCCTGTTTATTATACACCGAACCGACGTTGTTGGAACGGATTGTGCGTGATGTATTAACGGATGATGTGGATCGCGTCTTGGTTGATAACGAGGCGGATTTTGCGTTTATTACCGAGCGCGTAAAGGAGATTGCTCCGCACATGCTTAAGAAAATTAAATTGTATCGGGATTCGATTCCGATTTTTGAGCGTTTCAACGTTGAATGTCAAATTGATCAAACCCTAGCAACCCGCATTCCGTTGCCATCAGGCGGTGAAATTGTCATCCAAGAAACCGAAGCATTAACGGCGGTGGATGTAAATACGTCGTCGCACAAAGGCGGGGAGAATAAAACCTTTATTTTCCAGGTTAATTTGGAAGCAGCTCGCGAGATTATCCGTCAAATTCGTTTGCGCAACATTGGAGGGGTAACCATTGTTGACTTTGTGGATATGAAGCAGGCAAAGAGCCGTCGCTTGTTGTTTGAATTTGTTCAAAAGGAACTGGAAACCGATAAGGTACATACGCAGGTATTCCCCTTAACCCAGTTGGGTTTGATGCAAATTTCGCGCCAACGGCATACCGAAAGCTTGCATAGCCAATTATATGCACCGTGTTGTTACTGCAATGGGGAAGGGAAACTGCAATCGTTTTGGTTTTTGTGGATGAAGGTACAGACGGCGTTATGGGAACAACGGCAGAGCATACCGGAAGCCCCGTTAAGCTTTAAGGTTGTGGTGAATCCGTTAGTGAAAACCTACTGGTTAGGGCACTATCAGGATTCGATTCAAGCCATAGAACACAAATGGTCGTTGCATTTGAATTTTAGCGAAGATGTGCAGCTACATGTTGAACATTTTCGTTTAATCCGCCAATGAGCTGATAAGCGTTAAAAAGAAGCGTATGATTCATCCAACAGCACAAGTTGATCCGTCGGTTACGGTATCCGAATCGACCATGATTGGTCCCTTTTGTGTTGTTGAGCGAGACGTTCAACTAGGGCAACAGGTTCGGTTGGATTCACATGTGATTTTAAAACGCGGCGTGATTTTAGAAGATCAGGTGGAGGTACATTCAGGAGCAATTGTGGGAGACGACCCGCAAATCATTCCTGCAGCCTTTGATTTCGATAGTGGCGTATCGGTTGGCGCACGTACGGTAATCCGCGAAGGAGTTACGATTCATCGCTCATCAATGCCGAATCAAAATACAACCATCGGTCATGATTGCCTCTTGATGGCTTTTTCGCACGTTGGTCATGATTGTGTAGTCGGAAATAACTGCATTCTGGTCAATCAGGTATTGTTGGCCGGCCATGTTGTTGTTCATGATTATGCGTGTTTAAGCGGCCATGTTGTTATTCATCAGTGGGTGCATATTGGCGAAAGTGCATTTGTTTCAGGGCAAGCTGCTATTACCCAAAATATTCCGCCGTTCGTCATTGCCTGGAGCCGTGACGATCTATCGGGGTTAAATTTGGTAGGACTCCAGAGGAGAGGTTTTACGCCTGAAGCGATTGCGGATATTAAACAGATGTATCGATGGACTTATCAATCGTTATCGGTTAAACGCAACGCCCAACAAGCGTTAGATGAGCACAAGCACACAACGGACTTTGGACGTCAATTTTTGGAGTTTTTTATCAACACGCCAGGAGACCGCGGCTTTTTACATCCCCATAAGGCTTAACGTTTCTGTAGATAGCGCTTCCATAAGGGTTGCAGGAGCGAAAAGTACTTACGTTCTAATGTCAACAATCCTAGTCCGTAGATCAACAGGCCTGCACTGATAACACCGCCTAAATAAAGCGTATCGTGCAGTTTATTGTAGGACCAAGGAATTTGCCGATTAATGAAGACTAAGAACACCCCCAAAAGGATATTGCTGATCCAAGGAATGTGCAGCAGGGATTGATAGCTGACCTTCAAATTGGGGTATTGGTTCTGGAGGCTGCGGATTTGTAGCCACAGCTGGACTCCATTGCTGACAACGGATGCCCAAACCAACCCAGGAACTTGAAACAAATGGGATAATCCCAAGGCGCTGATTAAATAGGCAATGAAGGTAAAAAAGCTGATTTTTACAGGGATCATTGCCTCATGATGGGCGTAAAAGATACGGGGAAATAGTGCAGTTAACCCAAACAAGGGAAGTCCAATGGTAAAAATACGCAACAGAGGAACAACCTGCTCCACCGATTGACTTGCAAAACGATTCCAGCAGAAGAATACATTAAGGATGGGGCTTGCTAAACACGCAAGGCCAATTGCCGATGGGATTAATAGCAGCTGCAGCAGTTGAATATGATTGTGGAGCAGTTGGTGGGTATGCTGCGTGTCGTTTTGAGCGATGGACAACGACAGTTTGGGAAGTAGGATGGAGATGATGGAAAAAGCAAATAGGCCTAACGGAAGCTCTAGGAAACGATTAGCAAGGTATAAGAACGAAACGCTGGTTGGATCAATAGCATAGGCAAATAACCGTCCACAGAGGGCATTGATTTGGTAAATAGCGACCCCCAAAATGCTGGGGACAAATAGATGCCATACTTCGGTAAAGCCCTCATCTGGTTCCCAACACCAACTAACAGGATAACCTTTGCGTTTGAGTTGCCCTTTGGGTAGAATCCATTGAAAAAAGCCACCGATTACAACGCTTAGCGATAGCACCATCACCCATTGCATCGGTGTAGCGTATAGCCGGCAACAAGCGATCCCTAGAATCATGGTCAGATTGAGCAAAATAGGTGAGAAGGCGGTGATAGCAAAGGCATTCAATACGTTTAGAGTGCCATTCAGTAAGGCTGCGTTACAAATAAACCATAGGTAAGGCAGCATGAGGGTGGTTAGTTCGCAAACCACATACCATTTAGAACAGGATATGCCGCGCATCAATAACCGTAAAAAAACACCCACGCATAGCGTTGAAACGCCTAAATACACACCAAATTTGGAGAAAAAAATGTTTAAAAACTTAGCAGCCGTGGTGGGATGTTGCGCATAGCGTTTAGAAAACACGGGAATAAATGCAGCACTTAAGGCACCTTCTCCGCAGAGTCGACGAAACAGATTAGGAATGGCAAACGCAATTAAAAACGCTGAGGTTTCCATGGATGCTCCCAGCATGGAAAACAAGAGAATATCGCGCAAAAATCCTGAAATACGGGAGAAAAATGTCCCAGTAATCATTTTTAACAACGCATGCATTTAGCGTAATGAAAACAAATGTTTTTTCAAAATCCAGCCATCTTCGTCGGTTAAGGTGCTAACAAAGTAATAATCTGCCTGTTCGGCTTTAATCCAACAAAAAGTTCCCATAGGCCATTGATAACGCGTTGGGCTTTGAGTGCTGGGGGCAAAATACCCAGTGGTTTTTTCAGGCAATACGCACAAGGAGCGATAGGGAGCGTTAGCCATTATCCCAATGCTTGTGGTTAAGCCTATACCTCCGAACACGAGGGATAGTGCTAAGCAATAAGTCCGTTTGTGGCCCCAAAAATAGAGCGTTAATAGTATAGCACAGACCCAAAAAGCACCTGCCGCCATCCATCGCCAAGTGCTATCGGTTAAAAACGTAAAAGCATTATAATACCAAGGGAAGGTAGGGGAATATAAATCAGGGCATTCGGTATACAATTGATGGATTGCCTGGCGATTAGCCTGCCACCGAGGATCGCATCGTTGGGCTTTTAACAAGTAGGCTAAGGCCCATCCGTATTGACCGTTATGGGCATAAGCCTGCCCTATGTTATGGTAAACTTGAGGGCTTTGACCGAACGCCAGCGCTTGTTGGTAGGATTCAATCGCCTGCTTAAAGTGCTGATGACTAAAGTGTTGATTGCCAGCCTGAAACGCAGCTTCGGCTTCTGACTGATTGATGGCAGACAACACACCCGGCAGTAATAATAGGAACAACAAATAAGGTTTCATCGGAGGGTATGTATAAGGTTTTTGATCGCATCTAAGGAATCGGGCATAGGTACATTGTGGCGTCCAAATTGTCCTTCTTGGTACCGTTGCTCTAAGGTACGCAACAATTGGATTTGGTCGGCACTTAACTGAGCCAGCTTCCCTCCCAATGCCGCTTCTAATGAACTTCCATGATGGATGAGTTCGCATTCGATAAGGGCATGGGTGGCTGCGTAAAAGGCTACGCTTTGTTGCTGTTGGAATGCATGTTGTAGGTCGTGTTCCAAGTGCGCAACGGTTTGTTTATAGTGTTTGTGCGTATGATGCGTTGGCTTTTGAATGCGTTTATACAAGCCAATACTGGTGATGAACCCTAAGGCCAACATCAGCTGGATAGGCCAAAACCAAGCGGTATGAGAATGAATCCATTGAGGGGCTTCGAGCACATTAGGATGGTCGAATGAATGATGAGGCGTTATCGGGTTTTGTTGGGCAGCAGTTTTTGTTTTAACGGTGGGTTGTTCAGCAATCACTGGATTTGGTTGTGGCGCGTGAATGGCAGGTTTAACCGATATAAATTGTCCTGCAGACTTGAGGGTTTGGTATTGTTTGGTTTCCGGGTTAAAGTAGCAAAATTCAACGGATGGCAAGGATAAAGCGCCTTCTTTAAGCGGAACAACCGTGTAGGTAAATTGCATTACGCCCTGATATCCATAGTCATCTTTTGCTTCAAAGACGGCCTTGGGGTCATACGCACGCCAAATAGTTGGGTCGTAGTGTAGTTGGGGGGCTTGGATGGCTGAAAAATTCCCCTTTCCGCTAATGCTAAGTCTTAGCGATACGGGTTCGTTTTGAATCCGTTCATTTTCAATAATTTTTAAGGGTAATAACGAAAATTGTCCTATGCCCTGTGAAAATTGCTGTGGAAGCGGTGTGGGCAACGGCAGCACTTCGACTGGAACGGATTCTGTGGTTATTTGCAGGGGTTCTAGTTTATGTACCCCTAGGCTTTGAAACATCGAAAATGCATCGGTTGGGTCATCGAACGGATTTCTGGATTTTACCATCTTATCCACTTGAACTACAATGGAAACCTGTAAGTTGGTTTTAGCCGGTTGAAAGGCGGTTATAAGAGCCGGCCAGGTAAGCGTCAGGTAGGTTTGACCATTGATCGTGGTGGATGATGTTTTGGGCTCATCCGGAAGCTTAAAGGCCGAAAAGGCTTCGTTGGAATGCGTCGGATAGGAGGCAATTTGACCATGAATATGTGGTTTAATGGCTAATTGCAGGTTCATTGGATAGCATTGCCCCACATACCATTGGGTCGGCAGGGGATGCGTGCAACGGAATTCAATGCCTTCTTGCCGAACGACCGGAAGGGGTTCGTCGACCGAAAAGGTTATTTCCGGGATCGTGAACGATCCTTTGCTGCCCGTACAGCGAAACGAAGGGATGACGAACGTCCCTGGTTTTTGAGGGCGTAAACGAAAATGCAGAGCTTCTTCGTGCGTTTGCTTGCCGTTAATAAACAGCGTATTGATCGATTTACCTTCGTAATAGATTTCTAGGTCCTTTACGGTTGGCAATTGGTATTGTAATTGCCCCATAGATTGATGAGCGGTAATGATTAAAAATATCGGTTGATGGAGCGCAGGACGCTCAGGCTCAATGCGCGTTGTAACCTCTAGGATTTTTTGTGTGTCCGCCAAAACAGCACATCCACAGCCGATTAACATTAGTATCCAAACGATAATTCGTTTCATATTACCAATCTTTTAGCACGGGTTCGTGGTTTTGGGGAGCCGAAAAATGGACAGGAAACAATTTTTCATTTTGTTGCTCTTGTTTTAGCAATAGCTCACTGGTTTGCTGCTCTTCGTTGGCGCTTTGTTTTTCTTGCTCCTCCTGAGGGGTTTGTTGCGAATTGTTGGCCGCCGGCTCTTGAGCTTGTTCTTGTTCTTGCTTTTGCGGTTGCTGGTTTTGCTGTTCTTGCTGCTGGTTATCACGCGAGGGGTGTTGTTGGTCCTTGTCCGATGTGTTTTGCTGCTGATTATCCTGCTGCTGTTGCTTGCTCTGTTTCTTTTTTAACTCCTCTAATAATTTTTGTACCGTTGAACGATTGGCCTGAGCATCCTGAGCTGTTTGATCAAACGCCAAGGCGGCATCATAGGCCTGTAAACTTTTTTCTAGCAAGGCTATCTTAGCAGGCAATTGCCCCTGTAAGGATTTTGCTTTTTCAAAATACGCATGTCCTAGGTTGTAAAAAATGTTCCCCTGCTTATCTTTTTGTTGACACCGTTGCAGCGCTTGATGGTTCGCTGCTATAGCTTTATCATATTGGGTGTTTTGGTCATAGGCACGTGCTAAGTTATAATGACATTTCCAATCTTTTGGGTGCGTTTGACATTGGTGCTGCAATTGCTGCAGATTCTGATGGCGCTCGATTGTATCAGAAGCAGCAGCCCCTAGGGAGCAAGGCATCAATAACAGCCAATAATAATGACGTTTCATGCGTGTTTACGTTTCCTTAAGACATACAACAAAGGTTCAACGGCAAGCAAGATGAAGGTAGCCCATAAAAAGCCACGATACCGTTCAATCGGTTTTTGTTCGATACTTTCAAAATTTTCTTTGGGCAGCTGTTTGATGGCTAGGTCATAGATGTGCTGTAATCCATCGCCTGCATTTCCCAGTGGCGCGTAAAACCCTCCAGTTGTCGATGCAATGGTTTTTAGGGTCTGCTCATCCAAATGCGTAATGAGGGTATTCCCCCGATCATCCTTTTTGTAGATTTGCGTTCCATTGGGGGCGTCGATCAGAATGCTTCCGCCTTGGGTCGTTCCAATACCAATAGTATGTACTACAATGCCCGCTTTTTTAAGTACTTCGATGGCATGCCCAACGGTGCCGCTTAAATCCTCCCCGTCTGTAATCAGCATGAGATGTTTATAGGGTGCTTGGGGATTAAAACACTTTTGGGCTAACAGCAACGGAGCGGATAGGTTGGTCCCTCCGTGTTGAATGGTATCGGTGTTAATAGCCTGCAAGGAGGCTTTAAATGCACCAAAGTCGGTTGTGGGTGGGCATTGGAGGAAGGCGCTACCCGCAAACGCAATCAAGCCCACTTGACTATCCTTGAGGGTTTTTGAAAGGTCGAGGATGCTCATTTTGGCTAACTCCAAGCGATTGGGTCGAACATCGTTTGCGAGCATACTTTTGGACGTATCGAGTGCAAAGAGCATGGTAACGCCCCTATGCGGTATTTTTTCTAGGTGAAAACCCCATTGTGGGCGGGCGATTGCAAGGTCAAAGCTTACGATTGCAAGCGTCAAACAGAACGTCCGAAGTGCTTGATGTATCGGTTCGTGAGGCGGAACAATCGCTTGGGTTGCGGCTCCCCAACGCGCCAAGCGTTTGCGTTGGTTATAGCGTTGGCTTAGCATCCATGCGCTGATGCACAAGCTGATGAATACGGCTAACAAACCTAATTTGGGGGATGCAAAGGTCATGATACAACGCGGTAACGGTACAAACGCAACAAGGCTTCGGTTATTAATCCTAATGCAGCCAACAGAAGGAAGTATTGGAAATAATCGTTTTGGGTTTGATAATCCTCAGCGGCGTGTTTGCTGGTTTCCAGCGTATCGATTTCATGGTAAATCATACGCAGGGTTTTGAAATCATAGGCGCGATAGAATTTGCCTTGTGTGGTTTGAGCGATGGCCGACAGAACCGATTCATCAGCAGGCAGCACCTGGTCGTTGCCTACCAAAATAGTATAAATCTTAATGTTGAAGCTTTTAGCCAACTTAGCGGCCATGGTTGGGGATATCGTGCCACAATTATTAACCCCGTCGGTGAGTAAAATGATAATTCGACTTTTATGCGCTTGGTCTTTCATGCGATTAATACCCATGGAGATGGCGCTACCAATAGCAGTTCCATCTTCAATCAGTCCTGCCTTAAGTCGTTTTAGGTTATCCAGCAGCCAATGATGCCTTAAGGTAAGGGGGCTTACCAAGTAAGGATAACGGGCAAACGAAATGAGTCCGATTCGGTCATTGGGGCGCTGATGGATAAATTCTTCAATAACGTTTTTAGCTGCTTGAATACGGGTGGTACGCTTGCCAAGGGAGGATACAAAATCGGGAGCCAGCATGGAGGTGGATAAATCAAGCGCCAATAAGATATCGATGCCATTTTTTTCGCTATCGGTGTATGCAGTAACCATTTGCGGGCGAGTCAGCGCTAGGATGATACATCCCAACGATAAGGCACGCGCCAACAGAGGAATTTTAACGGGGTTAGTGGATAAAGGAGCCAGCGCTTGAGTGGATGCATGTGCTACAAAGCGTTTAGCGTGCCACGTGCGTACAGCGTACCAATACCATACGGGAAGCCATAGGAGGTTGAACAAAACCCAAAGGTGTTTGAAGGCAAAGGTGGTCATGACGATTTGGGTTGTTCCATCAAAGGTTCTGGGTGCGCAAGCTTTTCTGATAATGTCAGAATCAATTCAGCTTGCTGGTACAGTTTCATGCGCTCGGAAGGCGTGCAAGGCAAGGTGGTAAATTTGATTAGGTCGCATGCATGGCTGAATTGCGTAATCAACATTCGTAATTCATCATTGAGCCGTTCGCAATGCGGCAATTGTACCAAGAGCTCATCGGTCGTACATTCCGGCGCAGGTAATTGAAAAGTTTGAGATAGGTACACGCGTAAGGCGTCGGATAGCGCAAATCCTAGTAATTTGGGGTCGGGAGCATCTATGTACTGTTTGGCGTTTTTTAGCTGCTGGAATGCCGCTTCCAACGGGGTAATGGATACAGTTACGATCGGTTTTTTATGCAGCCGCCGATAACCTAAATAGCCGATTAAGCACAGGAGTAGCAACAGGAGCGCTCCATAAAGCAGTAAGGGAGAACTGAGCGGTTCGGCAGGACGGAGAGGCAGTACGGTGTCAGTTATGGAAAAATCGTTGGCCTGCTGAAAGGGATTGAGCGTAATGCTTGGGTCGGGTGCTTGACCGAGTGCATTGGGGGGAAGTGCAGCAGCGCTTAGCGGCAAGTTCCAGCAAAACGCCAAGCAGCACATAACGATACAAAGGTTAGCCATTAGGATTTACGCTGAATAAATAGGTTAAGGGCGTTTATGTACGGTTGTTGGTTGATGAGGGTTAACATACGAACACCGTACGGTTGAATCGCTTTTTCAAATGCCTGCCACCGAGCCTTTTGGTGTTGCTCGTAAATAGCGCGTGTGTGTGCATTCCCGGTATCTATATAAAGTGTTTGCTGAGTTTCTGCATCCTCTAAAGCAATAAAGCCTACGTTGGGTAATGTTTGTTCCCGGGGATCTTCTAAACGGATGCACAACAGGTCGTGCTTTTGTTTGATCCGACGGAGCGTTTTAAACAGTTTATCTTGATCGGCCGATGCCGGTTGGATGAAATCGGATAAAACGCATATAATCGACCGTTTTTTCAATAGGTGCATCAGCGCTTGCAGGCTACTCACCAAATCGGTTTGTTGGTGTTGCGCTTGGAAGAACAGCCCTTCGCGAATAAAGGTATAGAGTTGGTTTGGATTCCTTTTGGGAGGAATAAACGTTTCAATGTGGTCTGAACATAAGCATAATCCCACACGGTCGCGGTTTTTTAATGCAGAATAAGCCAAGGTAGCGCCGATTTCGGTTGCAAATTGGCGTTTGGATATGCCGGTTCCGCATGCAACCGATCCGCTGATGTCCATAACCACCAGAAGGGTTAAATCCCGCTCTTCGCAAAAAATCTTCACCACCGGCTTGTTCAGTTTGGCGGTTGAATTCCAATCGATTGATCGGATATCATCTCCGAAGGCATAGGGACGTAAGGAATCGAACACCAATCCGTTGCCCTTAAAGGTGCTATTGTAGGTGCCAGACAAACCGCCTTCTGTTTTAACCCGGTTTGTTAAATGAACAGCGCGAATTTTTTTAACAATCGCGTTTACAGCTGTGTCTTCTGGGGTCACGGAACAGGGATGGTTTCTAAAATCTTGGTAATAATTTGGCTGCTGGTTACCCTATCCGATTCCGCTTCATAAGATAAGTTAATACGGTGACACAAAGCTGGGAATGCAACCGACTTAACATCTTGCGGGACTACATACCCACGACCTTGCAGGAACGCATGGACTTTTGCAGCAAGCGCGAGTGCAATGACCCCACGAGATGATACTCCAAAGCGCAGCAAGGGTTTAATAGCCGCTAGGTTGTAATCCTCAGGCGTACGGGTTGCTTGAACTAAATCGACAATGTAGTTTTCAATTTTAGCATCGATGTAAATCTTATCGATCCAGCGTTGGGTTTCAAAAATTTCTTTTTCAGAAAAGAGCACATTTACCGGTTCAGGAGCCCGCAGTTGACTTTGGGTTTTAAGGATTTTTAGCTCAGTTTCTTTAGACGGATACGTTACCTCTAACTGCAACATAAAGCGGTCGATTTGCGCTTCTGGCAGCGGATAGGTCCCTTCTTGTTCAATGGGATTTTGGGTTGCTAGCACAAAAAACGGTTTAGGTAACGCATACGTTGTGTCTCCTAAGGTAACTTGGTGCTCTTGCATGCTTTCTAACAGAGCGCTTTGTACTTTTGAGGGTGCACGATTGATTTCATCCGCCAATAAGATATGGGTGAAAATAGGGCCTTTTTTGGTGGTAAAACTACCGGCGCTTGGGTTATAGATGAGCGTTCCGGTAATGTCGGAAGGCAATAAATCAGGCGTAAATTGAATGCGGTTGAACTGCAATTTAAAGACCTGCGCTAAGGTTTTGATCAGCAGGGTTTTCCCTAATCCTGGTAGACCTTCTAGCAATACATGCCCATTACCCAGTAAACCAATCAATAATCCTTCGAGTACATGGATCTCTCCCAAATAGATTTTGGAAATTTCCAGCTTCAACTGTTCAATCCACCCACTGTGCGCTTGAATTTGCTCGTTGAGTTCACTTAAAGAAAGCGTGTCGGATGTTGTCATAAATGATTATCAATCAGTGTACCTAAGCACCTGCGATAGGCAACCTAAAATTGGGCGTTACAGTGCGTCCGAAGGGTTGTCGTTTCGGGTGTCTAATTTGAAAAACGAAGGGTTCAGCAGTGGGAATTTGAGGTATAAAATTGATCCTGTATGTTCTTTGCTTTCAATCTCTACCCATCCGTTGTGTTCTTGCATGATGCGACGGATGATGAGCATTCCAATTCCATGTCCATTCGGCTTATGCGATTCAGGCGTATGAGAGAGCATTTGGGTTGTTTGAGCGCCCGAAATGCCACAGCCGGAATCCGCAAAGGCTAATGTTAGGTAACGTCCGTCTTGTTGCCCCGTAATACGAATCCAACCGTTGCTGCCGATTGCCTCAATGGAGTTTTTTAGGACGTTAAAAAACACCTGCTGTAAACGCGGTTTGTCGAGCTCAATGGACGGCAAGGCCTTAGGCATGTTCAGCTCAACGCTAATATTGAGGTCGTCTAGTTGAGGTTTGAGTACCGCCAACACGGCATTGAGAATGGATGTAACCAACCCCTCTTGCAGTTGAACGGCCTGAGGGCGTACCGCTTGTAAGAAATGCTGAATGATTTCGTTAAGGCGTTGAATTTCATCTAAACATACCTGAATCGATTTGCGAGCTGATGGCGATGGCTTGTTGGTTTGCAACGAGCGTTTCAGAAGCTGAAGATGAATGTGGATGGAATTTAATGGATTGCCCAATTCATGCGCTACCTCAGAAGCTAATTGTGTGATGGTATCAAAACGCTCCTGCAAGCGTTGCTCTTCCGATGCCTGATGCTCCTGAGTGATATCCCGAAGCACGATGATAAATTGGTGGCGAGTGGGGTTTGCTTGAAAATATTGCATGTGAAGCCGCACCCAACGCTTTTCCGGATAGGTTAATTCGGTTTCTTTTGCAATTACATCAGGAACGATGGATTTTGGCTTGGTAAACAATGGCTTTAGCAGCGGAATCCAATGCCATAAGGGGGTTGCTTTGTGGTAGTCCTTTGGCAACCCCAATAAGCGTTGAGCTGCCAGGTTGTAAAATTCGATATCTCCCGAGGTGTTGGTGAGCACAATGGCTTCCTGGAGTAAGTTAAAGATAGAAGCCAGTAAATCATGCTCTTGATCTAGGTACTGTAGGTTTTGATCCAACTCTTTCCCGTGTAACGAAGGAATTCTTTGGTAAACCTTATGGTACGTGCCGTTTTTCATTTAAGAGCGTTGAGGTGTATCCTTGGACGCTGCGCCTTGGTTAGCAACCGCTTGCTGTGCTTTTTCTACCGCTGCGGCATCGCCCAAATAGTAATGACGTATGGGGGTCAGATTGTCCTCTAGCTCATAAACCAATGGAATGCCGGTAGGAATATTCAATTGCGCAATGGCATCGTTGGATAAATGGTCTAAGTGCTGTACTAACGCTCTGAGAGAGTTACCATGGGCCGTTATAATGATGCGCTGACCCGATTGAATAGCGGGAGCTAAAGTGGCATTCCAGTAAGGCAATAATCGGTCGAGCGTATCTTTTAAACATTCTCCCGTGGGAATTTCTGCGTTTGGAACACCGGCATAACGTGGGTCAGAACCGGGATATCGAGGATCCGAGGGTTCCAACTTAGGCGGTTGTACATCATAGCTCCGGCGCCACAAATGTACTTGTTCGGCTCCATAACGGTCGGCCGTTTCGGTTTTGTTCAGTCCCTGCAACGCCCCGTAATGGCGTTCGTTGAGCCGCCAACAGCGTTCAACCGGAATCCACATTAGGTCGAGGTCATCTAAAACAATCCATAGGGTACGGATGGCGCGTTTTAAAACAGAGGTATAGGCACGATCGAACGAAAATTTCGCTTCTTTTAACAACTGAGCTGCTTGATGCGCTTCCTGTATGCCTTTGGGAGAAAGATCAATGTCGGTCCATCCGGTAAAACGGTTTTCTGTATTCCAAAGACTTTCTCCGTGTCGTAACAAAACCAATTGTTTCATGATTCTAGCCTAGCACAATTTGTTATGAGACAAAAGGGTTAAAACATTAGGCTTCGTGAGAACTTTATAGCTTTTCGTTTAACGACAGGGTTGCTTGGGTGTCGGCGTAAGGTAAATGGCAGGCTTTTTCAAAACAATTAGACCAAAAAGCCTTAAAATCCTCAGCTGAAATTTCTTCTGGGCAATAATTTTCAGCGCCGACGTATTCAATACCAAGCAGTTGGGCTTGTGGAAAATCCTGTTTGAGCGCATCATACGCATCGGTTAAATTTTGCGCGCGGTCATCCACAAAAATGATACATTTAGGGTGCAATTGTAGCTTCTTCAAGAATGCACACAGCACCGTGCCTTTGTTAGTTGTACCTTTTTCGCTGTTGGAAAATAAAATCCCTTTGTAGAACGTTGGATAATTGCCACGGTACATCGGTAAGTTGTTAAAAACCAGATAGGATTCCGCGAACGAATCATCGAATGATAGGTTTTTTTCTTTCAGCGATTGATACCGTAGGTCTTCAACAGATCGACCTTCAAAATCTCCTGTTAGCGTGGCGGTTAGAGCAATTACCTTAATCCCCCTTGAACGAACGACCTGCAACAAGGGATAAATTCCTTCATCCACCAATCGTTGTGGAAGCAGGAAATTGTATAAAAAGGGAAGCGAAGTGTCCATGGTTGGATAACGCCGTTGGATATCGTGATAAATCGCTAAATGCTTACGTACGTTTGGGGCATAAGCCGCAGGATGTTTCGGTTGCAATAGGGTCATGTCGATATCGAAAATGCATAAGATATCGTTGGGGGCATAAAGCTTAAGCGACGGCTGAATGTAGGCCGTTACTTCCTCCATGCTTTTTAATGTCGTGCTAACTCCCCGTTGATTGACCATGGTGCTTAAGATCCAAATTGCAGAGAATGTAAAAGCAATTTGTAGTATCTTTTTACAATCGTTCATGTCGAGCGGCAAGCATAAACCTGGTTAATTAATGTTGAATGATCCGTTTTAATAATGGAATAGCAATCAACCATAGAGCGATCGGTGGCATCCATACTAACCAATCAGGGCGCCATTGCGGAGCTGCTTCCAACCACGAAATTGCCATGATAAGGGTATAAAACCCCATGGCCAGTCCAATCGCTAGTACCAGGTTAATGGATGTTTCGGTTCGGCTAAAACGAATACTGAGAGGAATGGCAATCAGAATCATGGCTAGAATTCCGAAGCCAAAAACAGCATTTCTTTGGATTTCAAGCCGAGCCAATACCTTTTCTTTCGGTGAGTGCGCTCGGGCAAATTCACCGCGCAATTCGGTTAAGGTCATGTGCCCTAAGCGCTTTCTAAAGAATAGATTGCCCAATAGATGTGATAACGGGAGCGCTATTTCTGTGCTCGTGAAGGCAATTGGTTGCGTATGAATCGTGTCGCCCGATTGCATTAAATATTTTTCGCCAGAACCGTTGAGCAAGGTGAACAGCAAGCGATTACGTTTGTTATCGTAGCGCAACAATCCTTTTTTAGCGTGTAGTGCCATATTGACACCCGAGGATTGACTTCCATCCAATTCCCACAGCCAGCAGTTTTCTACCCAATCCCGATGCTTTTGCTCAATAAAAAACATATAGCCAGGGAAATCTTTTACAAACGTACCGGTTTGAATAAACTGAAGCGGTTTTTGGCGAATCAGGTTGGTTAATGCGGTTCGGTAATAAACAATGGAATGAGGCCCCCAATGAAAGTTTACAAACAAGGTAAACAAGGTGCCTAAGGAGGCCAACAATAGAAACGGGGCAATAATCGTATACGGACTAATACCGGATGCCTTCATGGCCAGCAGTTCGTTGTGGGATGAAAGCCTTCCGAGCACCAACAGCGTAGCGGTTAGCACCCCCAGCGGCAGGGAATAAGCAACCATAGAGGGGATTAAATGCCACAGGATGTCAATGAAGAACGGCAGTTGAATTTTGCCGCTCGCTAGCATGGGCAGCACTTCTTTTACGGCATTCCCTATGATTAAAATGAACACAAATAGGCAAACCGTACTGGCGCAGGCCACCAAAAACTGCCGCATCAAATAGCGTTGGAGGGTATTAAACATAACGTACGATTGGAGCTATTTTAATGTTGTTGGCGTACATACCGATCAACTTTATCGGCAGTGATGACCCCATAATTAATGGTCCCTAGCCATCCTGACATAATGATTCCTACCGACCCAGCATGGTACAACCCATGAACATAATTGGAAAGATTCATGGATATTTTGAGTCCCTCAAATTTGGTTCCAAACGAAGCCCCTTCTAGATGTTTGGTATAACGGTTAAAGGTGCGCGGGGTAGCGCATTCGATCCAACCGATTTTTTGTTCCACATGAGGGATGAAGGCCGATAAAGCTTCCAGGGTATCTTGCTTTAAACGTTCTTTTTCACTTTGGTATTCCGCTGGTGTGAGCGATGCCCAATCCTGCCATAAGGCATTAGACGAGGCTACAATGGTGTAACGCGGTGTGGTCGAATCAGGACGAGTCCCGGGATAATAGACCGAAAATGTACGACTTTTGGTATGTTTTGCCTTAAGTTCCGTACTAGAAAAAAGGGGCGCGCTGGAGGTGAAGATTAAATCCCCAATGTTCGGAATGTTTTCCGATTCTTTAATGCCTATATATACCTGACATGAACTGTTATTGAGGCGTACCTTTTCTGTTTCTTTCCGAAAATCATCCGGCACTATATCGGGGTTAATCAGTTGAAGTACAGTAGTCTTGAGATTGGCGTTCGATAAAACCGCCTTGCATTCGATGGTGTGATCATTTACCTGAACCCCTGTAACGGTTGGAACGCCCTGCTTGTCTTGGGTATAAATCGCCTGAACGGTCGCATGGGGCATTATGGTAACGCCATTGGCGCGCAATTCATCAGTCATCATTTGAATCAAGCGATCGGTCCCTCCTTTAAAGGTATACACTCCCTGGCTCATGAAATTGGAAAAAACAATCCCATAGGTAATGGCCGGATCATCGAGTGTGGAACCATTGGCGTAGGTAATCGGTTCCATCAGCAAGCGATGAACATCTGGACGGTTAGGAAAGAAGGCTTCAAACAGTTCGCCTGTAGTACGGGTGTCTGCATCGTAAAAATTCATGGCCCGTAGGTGGTTGAAGAACCGTTCAACCGTTTCTGCTGGAATGTGAAAGGTATGAATCAATTGATGAGTAAAGTCGACACGATCAAATGGCGTTTCAATTTGAAACTGAGGATTAACAAACCGAATGCGTTTTAAGGGAACAATTGCATCAGCAATGGCGGAATTCCAATAACGCCGACACGATTTAATCATTCCTACTGGAAATCCATGCAGCGATACATCAAAGGTATATCCACCGGGGCGTTTAAAGTAAGCCGCTAATCCTCCTAATTGGGTGTGTTGCTCCAACAATAAAACAGAATGACCACATTTTGCTAGTCGATTGGCTGCCGTTAACCCTGCTAGACCACTGCCAATCACGCAAACATCATATTGTTTAGAAAAGCTTGACATCATTTAACATACCATCTTATGGTTAAACCATAAAAATAAAATCCTTTTCTCTAAAAGATTTTTAAAAA
>DGGR01000028.1 GCA_002392285.1 Verrucomicrobia bacterium UBA3869
CCCCCCCCGATGACGCACCGTAATATGTCCATGACAATTGCGGCCGTAAGAACGACGTTTACCGGAAATTAATCTGGATTCACCAGCATCCTTCGTATACTTAATTCTGTTGTTTATAAAAAATCGCCGACTTGAAGTCGTTGGAACGCTTTTAACTAAAACCATCATAGCATTACTTTACTTCAATATGCTGACCTTTTTTCAAGAAAACAATCGCTTTCTTTTTCTTTCCGACTACCCCAGGAAGCGCTTTTCTAATACGACTATGCTTAACTTTACCTTTGCAGTTAATGATGCGCACTTGCTTAACCGTAACTTTGAAATAAGCTTCAACAGAATTTTTAACATCTGTACGGGTAGCATCGGGGTTTACCTCAAACGTGTAAGCATTCGCATTAGCAGAAAGCATGCTCGCTTTTTCGGAAATCAGCATTTTTTCTAAATGATCACACAAGAATACCATAATACTTTACTCCATTATTTAGATCCTTGAATATACTCATTTAACGCCTTTTCTGTTATCACCACATGCGGATAACGAACAATATCCAAAGCATTTACCGACGGTAAATCAATACAAAAAACGCGGCTCAAATTACGCAACGATAGTAATTGATTCCTAGAAAATTTACGATCTACCACTAAGCATTTTTGTTCTGACGCTAATTTATCAAAAACCTGGGCCATCTCGGCTGTTTTAGGTGCTTTTTGCTCCTTTAAACCTTCAATCACCACTAATCCGCCCGAAACTGCTGTGTCATATAAGGCACGTTGCAACGCCAAACGTTTTTCTTGGCGATTAACATGCATATAAAAACTACGAGGTTTGGGGCCAAAAACAACTCCACCGCCGCGAGCTAATGGGCTTCTGCGTTCACCTTGACGAGCAGAACCAGTTCCTTTTTGACGGAACGGCTTTTTACCTGAACCCTTAACATCTCCACGGGTTTTGGTGCAAGCATTTCCCTGTCTTAAATTAGATAGATAAGACACCAAAGTTTCCTTCAGGGTCTGTTTCCCGCGGTCATCTGTAAATTCAACGATTGGATAATCCCGCTCTTCTTTGAAATCTCCATCGAGGCTATAGAATTTTAACTTCATCTTTATAACCTTATTTAATGACGCTTTTAGCCTTACGAATCATTACCCAACTCCCATTGGCACCAGGAACGCTTCCTCTAACCACTAAAATACGTTTTTCAGGCATCAACCCAACGATTGATAAATTATGAACCGTAATGCGAGTTGACCCCATATGGCCTGGCATCTTTTGATTTTTAATAACATGCCCCATACGTCGGAAGTGACCATAAGATCCTCCACGACGGTGCGACATAGAACCATGGGTTGCCCGGCCTCCACCGAAACCAAAACGCCGTACGACTCCTTGAAAACCCTTGCCTTTACTTTGGGCAACCACATCTACCAATTGCCCTACTTGGAACAAATCCAAGGACAAGGCATTACCAATCGTAAAATTGCTGGTTTCATCGGTAGTAAATTCACAAAAATGTCCAAATTTATCCTGAATGTTAGCCTTAGCTAAATGACCTTCAATCGGTTTTGTAATATGGCTTCGCTTAAAATAAGCAAACTGTACCGCATTATAACCATCATGATCAACGGTTTTTATCTGGCTTACAACACAGGGTTCTACTTCAATAGCCGTAACAGGCATGATATGATTATCCGCATCAAACATCTGCGTCATCCCGACTTTTTTCCCAACAACTATCAGCCTATCTTGCATATTCCTGAACAATAAATTTAATCAATTTCGTCCCTACTATTTGTGCAACGTATCAATAAAAAACCTACACGTCAATCGCAATATCTATACCTGCCGACAAATTTAGCCGTTTTAGGTTTTCAATCGTTTGAACATTGGCTTCCTCAACCACAATCAGACGCGTATGGGTACGCAATTCAAATTGATCCATAGATTTCTTATCTACGTGAGGGGAACGATTTACGGTAAAACGTTCAATCTGAGTTGGCATAGGAATCGGTCCGCATACACGAGCCCCTGAACCTTTTGCCGTATTTACAATTTCCGCTGCTGATTGATCCACAATGCGGTAATCAAACCCTTTTAATTTAATCTTTATGTTTGACCCTTGTAACATGTTTCTAACCTTACTATTTTTTATGAACGAGCCGGCGCTTTCGAACGTGTCTCAACAATTTTACTTAATAAATTATTCGGAACTTGTTCAAAGTGCGATGGTTTCATCGAATAAGAAGCTCTTCCTTTTGTCAAGGATCTAATATCGGTTGCGTATCCAAACATCATTTCTAATGGGACATTGGCTGTAATCAACACTACACCCTTTTGGGTTTCAGACTTTTGAATCTGACCCCGCCGACGATTGATATCCCCCATTACATCCCCCAAATATTCTTCAGGAGTGGTAACTTCTACCTCCATAATAGGTTCTAGCAAGATGGGCTTGGCTCGTTCCATTGCTGCTTTGAACGCAAAAATACCGGCCATTTTAAATGCTAATTCAGAGGAGTCTACTTCGTGGTAGCTACCAT
>DGGR01000045.1 GCA_002392285.1 Verrucomicrobia bacterium UBA3869
GATCATCCACTTGGTGGTGGTGAAGGTGCTGGTAAAGGACGTAACCCAGTTACTCCTTGGGGTCAGCCTTGTAGAGGTTATAAGACTCGCAATAAGAGAAAGCCTTCTAACCGTTTCATTGTTTCACGCCGTAAGAAGTAGTAGGAGTAGTTAACAATGTCAAGATCAGTTAAGAAAGGACCTTTTATTGAAAAGAGTCTTTACAAGAAAGTAATTGAAATGAATAAAGAGTCAGACAAGAAAATGATCAAAACATATTCTCGCTGCTCTACAATCATTCCAGAGATGGTTGGAAACACTATCAGTGTTTACAATGGTAAGTCATGGATTCCTGTATACGTTACTGAAAATCTCGTTGGCCACAAGCTCGGCGAATTTGCTCCAACTCGTACGTTTAAAGCACATAATCCTCATACTCAAAAGGCTGATAAATAATGAAAACACAAGCGCTAGCGAGAAATGTTCGTATGTCCCCTTTGAAATTAAGGGAGATCGGGCGTAATTTAGTGGGGATGCAGGCTCAAAAAGCTTTGCAATTTTTACGTTGGAGCCCACGAAAATCAGCTCGTTTATTTTATAAAACTTTGAAGAGTGCTATCGGTAATGCGGAAAACAACTTAAGTGTTTCGGTTGAACGTTTGGTGCTTCAAGAAGTGGTTGTTGATGAAGGTGCGGTTATGAAACGTTTTCAACCAGTTTCGCGCGGTTCGGCTCATCCTATCCGTAAACGTATGAGTCACATTAAGATTGTTCTGACCGATGAAGAAGGTACAAAAGTAACCCAAGGGAAACAGAAATAAAGGAGTAGTGTTAACATGGGACAAAAAGTAAATCCAATAGGTTTTCGGTTACCCGTTCGTCGTGACTGGCGTTCTTGCTGGTACGCTAGCAAAGCGGATTATGGGAAATGGGTTAAAGAGGATCATGCAATTCGTAGTTTTTTACAGAAAAAATTACGGTATAATTCCGTACAAGATGTCCTGATTGAACGTGCAGGATTACGTTTGCGGGTTACCATTTTAAGTGGTCGCGTTGGTGTGATCATTGGAAGAAAAGGGCAAGAGCTCGAAAAGCTAAAAGCTGAACTGAGCGCTTTGTTGAAGAAAGATGTTTTGTTGGAGATTAAAGAGGTTAAAAAGCCGGATTTGGCTGCTCAATTAGTCGCAGAAAACATCGCTCTTCAATTAGAACGGCGTGTTTCTTTCCGTCGTGCTTTGAAGAAAGCGGTGCAGCTGGCCATGAGTATGGGCGCGCGTGGTATTCGTGTGCAATGCGCGGGTCGTTTGGGAGGTGCTGAAATTGCACGTACCGAATCGCAATTCGTTGGTTCTGTTCCTTCACATACTTTAAGAGCAAACGTAGACTATGGTTTTAACGAAGCTCGTACGGTGTACGGTACCATAGGCGTAAAATGTTGGGTGTGTCTTGAAAAGGCGGAGGCTTAAAAGACTATGGTTTTATCTTCACCATCTCGTACTAAGTTTGCTAAAACCCAAAAGGGAAGAATTTATGGCAATGCTAAAGGTGGTTCAAGCCTAGCGTTCGGTGATTATGGATTGCAAGCCTTGGGGCGTGGACGTATTACTGCTGCTCAATTGGAGGCGGCGCGTGTAGCGATCAATCGTCACTTGAAACGTAAAGGTAAGGTTTGGGTGCGCGTTTTCCCCCAAAAGCCAATTACCCGCAAGCCGTTAGAAACCCGTATGGGTAAAGGTAAAGGTGGGGTTGAGTATTGGGTCGTGGTCGTTAAACCCGGTGTTATCCTGTTTGAAATTGCTGGTGTTCCATCCGCTGTTGCATTGGAGGCTATGTCATTGGCTGATCGCAAATTAGGTTTGCGGTGTAGATTCATTGGCCGAGAGGAATTAACCCAACGTTTTTAAGTAGGGGTTTATTATGGGTACACAAAAGGACATTTTAAAATTGACAGCGAGCGAGTTGTATTCTAAATCTAGAGAACTTGCTAAGAAAATGGTGGATTTACGTATGAAAAACGATGCGGGACAAGCAAAGGCTGTTGCAGAGATCCGTAATACCCGTAAGGATAGAGCGCGCGTTTTAACAGCGTTGAGCCAGAAAAATTGTAAACACGTTAAAGACTAAGCTCTATGGTTCAAGCAGATTTGGCAGTAAGATCTCATCGTAAAACACTCATTGGAGTAGTTGAATCCCGTTCGGGAGATAAATCGATCAAAGTGGTCTTTTGTTATAAAAAACCACATCCGCGCTTTAAAAAAGAGATTAAACGTAAAACGGTTTTGCATGTGCACGATCCTAAAAATGAATGTGCCATCGGAGATAAGGTTGAGATTATGTCGACCCGCCCGTTAAGTCATCTAAAGCGGTGGCGTGTGGTAAGTATATTAGCTAAAGCTGATCAAGATATTAAGTAAAGGTAAGCTATGTTGCAAATGGGGAGTAGGTTAGTTGTTGCTGATAATTCAGGTGCTAAGGAAGTTGGTTTTATCCGTAAATTAGGCCAGCTATCTGATACCGCTCATGTGGGGGATGTGATTATTGCATCTGTTAAAGAATGTACTCCTGATTCTGAAATCAAAAAGGGTAAGGTTGTACGTGCGGTAATCGTACGCACTCGTCATGATATCCATCGAAAAGATGGTTCTTGCCTTCGTTTTGGGGATAATGCATGTGTTATTATTGATGATGCGGATAATCCCAAAGGGACGCGTGTTTTTGGGCCTATCGCTCGTGAATTGCGTCAGAAAAATTTTATGAAAATTGTTTCATTAGCACCTGAGGTTTTGTAATGACTGCAATTAAAAGAGGTACTAAAGTGATGGTGATTGCCGGAGATCACAAAGGTAAAACCGGCAAGGTATTGAATTTAGTAGGCGACCGGGTAGTGGTTGAGGGAGTAAATATGCACAAAAAGTGCCTTAAAAAATCCCAAAACAACCCGAAGGGTGGTATTGTTGAAATAGAGCTTTCGATACACCGTTCGAATGTAGCCCTGTTAAAAAATGATACACAAGCAGAAAGTGCTGGTAAAAAATCGACTGCAAGTGAAAGCAAGAAACCGGCTAAAAAAGCGACAAAACAAACTAAATCAAGCAAATAATTATGACTTCTGCAGTTCCTGAATTATTGAAAGAACATTATCTGCAACAGGTTGTCCCTGAATTGAAGAAGGAATGTGGCTTTACTAATATTCACCAGGTTCCGAAATTGGAAAAGATTGTATTGAATTCTCGTATTAAAGCTGAGGCAGATAAGGCGTACATCGATCAATTGGTAAAGGATATGGCTTTGATTACAGGGCAAGCTCCTGTAGTGATAAAAAGCAAAAAGAGCATTGCTAATTTCAAATTACGTCAAGGAGTACCTAATGGAGTTAAGGTAACCTTACGCGGTAGTAGAATGTATCAATTTTTGTATCGGCTTATTAACATCGTATTCCCTGTAATTCTCGATTTTAGAGGAGTTTCTTCTCACTTTGATCGGAATGGAAATTTAACTATTGGTATTAAAGACCATTCGGTGTTTCCCGAAATCAAAACAAGTTCTAATCGTATCAATATTGGATTAGATATTGCAATTGTAACAACAGCGCATGATTCTAAAGATGCACTTTTGTTGTTGAAAAAATTAGGCATGGTATTTAGGTAATTAAGGGTATGGCAAAAACATCTTCGATTGAAACCAACGACCGTCGATTGAGACTGATTCAAAAATATGCTCAAAAACGTAAGGAGTTGAAGGCTAAAATTTTGAATCCAAAAACTTCTGATGAAGAATTTTTCGCGGCTCAACGTGAATTAGCTTTGTTGCCTCGTAATTCTTCGCCGGTTCGTTATCGTCGCCGTTGCTCTGTTACCGGTAGGTCACGTGGTTATTATCGAAAATTTGGGGTTTCAAGAATTGTTTTGCGCGAATTTGCATTAAAAGGTTTGTTGCCTGGAGTTGTTAAAGCTTCCTGGTAGGAATTAGGTTTATGGACGTAATAGGAGATTTTTTAACAGTTGTTCGTAACGCGAATCGGGTACGTAAGTCGTTTTGCAGTGTACCATTTTCGAAGGTACGAGAGGATATTGCGCGCGTTTTGGTCGAAGAAGGGTACATTGCTCGTTTTGAAACCCAAGCGGATGAGTCAGGTAAGAAAAACTTAAAAATTCGCTTAAAATACGTAAAAAATGTCCCTGTATTAAACATGTTAAAGCGTTGCAGCAAACCCGGTGCTAGATGGTATGTGGATTGTGCACATATTCCAAGCGTTTTAAGTGGTTTAGGTATTTGTATTTTATCAACCTCTAAAGGATTTATGACCGGCAAAAAGGCAAAATCCGCTGGTTTAGGAGGAGAGTTAATTTGTAAAGTTTGGTGATCCATGAGCAGAATAGGAAAATTACCCATTAAGATTGATAACGGTGTAACCGTGTCTATTGAGGGTTCATGCGTTAAGGTTAAAGGACCTCAAGGTGAGCTTTCTAAAACCTTCGATCCTTGTGTTTCGATTACCCAACAAGATCAGGCTATTGTAGTTACTCCGAAAAACGATGAACGTTTTACGTTAGCAATGCATGGTACTGTGCGTGCAATCATTGCCAACATGGTTAAGGGAGTACAAACTCATTTCTCGAAAGATTTGGAGATTAAAGGAGTAGGTTTTAAAGCTGCTGTATCGGGGAACGTGTTGGATTTAGCTTTGGGATGTTCTCATCCTATTAAATACAAAATTCCGGCCGGGGTAAGTGTTCAAGTTAAGGACAATACCCAAATCCACGTTGAAGGTGCGGATTCTCATTTAGTAGGACAGGTTGCTGCTCATATTAAGCGTTTCCGTAAGATTGAACCTTATAAGGGGCGTGGAGTACGTATTATTGGTGAGTATGTACAGCATAAAGAAGGTAAGAAAAAAGCATAATCAGCTATGAATTTAGAAAAAAAGCGGTATTTGGAAAAAAGACGTCGCCTGCATATTCGTACTAAGGTTCAGGGTACCCAAGAGCGTCCGCGTTTGGTTTTGACTTTGTCGAACAAACATGCCTATGCTCAATGCATTAATGACACAACAGGTTCTACTTTAGTTGCTCTTTCTTCCTTATCGAAGAATTTGCGTTCTGAACATTTGAAGCCCAACAAGGCAGGAATGGATGTTTTAGGTAAGCAATTTGGTGCCTTATTAAAGGAAAAAGGAATTAAGCAGGTGGTGTTTGACCGCGCAGGACGTTCTTATGCAGGATGCGTAAAGTTATTTGCAGATGCAGTGCGTTCTCAAGCTATTGACTTTTAAATTTTGATACTATGTCAGTGAATGATGGTTTAGAATTTCTTGATGAAAAGCAGATGTTTGCTTTGAAAGAGCCTGCAGATAATTGGGAAGAAAAGGTAGTAGGGGTTAATCGTTGCTCCAAAGTTGTAAAAGGTGGACGGCGTTTTAGTTTTTCGGTTTTTTTGGTAGCTGGAAATAAAAACGGTTTAGTCGGATATGGTTTGGGTAAATCCAAAGAAGTATCGGATGCTGTTCGTAAGGCCAGTGAAAGTGCCAAAAAGCATGTATTTAAGATTTCCCTCCTCAATCAAACGGTTCCTCATGTCGCCCAGGGGAAATTTAGTGGTGGTCAAGTCATTTTAAAACCTGCTTGTTCCGGTACTGGCATTGTAGCTGGTGGTGGAGTGAGAGCTGTATTAGAGCTAGTTGGGGTTAAGGATGTATTATCTAAATCCTTAGGTTCTAAGAATAAGATCAATGTATCGATTGCAACCATTCGTGCTTTGATGCAAATGCGCACTCAAAAGCAGTTGGCGGCGATGAAGGCGGCTGAAATCGCAGAATAAGGATAGGGTGTATCATGAAATTGAATCAATTACCATCAACCCTGAATCGTTTATCAAAGTGTAAACGTCTAGGTCGTGGTCGTGCGAGCGGCCATGGAGAAACCTCTACGCGTGGAAACAAGGGAGGAAATGCACGTTCAGGTTACTCCACTCCTCATAACTTCTCGGGTATTCCATGGTATCGTAAATTCCCAAAACGTGGATTTAATCATATTGTTTTTAAGAAGTGCTACAATGTGATTAATTTAGATAGGATTAATGCTTTGCTGCCGGCAGATTTTTCCGATTCAATCGATCGGGCTGCTTTGTCCAAACTTGGATTGATTAAGTATTTAGATGCCCCTGTTAAATTTTTGGGGAATGGAGAATGGGCTCGCAAAGTCACTTTTCAACTTACTTCATCCGATAAAATGAGTGCTGGTGCCAAATCCAAGATAGAGGCAGCTGGCGGAAAAGTTGTAGTAGCCTAATCACTTCATGATTTCTGCTTTAATCAATTGTTTTAAAATTCGTGAGTTACGGCAGCGTATTTTGTTTACGCTGTCTTTGCTTTTTGTAGCGCGAATTGGTTGTAATATTCCGATTCCAGGGGTTGATCCATCGGCATTAAAAGCGTTTTTTGAATCGCAAAAAATGCTTGGTGGTGGCCAATTAGTCGGACTTTATAACTTATTTACGGGTGGCGCGTTTTTAAAAGGAGCAGTTTTTGGTTTAGGGGTTATGCCCTATATTAGTGCTTCGATTATCTTCCAACTGTTGGGGGTTATGATGCCTTCGTTAGCGAAAATGCAGCAAGAAGGTGAAATAGGGCGCCAACGCTTGATGCAATATACCCGCTATTTAACCTTGGTTATTTGCATTATCCAAGGGGGGCTGTTGATCATGGCCTTAACCAATTATCCCGATAAGTTATTTCCGGGATTTGATCCTGCAGTTTATGGTCCTATCGTGATCCATAAAGGGCTAGGGTTTGCTTTAATATGCACCTTTTTATTATCAACCGGTACGATGATTCTAACTTGGTTGGGAGATCAAATTACTCAACGCGGAATAGGGAATGGTATTTCGCTGCTCATTACCGTGGGTATTTTGTCAGGTTTGCCTCAGAGCATGGTTTTATTTGGCAAGATGTTCTATACCCCATTGGGGACAGAAAGCGCAGGGCATTTGGGTTGGTTACAAGGAGCTTTGATGATCACTTTGTTGTTTGTGGTTATCGCAGCAATGGTGGCGGTTACTCAAGCACAGCGCAAGGTTCCGGTTCAATATGCCAGCAGAGTTGTTGGTTCGAAGATGTATAGCGGTCAAAGTTCATTTTTACCCTTAAAAGTAAATTATTCCGGGGTAATGCCAGTCATTTTTGCCAGCGCTTTATTGATGTTTCCGCAGCAGTTATTGGCTTACTTAGGAGCAGCGTTTGGTATTTCGGTTTTTCAAAAATGGTCGATGGTCATTGTACAAGGCTCAATGTCGTACTATATCATCTATGGGATACTCGTACTCGGTTTTAGCTATTTTTGGGTTTCGATTATGTTTAAGCCCTTACAAATCGCGGATGATTTGAAGAAAAACGGTGGCTATATTCCTGGGGTCCGTCCTGGCTCACCAACCGCGCAATTTTTGGATTATGTAATGACGCGCTTAACCTTGGCGGGTGCTATCTTTTTAACGGTTATTGCTTTGTTTCCTGATATTTTGTACTTCTTATACAAGATTCCTTATCGCGTAGCTTTGTTTTTCGGTGGTACCGGAACCTTGATCAGCGTGGGTGTATTATTAGATACCCTGAGACAATTAGAAACGTATTTGTTGCAACGGAATTACGAAGGTTTTCTGTCGAAACGTACCATGCGCGGTAAAGCGTTAGCAGCTCAACTGCAAGAGCTAACGGTTTCCGACGATAAGGGATTGCGGCTGTTATGGATAACAGTCTCAGGGCTATTTATCTTAGGGTTTGTGTCTTGGGCTTGTCAGGCGATATTTTTCTAGGATGGTTTATGGGCCTGATTAAGACAGAAGAGGAAATTGTACGTATGCGCGAAGCAGGAGGGTGCGCAGCATTCGTGTTAGATGAAGTACGTAAAGCAACCAAGGTTGGGGTTAGTACTTGGGATTTAGATCAAAAAGCGAAGGAAGTAATGGCCTCAGTAGGCGCTATTAGTTCGGCATATCATTATGGTGCCCCTTCTAATCCGTTTCCGAGCTACATCTGTGTGTCTTTGAACGATGAAGTGGTTCATGGGATTGGGAAAAAAGATCGGATCATTAAGGAAGGTGATATCGTTAGTTTGGATGTTGCCTTATATTATAAAGGATTTGCTGGAGATAATACCTTAACTTTTGCAGTTGGAGCTATCCCAGAAGATACCCGGCGTTTAATTGAAGTGACACGTTCGGCATTAATAGAAGGCATTGCTCAAGCGAGAGATGGGAATTTTATCGGCGATATTGGTTATGCCATTCAAACAACTGCCGAGAAAAACCATTTAGGAGTAGTTCGTGATTTAGTGGGTCATGGTATTGGTCGCCACATGCATGAAGAACCGCAGGTTCCTAATTTTGGTAAACCTCATACTGGCTTTCGTTTGCAAGCTGGAATGACCATTGCAATTGAGCCCATGTTTACCTTAGGTGCTCCTAAATTGCGCACATTGGAAGACGGTTGGACGATTGTTACAGCCGATAATCAGATGAGTGCTCATTTTGAACATACGGTGCTAATCACAAAAGATGCGCCAGAAATATTGACAAACTTAAAAAATTCTTCTCAATCAAATCTATTGTAATACTATGCGAATCCTTGGAGTTGATATTCCTGATAACAAGAAATTGGCTTATGCATTGCCCTATATTTATGGAATTGGTTTATCCCGTGCACGGCAAATTGTAGACAAAGCCGGTTTAGATCCAGATAAACGCGTGTATACGTTATCCGAAGAAGAATTGAATAAAATTTTAGCTGCTATCGATCAGTTCGGATATGTTTTAGAAGGAGATTTACGTCGAGATATTGCTGGAAACATCAAACGTCTAGAGTTGATTAAGTGTTACCGTGGAATTCGTCACATTAAAGGATTGCCGGTACGTGGACAGCGGACAAGCACCAATGCACGGACCCGTAAGGGCGCTCGTAAAACAGTTGGTGTCGTAAGCAAAGCTAATAAAAAATAAAATTTAAGATCTCATGGTTGTAGATAAGACAAAATCAAAGGAAGCATCTAAGGTGGAAGAGGAAGTAAAGCCTGTAACGGATGCTAAAAAACGTTCTCCTCGTACTGCTACGAAAGCCACAGCAAAACAACCTAAAGCGCAGGAGAAATCAAAAGAAAGCGAAGCTCAGCCTGTTGAGGAAAAACAACCCGCTGGTGGAGCTGCAGTAGCTCAAAATACGTTAGATTCAGAGGGCGCTCAAGGAGAATTAAAAATCAAACGTGCGAAAAACAGCAAAAATGTTACGGTAGGTGTCTGCCACATTTCTGCAACCTTTAACAACACGATAGTGGTATTTACCGATTTAAAAGGTAACGTTTTATCTTGGTCTAGTGCCGGCCGTTGTGGTTTTAAAGGTGCACGCAAATCAACAGCTTATGCCGGTCAGGTGGTATCTGTTGAGGCTGCCAAATTGGCGATGGGGCATGGGGTGCGCGAAATTTCTATAGAAGTAAAAGGCCCAGGAATAGGGCGCGATGCAGCTATTCGGTCTTTACAAACTTTAGGGTTAACGGTTTCATCTATTAAGGACGTTACACCCATTCCTCATAATGGATGCCGCCCCCGTAAACGTCGCTATGTATAAAGAAAGATTAAATCATGCGTTATACAGGACCTACTACTCGTATTAATCGTCGTTTTAAGACGGTCATTTTCCCCGTTACCAAGGCTTATGAGCGTAAACCTTATTTGCCTGGTATGCATGGAGCTCATTTAAAGCGTCGTATTAGCGATTATACTTTGGGCTTAAATGAGAAGCAAAAAGCTCGCTTTATGTTTGGGGTATCGGAACGTCAATTCCGTTTGATGTTTGAGGCTGCCAAGGGTATGTCTGGGTTGGCCGGTGAAAACTTACTGCGCTTATTAGAGTTGCGTTTGGATAACATTGTATATCGTTTAGGATTTGCTAAAACCCGTGCTGCTGCTCGTCAAATGGTTATGCATGGGCATGTGAAAGTGAATGACCGCAAGGTCAACATCCCAAGCTATATTTGCAAAGCCGGTGAGGTTATAAGTATTGGGGAGAAAGCCGTTTCTCGTCAATTAGCAACCCATGGTTTGGAAGCAACTCAAGGACGTGAATGCCCTAGCTGGTTATCTGTTGTTCAAGACCAATTAAAGGGAACAGTCGATCGTATTCCAGTTCGTGAAGAAATGGTTCAAGATATTGATGAACAATTGATTGTAGGATACTACAGTCGTTAATGGAAATATTTTTAGAAATATGCAAGCTCCTAAAGTATTAAAAGAATTTGTGCTACCTACGAAACTGCGGCAGGTTTCTGAAACAGCGACTTCTACATTTACCTGTTTTGTTTTGGATCCCCTTGAAAAGGGATTTGGTCATACCTTAGGTAATGCATTTCGAAGGATATTGCTGAGTTCGATTGAAGGAGCAGCTATTACTTCGGTCAAAATCGAAGGTATTCAGCATGAATTTCAGCACGACAAGGGGATTTTTGAAGATGTAACCGAAATTGTTTTGAACTTGAAGAAGGTTCTTTTAAAAGCGCGCTTAAAAGAACCTGTTACTTTATCGATTGATGTGAATAAGCTCGGAGCAGTTACGGCTAAAGACATTAAGTTGTCTAATGGAATTGAAGTTGTAAACCCAGAGCAAGTGATCTGTACCTTAACTGAAAAACGGCGCTTTAAGGCAGAATTAACCGTTGATATGGATCGCAATTATCGCTTGGCTAAGGATAACCGTAAGCCCGATCAGGCGTTAGGAACGATTCCGATTGATAGTTTATTTAGTCCGGTGACTTTGGTGAGTTATCATGTGGAAAATACCCGTGTTGGTAACATTACGGATTATGATAAGTTATTTTTGGAAGTTACCACTGATGGCCGTATTACTCCCCAGGATGCTGTAAAGGAAGCAAGTGCGATTTTGAGTCTTCATTTGAAGTTATTTGAAGATCTTTCTGAAGAAGCTATTCGTTTTGAATCTTCGAAGACCTCTGATGAATCTGTGGGCAATAAAGAGAATCGTTTACATACTTTATTGCAAACAAGCGTTAATGTGTTAGATTTATCGGTGCGTTCCGCTAACTGTCTGAATAAAGAAAAGATTATGACCTTGGGGCAATTGGCACGCAGACCAGAAAGCGAATTGTTGCAATGTCGTAACTTTGGTAAAAAATCTCTTGATGAGATTAAAGAAAAATTGGAAAGTTTTGGATTGTCGCTCGGAATGCAAATTGATGAAAATATGTTGAGCGATTCATTAAGATAAATAATTAAAGTAGTTTTTGTATTATGCGTCATTTAAATCATCGTTTTCAATTAGGAGTTAAACAGGAGCATCGTAAGGCTTTGATGGCTAATTTAATGGCGCAGCTGTTTTTGAACGGAAAGATTAAAACTACGTTAGCGAAAGCTAAAGCCTTACGTCCTTGTTCGGAAAAGGTTATTACCTTAGCGAAAGATGCAGCTAATAGCCAATTACCAATCGAAAAGTTGCACTATCGTCGTTTAGCAATTGCTCGTGTTCATAATGAAGCAGCGGTCAAAAAGCTGTTCGAAGAAACCGTTCAGCAATTTTTAAAGCGCAACGGAGGTTATACGCGCATTTACAAATTAATGAATCGGGTAGGGGATGGTGCTCCTATGGCTCTGATTCAGTTGGTTGAAGAAGCTGAAGCACGTCGTTCGTCTTCTAAACCAAAAGCCAAAAAGACAGCGGAATCAGCTAAAAATGCCCCTAAAGCAGTCCCTTCTGGAGCTGAAAAAACAGATGAAGTAGCTCCTAAAGCTGAAGCAACGGCAAAAAAAGTTGCTAAAAAAGCTGAAGAACCCGCTAAGTCTGAATAAGTCTTAGTATTCTGCCTAATAAGGATTATTTTTTACTTAAATGGTAAATATGATCCCCCAAGAGGTTATTGATTTTATCCTAGGTCAGTGGGGGAATTTTACTGAGTGTGATGTTCATTTCCCACCCGAAATTTGGCAGGATTTATGCAACAAAGCTTATCGTGATTTAGGTGCTTCTTCGGCAGCAAATCCTCATCCGTTTTGTATTCGTTTGGTTGGACAATCAGGGTCAGGGAAATCCTCTCAATTATTGCCGTCAGTACAATCCGCTTTAGATAAGTATCATTATCCCTTCGTCATAATTGCTGTACGGAATTTTGTCCCGTATCATCCGCATATTGAAGCTATTAAGCAGCAATATGATCAGGGGATAATACGTGAAAAAACGAATGCATTTGCCTTAATCCTATTAACCATGGTGTTGATTCATTGTATCGAACAACAGCGTTCTATCCTGCTGGACATGACGTTATTAGCCCCAAAATATGAGCAAATGATTCATAAGTACCTGCAGGCGCATCATTATGCCTGCGATTATCAATGTATGGCGATTCGTAAAGAAGTATCGGATGCGTGGATTGCAGAACGTTGTCGTGCAACAGGGCGTGTGGTAGAAAAAAGTTCGTCAGGTTTCTTTTACAATACCCTTGAGCCTGCTTTTATGAGCTTACAGGCATTTGCTAGCATTACCAATAGGGTTATTATTTGGGATCGTGCTCACCCACAACCTATGATTACCCAGTTAGGGGATGAACAGCTGTGGGAAAAATTTACTGCAGCCCGTCAGGTACCTGCTCCGTTTTTAAACTTTGATGAAGCTTTAGCGAGTAAAAAAGCGTTTTTACACACCTTTTATTCAGTTTTACCGTCAAGAAAATGATTTTCTGGTTTGACAAATTGATAGGTTTCAGTGAATTAACAAACAGAGTTGCTCAATAGCTCAGTGGTAGAGCAGGTGACTGTTAATCACTTGGTCGCAGGTTCGAGCCCTGCTTGAGCAGCCAATTAATAATTTTTTATGAAACGTATCTATCTATTAACTGGTTGTGTTGCTTTCGCAATAGGTGGTTGTACTGAAATCACATCAAAGGATGCGATTTCTGCGCAAAGTGCATACAATAATGCACTTGTTAACAATAATAACCAAGAATTGTTATTGAATATTGTGCGATTACGTTATGGAGAATATCCTACATTTGTAGAGGTTACTTCCATGAATCATAATAACAATATTAAGAGTGGTTCAAGCTTTGGATTTAATAAAACCATTATGGGTGCTATGGATGGAAAATATCCAGGTTCAATGAGTCTCAGTTTAAGCCCATCTTATGAAAATTTATCAGGTGCTAGTTATGGGAGATTAGCAGGAAAAGAGTATGTCAAAAAATTCATGACTCCTATTTCCTTCCCAGTTGTAACTTCTTTAATCCAATCGGGGTGGTCGTTAGAAGAAGTATTTAATCTGTGTATTGAACGTATCAACGATTTGTATAACGCAGATACTGCTGATGGTCCAGTACCCGAAATTGCTCCTGAGTATGAATCGTTTGCCTATTTCGCTCACTTATTGGACGAATTGCACAAGCAACCGAATCACTTGGTGTATTTTAATCAAAAACCAAGCACCAATTTTTCTAAATTGTACATGCAAATTAAAGAAAAAGCGGGTTATCGTACAAAAGCTCAACAAGTTAAACAGTTAGCTGGATTGGATACCAATAAAACGTTATTTGAGATTAAAGATAACTTCTTGGATCAAGATTCAGAATCGTTAGTTGTTCAATGCAGAACCTTGTTAGGTGTTCTCTACTTTGCATCTAAGGGAGTTGAGGTTCCTCAGCTGGATATCGATGGACATGTCGCAGGAGGTTCTAAGGATCGTTGGGGAAAACCCTTTGATTGGAAGAAAGTTTGCACTCGATTCCATGTTGCTTGGTCAGTAGATTGCCCGAAAAATGCTTATGTTGCATGCGAATATCGAGGCACTTGGTTCTATATCGCGGATGACGATATTCAATCTAAGAATACCTTCTCATTAATTATGCAATTGATGTTCTTGCAATCTTCGCAGTACAATTCGAGCAATCCGTTATTGGTTGTTACCGCAAACTAAAGTAATCGCGCGTTTTTAAAATATGCCCCGAAGGATAACCTTTTGGGGCGTTTTTATTTATGTAATCAATGCAAAAAAGTTTATTGTTGCTGTAAAAACGTTAAAATTGCTTGGTTAACACGCGAGCGTGCGTCTTCAAGAACATAATGTCCTGCAGTATCGTAGCACTGTACTTGAGCGTTTGGAAAGTAGGTTTTCCATTGCATTAAAAAGTGCGAATTAAAGCAAAAATCCTTCATGCCCCATGCCAACAAACAGGGTTTGTTTGATAAAAGCGGCAGTCGGTTTTGAATCGACTCAAGCAGCGCATAACTGGGATGCTGAGGGTTCATAGGAATATCTTGCACAAATGCTTGAATGGCGATTCGATCTGCAACTGTGCGATAAGGATATAAATACCCATGTTTGACGTTTTTATGCAAAGGATGGACTGAGGCCATAACCGTTGCTGCTTGGGCAAACGAATTTAAGTGTGTTATAGACCATGCGCCAAAGCATGTTCGGCAAAAAGCGATGCGATAAGGCATCCTTTTCGATAAAAAACCTGCCGAATTGAGGATTGTTAAGGAACGTATTTTTTCAGGGCATTGGGTTGCAATTCCCATCCCGATGGCCCCACCCCAATCATGAACTACCAAATGAAATGATTTCAACGCTAGGTGCTCTAACCAACGCAGAGCATTATCGATGTGCTGGTTTAAGCAATAAGGATATGTTTGCGGCTTATCTGACAAACCACAACCCATATGATCCAACGCTAAACAGCGGTAATACGGGCTTAAATAGCGAATTAAATGACGATAATAAAACGACCATGTGGGATTCCCATGCAGCATAACCACTGCTTCAGCTTGCGGTTCTCCTTCATCGACATAATGCAGTTGGAGATTTTGATCTACCGGGAAAAAATGATGCGCAAAGGGATATAACTCCGCTAACCATTCAGGTAATGTTAGTTTTGCCATAAAATGCCCAACATAAGCGTATTGAGTCCGCTGCCGATTCCTAACAATAATACTTTATCATTGGCATGAATGCGTTGGGTTTCAATCGCGTATCCTAAGGAAATGGGTAAGGCAACCGAACCAGTGTTTCCAAGAAAACTAAAGGTAGATACATCCTTATCGATCGGCAAGCTCAACGCTTCATAAATCTTCTTTTGGTGTTGTAACCCAACCTGATGAGTAATGATACACTGAGGTGTGGAGGCGTCCCAATCCATTTCCGATTGGAAAATAGACCATGCAGCTTGGGATAATTGAATACCGGATTCCAATAGGGCAGTGGAATCGGTCTGCATAGTTAATCCTCCCGGGATAGCC
The DNA here is from genome assembly GCA_002392285.1 of Verrucomicrobia bacterium UBA3869. Taxonomy (GTDB): domain Bacteria; phylum Verrucomicrobiota; class Verrucomicrobiia; order Opitutales; family UBA9783; genus UBA3869. The sequence continues at coordinate 15,259 of DGGR01000045.1, forward strand.
TGACCTTCGCATAAATTGCTTGCTTGTGAATCGGTACGTACAATGCCACCCAACAAAAGCGGTTTTGGGGAGCTTACATCGCGTCGGTTTCGCAGAAGAATTGCAACTGCTCCAGACCCAATGGTGAAGTTTGCAAAATACGGTTTGATGGACGAACGGCTCAAATTGGGGTCATTCAGCAAGGTTTTTAGGGTGTTGTCTAACAAAGGCCGACCGTTTTCTCCTGATACAATCAGAACGGATCGCACGATATTGGTTTCAATCATCGACGCCCCAACCACACATGCGTTTAATACCCCAAGGCACGCATTCGATACATCAAAGCAATGGGTATGCGGCGATAAACCTAAATGCTTATGGACATAAGACGCAGTTGCAGGCTCCAAACGGTCACGGCAGACAGATGCATAAATCAACCCATCAATTTGGTTGCGAGGACAATCGGTTTTTTTTAATAGCGCTTCACCCGCTTTTGTGGCTGCTTCCGACGGTAAAAATTCAAGGGGCCAATGGCGCCGTTCGCGAATCCCCGTCATCAGCTCTAATCGTCCTGGTTGTAAATGTAGCCGTTGGTATACTGGGGCCAATGCTTGTTCGATGCGTTCCGATGTCCACCGTTCTTCCGGTAGTGCATAGGCGATAGAATCAATAACTACTTGATTGAAATGCATGAACTCAATTCTGGTCGGGATGGTGAGACTCGAACTCACGACATCATGCTCCCAAAGCATGCGCTCTACCAGGCTGAACTACATCCCGAAATAATATTAAGTACTATAGGCAATTATGCCTTAAGTCAATGGTTAATCACAGTTATCACAAAAGTACTTAGCTATTGGCTTCAATCATGTGTTTAACCGCATCTAGATTTTTTCGGCTACCAACCAAAAACACGCTATCTCCTGCCTTAAACATGTCCTCTAAGTGCAATTCTTGAATGCGTTCTTTTTTTCGCTGAATCCCTACCACATTAACCGAAAACTTTCTGCGTAAATCTAGAGAGGCTAAGGTTGCCTGATTAAAGGGATGGTTGTCGGTTACTATGACTTGATCCAAATCAAATTCTACGTCATTGCTTACAGCCGCTGTTTTGGGCAGGTTAATCCACTTGTTGGCTAGGTTCAATTGTTCTTCTGTCCCCAAAAGCACCAAAACATCCCCAGGGTAAAAAACATGATTGGGAGCCACGTAATTTGAACAAAAACTGTTGCGAATAATCCCCAATAGCAAGGTATGCGTTTTTTCTCGCAACTGGCTATTAGCTAAGGTTAATCCAACTAATTGCGAAGTGGGTTTAACACTAACCCGCCGCACCTTGACCGGCCATGGATGTTTAGTCTCCACTAACTTGATCGCCGCTGCATGCCTCCGTTCGTTTTGTTCTTCGAGGGCTTCAGAAAAACTATTTAAAAAACTCAGTTCAAATTTTGAGTTAAGCTTACGCAGATTCGTGCAAAACAGCACCCCGACAATAATACCAATGGCAACCAAAGCTACAATGGGAATATAATGCGGCAAATACTGAGCGGAAACCATTAAAAACGCCCAAATAAAGATAACCGTTGCGATTGATAACAGGACGATTTTTGTGATGCGATATATAATGGAATTCGAATTAATGGTGTGCTTAAAGGCTTTTTTCAAAACGCTTTGGCAGATTTCTATAAGGATATTATGGAGATTGCCGACAATGCAATTGATAAACGGAAGCGATAGGAATAGGGTTAACAGTAGGGTCCCGCGCTGCAGCCACATGACATGATTTAGGGATGTATGCTCTAATATACCACAGACTTTATATCCACAAAACACAATGGCGTTGATAATCAAGAAATGCAGTACGATTTTGAATAACGGAACTCGTACAATACCGATCACTCGACTGGCCGATAACGTGTTTTGTAGTGTGCGTAAAAATACTTGATACGTATGCCCCAAGGTTTTCAGTCCATTGGGAACCATCTTCTCGAAATTTTTTAATACTGAATCTTCGTAAATGCAAAGGATATTGACGGCAATAATGCTAAATACTGCTACCCCAATGGTGATGGTCATTAGGAGGCCGTTATCCAATCCAAGGGTTGAAGCAAGGGCAGCGATTACAAAACTGAATTCCCCAATCTGCGCTTTGGGTAAGGATGCACGGAAGGATAACTCTCCCTTTTGCCCACCTAGGAAAAAACCGAACCAAGCGCTTATTAATTGTCCTACAACTACCAGGACGGTTAATACTAAAATAACCCATTTGTATCGCCAAAGCAGCCTACAATCAATGAGCATACCAATGGATACAAAGAATATGGATGAAAAAATATCGCGAATAGGCGCAATACTTTCCCCTAAGTGATGGATGATTTGTGTATTGGAAAAAATAACGCCCGCCAAAAAAGCACCTAATGCGTTAGAGTAACCATTTGAAATGTAACTCAGCAATAATACAATGCCGATGGTACATACATTCATCACTTCTTGGTTGGAAATTTTTTTGAAGATAGCAATGATACGGTTGGCTATTAACCGACCAAAAATGGTTATGGAAACCATAAAAATGGTAATCCAAAATATCAAATTCAAACATTTACCGAACCCAAAATTTCCATTTTGGATGCTCGAGAGGACGCTCAATAAAACAATCGCAAAAATATCCTCTAAAATGGCTATACCCATGGTAAATTGCGCAAACGGCTGCTGTAACGCATTTTGTTGCTTTATGATTGGAATGGCTACCATGGTGGAGCTAACAGAAAAAATTGCCCCTAAAAATAACCCTAAAGCCGCCGATAATCTTATGATTCGTGCTACAGTGATTCCCAAAAAGAATCCCATACAGGCCTGAAAGAACATAGCTAGCAAGCAAGGAAGTAGCGTTTGTTTTAACTTTTTTAAGTCAAATTCCAACCCGACGCAAAACATGAGGAAGATAACCCCCAATTCGCTGATACTTTGAATAAATACATGGTTTTCATCGCAATGCGTTGGAAAATAAGAATGAACCAATACCCCTGATAGCAAATACCCTAGGATAGTCGGCCAATGGAGCATTGAAAAGATAATTGACACAAAGCTAGCGGTAACCAGAATAAGTGTTAAATTTTGTATTAAGCTACTCTCTTCCATCTTGTGATTCTTTGACTTGACGAATCTTCATCGTTTGTTGCACTATTATTATAATCATTATGTTAAATTTAACACCTCTGATTGGCAAGCTGTTTTCCTGGGGATCTCATGATATTGGAATTGACTTGGGCACAGCAAATACATTGGTGTTTGTACGCGACAAAGGAATTGTTTTAAATGAGCCAAGCGTAGTCGCAATTTACAAAAAAAGCCGTAAAGTACGTGCGGTTGGTTTGGAAGCAAAAAAAATGTTAGGCCGTACCCCGGATAATATTGCTGCTTTGCGTCCTATGAAGGATGGAGTTATTGCTGATTTTGAAGTGACCGAAGCAATGTTGCGGTACTTTATGCGCAAGGTATGCGGTCATCAACGCTTTGTTCCCCCACGCGTGGTTATTGCAGTTCCTTCAGGAATTACGGAAGTAGAGCGTAGAGCAGTTAAAGAATCGGCTATCCGCGCAGGCGCGCGTGAAGTTTTATTGTTACAAGAACCAATGGCAGCTGCTATTGGGGTTGGTTTGCCCATTGACGAGCCGGCTGCAAGTATGATTGTAGATATCGGTGGAGGTACTACGGAAGTAGCGATTATTTCCTTATCTGGTATGGTATTTACCAAGAGTTTGCGGGTTGGGGGAGACCAAATGGATTTAGCAATCATCAATCATTTAAAGAAAAAATATAATCTTTTGATTGGTGAACGTATGGCAGAAAACATTAAAATTGCTATTGGATCTGCTATGCCGCTGGACGAAGAAGTCGAATTAGAGGTAAAAGGACGGGGTACTATCACAGGATTACCCCAAACGGTTACGGTTTCTTCAATAGAAGTCCGTGAAGCTTTATTGGATGCCTTAAATGAAATTGTAGAAGTGATTCATCAGGCACTGGATAAGTGTCCCCCGGAATTAGCAGCTGATTTGGTAGACCGTGGTATTGTATTAGCGGGTGGAGGTGCATTGGTCCGTAATTTAGATCGTAAAATCAGTGAAGATTCACGTCTGCCCGTTATTATTGCTGAAAATCCCCTAAAAGCGGTTGCAAACGGAACCGGTGCTGTACTACAAAATTTATCCTTTTGGTTAAAGGAAGAATATTAACATTGTGTTTAAACCGCGGCTTAAGTGGATATTAGGTCCCTTGGTAATTTTATTTATTATCTGGCATGTGGTATTACCTTCCCGTACGCGCATACGGTTGCAGCAAGTGGTTTTTGCCACTCAAGCTCCTCTGTGGAATGTTGTGCCAAATGTTGAAAAAATCCGTGAATTTGGGGTTGCTGAAAGCAAGCGAAAAACATGGTGGATTCACAAAGTTAAAGAGTTGATGCGGGAAAATGTGCACCTAAAGCTTCAATTAGCTAATGCCGAACAGAGGTGCGAAACCGCCAAACAAATTTTAGGCATTAACGGCTTACCGATCGGGGAATCTTTTAAATGTGTAACCGCGCACGTTATCTATCGCATGCAAGACACTTGGTCGCAATTCATAGTTATCAACCGCGGCGCTAAAGATGGTATTGCAATAGGGCAGGGGGTTTTATGTACCGAAGGGATTGTGGGTTGTATCACAAACGTATCGCAAAAAACAGCTATGGTTATGTTAGTTACCCATCCGGATTTTCGTTTGCTGGTACGATGTAATGTACAAAAAGAACTGTATGTACTGTGTGGGTTGATGAACAAAAAGGGATGGAATTCAACATGGTATGCGCAACTTAAAAACGGCATCCATTATTATTTGCAGCAATCGGAGGTAAAAACCGTATCGGTCGGCAATATATTTCCGGATAATATCCATGTAGGTACGTGCGTTCGAGTTAAAGAGGAACATGGGCAGCTGGTAGGAACGGTTCAAATTGGTGAATATTTAAAGTGGCTTGATGAAGTGGGAGTACTGATCCCTGTTGATTCTCTATGATTTACCGTATCATTCCATTTATATTCCTCTATTTTTGGATGGTGTTTGGGGTCTACTTATGTGGAGATTGGTTGGGCATCCATACTTACGCTGATGGTTTAATTATAGTCGGAGCACTATATGCATTAAGCCGCTGGGAAGCATCCTGTTGTGCGCTCTTGTTGGGGATTTGGTTAGATAGTTTGCAGGCAACCCCCTGGTACCTTCATACATTTTTGCTCATTGCCGGAGTTTGCATCCTGCACGGCAGGTATTATCGAGCGCTATTCGCTTTCCACATCCGATTAAAAGTGTTCTTGCTAAATGTCATGGGGCATAGCTGCTACCTAGCATTCATGTTTATCATTTATCACGTTCCCTTTTATTATGGCTTTTATTACCTAAGTTCTATTGGGTTATCTGCGTTAATGGTTGCTTGGGTTATGCCTTATTGCTTCATGCTCCAAACGCGGTTTATATGGATTCAAAGGTATACACTTGAAAAATAAAATCGTTTTTGTTGGTTTTTAGAGACAAACTGAACTATATGAATAAGAACGCAATCCAGGCCAAAGCTTATCGACTTTTAGGGGGATTTTTGTGCATTTTGTTGGGATTATTCATATTACTGGCTTTGGTAACCTATCATCCTGAAGGTTCGCGGTTTTATAGCCTTGGTTCCCTAAACGGAAGTTCAAAGAATTACTTTGGTAGTTTTGGGGCAGGGTTTTGCTTCTATGCCTGTCGCTATTTAGGGACAATGGCTTGGATACTGCCTTTATTTATCCTATGGCTTGGGGTTAGCCTCTTTAAAGCTAAACCTTACTATGTGTGTATTGGCCATGCAATTGCCTTTTTATTGCTGCTTTTGTTCGGTTCCAGCTTGTTGAATCTATTGCAGGTGATGGGATGGATGCGGCCGAATTACGCCTTTTATTCATTCGGACGCGGAGGGATTTTAGGTGCGAGCTTCTTACAGGGATTTTTAAAGGATTATTTAGGAACAGTAGGCTGCATGCTGATTTTGATGCCTACAAGCTTTCTATGTTTGTTC
>DGGR01000043.1 GCA_002392285.1 Verrucomicrobia bacterium UBA3869
CCACTCCGACCAGGTGTATATCGGCGTAGGACGGACGTTCTAAGGGCGGCGCTCAGTAGTACTCCAAGATATGCAAAATAGGAATCGACATCCTTTTTAGGGATTGCAACATTTTCGAGGATAATGCAACGCTTGTCCGAACAAATCCTTGGTCTGTGTAACGATAAAGGTGAACTCGTAACCACGTTATCCGCCTTAAACGATCAGTTAAAAGACCAAAGCTTAGGCGTTTTTATCATCCTATTATCATTTCCCAGTGCATTACCTGTTCCAGCAGCCGGTTACAGCACTCCATTCGGCATCCTATTGCTATGGATAGGATGGCTCTTCCTGCGTGGGGGCCAACAGATTCAATTACCCAACAAATGGCTCAATAAACCCTTTAAAATCAATGCAAAAATCGTGCGCGGTGGTATAAAGCTGATCACGTTTTTAGAGAAATTTATCCACCCCAACCGCGCACCTAAACTTTATCGGCTGATCAATCGTCGCTTGGTAGGTATCAACTTAATGCTATTGGCTTTGATAATGGCCCTTCCTATTCCATTAACCAATACCGCGCCGGCGGCTATTATTTTACTATTTGGCCTCGGGTTGTTGGAAAATGATGGTTGGGTGTTAGCAATTGCTCAAATATTAGCCTTTTTTTTAATCATGCTATATGGAATTGCTACCTTTGTAATATGTACGTTTGGTGTGGCTACTTTAAATAATATTTTACAATGGGTGCACATAAGTATACCTTTTAAATCTTAAAAGAGAATATGAAAAAACTAAAAGAATATATACGGGAGTGGGATCAAAAATTTCTAAAAGGGCTACTCTGGTATCTTTACAACCGTTTGCTAAGTTTTTGGGATAAAGAACAAAAAGTTGATTACGTAGTACGATGCAATCAATGGACTGCTATTAGAGATTTAACAAAAAACTCTATTGTAATAGATGGAGGAGCTAATGTTGGCCATGAAACTGCTGTATTTGCGCAAAAGGGGTGCATTATACATGCTTTTGAACCTAATCCCGCTTGTTTTAAGCAGTTACAGAAACGTTTTAGAAATTCCCCAAAGGTACACCTTTATCCCTATGCTCTGAGCGATAGGGATGGGGAAGCAACCTTCTACTATAATAATGAATTCTCCCGATGGAATAAATTATTTTATTCCGAGGGGGGGGGGATGGTTAACCTGGGGTGCGACCAAAAAGGCATAACAGTCAAATGTGTTGATTTATGTAATTTCATTGAACATCAAAACATTCAAATTAATCTGGTAAAATTAGATATCGAAGGAGCAGAATACGATGTACTTCTTAAACTTATTGAAACAGGGATTTATAGGAAATGTAATAACATCTTGGTGGAAACTCATGAACGTTATAGTCCAGAGCTCGCGCTAAAAGATGCGCAATTAAGAGCTCTTATCCAAAAACACTCCATCAATAACATTGATCTCACTTGGGACTAGCAGTAAGAGGTTGCCTTTTATTCCATCGCTTAATCGATGGTTTTTGGATTTATTATTCCCGCGTGAGTGCTTTCAATGCCAGCAGCCGTTAGACTTGTCCCATCCGGGATTTGTGTGTGAAAGCTGCTTTAACCAAATCGTATTTAACCGCGGCAGTTGCTGCTCTTGCTGCGGGAGGGTACTGGATAGCGATGCTAAGGACACCCCTTCCAACCTAATCTGTTCCAATTGTCTAGAATTAAATCCCTACTTTAATCACGGCATCTCCTTGTTTGCATTCACCAACACCGGAAGAGCCTTTATTCATGCCCTAAAATACCGCAACGGTGCTTATTTACGTTCCGATTTAGTACGCATCATGCAACACGAACAGGAGCGCTTACAAAGCATTCAAGGATGTACCTTTGTACCGGTTCCTCTGCACTTTTTTAGAAAATGGAAACGCGGCTATAATCAATGTGAATGGATTACGAAAGCACTCCTTCATTGTATCGATGGGGAATGGGCTCCGATTTTACGCCGTACGTTCAATACTCCTTCGCAAACAAGCTTGACGCGCGAAGAAAGAAAGCAGAATGTAAAAGGTGCGTTCATGATGAAAACCCATCGCCCATTAGATTGCACCAAAACCTATGTGTTGGTAGACGATGTGTTTACGACAGGGTCTACGCTTAATGAATGTGCTAAGGTGCTTCATCAACACGGTGCCCAAAACATTCGTGTATTTACCTTAGCTCACGGATAATGTTAAAAAACCAATGAATTTGTTTTCAAAACCCACCTATTCTGCTGATACGATTCATAAACACGATATACCCGAAGGAACTTGGACAAAATGCCCCGTTTCTGGCGAAATCGTTTATAGCAAAACTCTGGAAGAAAATTGGATGGTCGTTCCCAAAAGTGGCTATCATTTTCCCCTAAATGCTCATCAACGTATTCAATTGATGATCGACGAAGGTACGTTTGAAGAAAAAGACGCAACTTTAACATCCGTTGACCCTTTAACATTTAAAGCTTTAGATACGTACGTTAATAAATTGCAACAAAATCAGGCAAAAACACACCTAAGGGATGCTGTTATAAGCGGTATAGGCAAAATTCAAGGGCAACCGGTTTCGTTTGCGGTTATGGATTTTCGGTTCTTAGGAGCTAGCATGGGATCGGTGGTCGGCGAAAAAATTACCCGCTGTATCGAACGCGGTATGGAATTAAACTATCCAGTGGTGATTGTGTCTGCATCTGGTGGCGCCCGTATGTATGAAGGTATTTTAAGCCTGATGCAGATGGCAAAAACCAGCGCAACTTTGGCCTATTTACGCCAACAGGGATTGCCCTTCATCTCCATTCTCACCAACCCGACTATGGCAGGGGTTATGGCCAGCTTTGCATCCTTAGGCGATCTCATCATCGCGGAACCCGGAGCTCTCATCGGCTTTGCAGGCCAGCGGGTTATTAAAGCTACCGTCAAACAAGATCTACCCAATGATTTCCAAAGCGCCGAATTTTTACTGCACCATGGGCTGATTGACCAAATTGTACCGCGTTTGGAATTAAAACAACGCGTCGGTACTTTTTTAAAGCTCATGATGTACAAGCGCAACCACACGGTCAATAAAGTAGCCTCTCATTAACGATTTTTAGCGATAAAGCTTGACGCTTAGGGATTCTATTTGAAAATAATTTTTTCGATAAAGCAGATGTAGTTTAATGGCAAAACCCCAGCCTTCCAAGCTGGTGTTGTCGGTTCGATTCCGTCTATCTGCACCATCTCGTTAATAGAATCATCAAAATAAATTGACATCCCATTAAGGTTTTTTATCTTAACTTTAAACTATGAAAGTGGTTTCATCCCTCAAATCTTTATCTAAAAGACACCAAAACTGCAAAATAGTACGCAGAAAAGGTCGTCTTTACGTGATCAACAAAACCCATCCGAAATTTAAGGCCAGACAAGGATAAGTTTTTATGCCTAAAAAAGATATTCATCCTGATTCCTATCCCGTTTGTTTTGTGGATGTTTCCACGGGGAAAAAGTTTCTTACATACTCTATCCTAACTGCCAAAAAGACAGAAGTGATTGATGGTGTAGAATACATGGTCTTACCATGTGATATCACATCGGATTCTCATACGGCTTATACGGGTCAAAAACGTGTGGTCAGCACCGCCAGCCGTATCGAAAAATTCCAACGCAAATTCCAGCGCAGACCCGCTAGGGCATAGAGGAGTATGTATCCTCTTTTATTTTCTTTAGTCTACCTGTTGCACTTCTATTCAATAGGAGTTAATTATTCTTACTTTACCCCGCGGCTGTTGTTGGAAAGCGCGCTTTGGATAACGGTTTATTGGTTACCGATCATCATCTACTGTAAGTGGAGACGCAAAGATAAGTTGTTATTCGTCCTTTTTGTCCTTCATGTCTTGGTGTTTTTGGGGAAGCCAGTCACCTTGGCTTTACTGCCTGCTTTGCAACAATACACTTGGTTTTATCCTTATCGATACGTATATTTTTCAATCATATTTATCCTTTTATCCATTGGATTCTGTTTCTGGATCCGTAGCAGAGCTGGTTGGAATAAAAAAATCACTCAAATCCTTAACATAGCTTGTTTGGTCCTATTAGCGCTTATGGGTCAACGAGTAATGGCAATTTACCCTTATATCGTTGATAGCCACAAAAATCATGTAGCCCTCAACCAAAAGAATGCGTTACCCAACATCTATCATATCTGCCTTGATATGCACATGGGGCAACAAGGACTCATGGATGGCTTTAATTACGATAATTCCAAGTTCTATGAACAATTGGGTGACTTGGGCTTTTGGTACGACTTGAATTCTAAGTCTAATTATCCCTTAACTTATGCTAGCTTTACATCCATGTTTCAAATGGATTACTTGAAGCAAGTCGATCAACGCCAATGGCTATCTATCATTAAAAACCAAGCAACAGCATTGGATATGTTAGACCAACACGGTTATTATACCGCCCATTATACAAGGTATAATATTTTCTATTCAGATTCTTTTTGTTGCACTTATTCAAATCCATTAAAATGTTATGTTCTGTACGATCATATTGCACGAAACACTTTCTTGGCTCAATGCTTAAAGAAGACGTACAATAGGATGTTATTAAATACAGCTTTAGATACGATTAATGATATCTGTTATGCCAAAACGCTGCATGGCTAAACGGAAATTATTTCTTTTTCCATATTGCGAATCCTCATCATCCTTATGTTTTTGATTCGAGTTCTTGGAATCGATGCCATCCAAATTTTACAGGGAGCATGGGCACCACACGTCCAGATTTAATCACTCAATACAAGCATATCGATTCGCTAGCTCTTTATGCTATTCGAGAAATTCTTAACCAGTATGATGAGGAGCATAAACCCATTATCATCTTACACGGCGATCATGGATTAGACACCATCAACCTCTGGAATTTTACACCAAAAGATTTTTGTGAAGAACATAAAATCAACTTTTCAAATCTATACGCTATTTATCTACCGAAACAGTACCGCCAAGCGCTTCCCCCTCCTCCTGGGTTAGTTAATACGTTCCGCTGGTTATTTAATACTTTATTTAATACCCAATATCCCTATTTAGAATCACGCCAAATAGCCTATAACGAAGCCAATCATACGCTGTATGATATAACCGATCTCGTAAATCAACAATAGTCCTTTGGCGAAATTATTACAGGGATGTTAAGGACACGTCTCGTATAGCGATAAATACTTTAATAACTTTTCTAAAATCTTTTTTTAGATAACATTCTAACGTGTGAAAAGTTATCCACAACTTTTGTTTATTGCCCTCTACCGTCTTCTCTTTTTGCCTGCTTTACTCATTGTGCTTCCTCGTTATTTATACACGATGATACGTCGCCGGGGATACGAAGCCTGTTTTTGGCATCGTTTTGGATGTGTTCCCAAACCGACGGTAGGTCACCCGATATGGATTCAGGCAGTAAGTGTTGGCGAAGTTGAAGCGCTAAAGCCTTTATTGATCGCCTTACAGCAAAAAAATATTCCGGTTTATTTAACCACCACTACTTCAACCGCCTTTGGGGTTGCGCGTACCAAATACGTTTCATGGGTTGATCGCCTTGCGTATTTTCCTTTAGATTTCTGGTTGTTTTCGGCTCTTGCTTGGCGGCGCATTCAACCGAAACAGGTGGTGTTGATGGAATCTGAACTATGGCCTGAGCACTTAGCTCAAGCTGCGCGGCATAAGGTTCCTGTTTATTTAATCAACGGTCGTTGTTCAGATCGAAGCTTTAAGCGTTATCGTCAAGTGCCCTGGATAGCGTCCCTCATGCTTAATCAACTCTCCCTCATTGCAGCTGCTGCCGATTGCGACACCCAACGGTTTCGGTCGCTATGTCCTCACCATCCGAACATTACCACGGTCGGCAATTTAAAAGTCGATGCTGCCTTATCCCAAGGGGAAGCATTAACGTTACAACGCGCGGATCTAGGCAGTTCTTGGGAATCGGCATCCATTATTATCGGCGCATCTACCTGGCCAGGGGAAGAAGGATTGTTGTTGGATTGCTTCATGCAGCTCAAAAAGCAACATCCGAATTTAAAATTAATCTTGGTTCCGCGCCATAAGGAGCGAAAGCCGGAACTTCAGCGCTTATTAAAAACCTATCCGCTAAGCTTTTGCTTCCGTAGTCAACCTCAGCAGGATGTAAGCGTTTATGTCGTGGATTCCACGGGTGAATTGCGGGATTTTATTGCCTTAGCTGATTGGGTATTTATCGGGAAAAGCTTAGACCCCAATCGTGGAGGACAAACCCCATTGGAAGCTGCTGCGCTTGGGAAACCGATGATCTATGGCCCCCACATGGAAAATTTCGCCGACATCTGTAGCAGTTTGGAGCAAGCGGGTGGGGCGTGTCGATGCCAAACGGCAGAAGAAATTCAGTCGTGTTTAACCCAATGGGTGAATCAACCTCAATCCGCAATTGCTTATGGAAACCGTGCTCATCAATGGATATTGGCCCATAAAGGTACGGTTCAACGGCTACTCACATTAATCTTTGATTTGCCTTCCCACCCGTAAGAAGCGTAAACTAGTATTATGTTTCGATTACCAGATTCTTTATGGATCAAATGGTTAACCGCCTTCCTTATTTTGTTAGGATTAACGCTGGTTGCTCATCCTATTCTTCAACACGCACGGCAAGAAGCAATTCAAAATCAAAGCTGTAAGCCTTAGAGCTACCGATTACCATTTTTTGCTTGAAAAAAGGTCGAAATAACGCTTAATGGTTACCAAGATGATTAAGCAAATTTCTGATTTGACCGATGGGGATACCGCAAAGGTTCTTTCGGTTAATCGAAAGGATGCGCTGGGAATACGCTTACTCGAACTAGGCTTTACCCCAGGGACACCTGTACGGCTCATTCGGTCTGCTTCCAAACGGGGTCCGATAGAGGTATTGATACGTGGATGCCGTTTAATGATTGGATTGTCGGAAGCGCAATCGATTGATATTCAAGCGTAGGTGAATAGCCCATCCTACCAACGTACTATTTTTATTGTTGGTAATCCAAACGTTGGTAAAACGACACTTTTTAATGACCTAACGGGAGCCAATGAACCGGTATCAAACTATAACGGTAGCACCCATGCGGCGAAATCTCGGTTAGTTTTTGACAATTTCGGGAAACAAAACCTCGTTTACGATTTACCCGGAGTATACGGGGCTTCTGCTTATCTGCAAGAAGAACAGCAGATTTTTAAACTGCTCTATCAATCGAATGAACACAATCGTATCCTATTGGTGGTTAATGCTCAGCAGTTGGAACGTAATTTGTTTCTCGTTACCCAAATCCTAGAGCTAGGGATACCAACCTGCTTGGTGATTACGTTTTCAGAACACGCTTATAAACAAGGACATGCTTTATCCATTGCTGTCTTGCAACAAGCGCTTAAGATACCAATCATCCCCTTGAGCGAAGCTCCTCAGTTGCGTAGACGCCAATTGCGGGACATCCTTACGCAAGACCAATTTCAAACAAGCACTTTAGATTTTCGCTACGCCCCTAATATTCAGCGTTGTTGTGACACATTAGAAGCCAAAAGCGGGCTGTCGAAAGGTTGGTGTGAATGCTTCTTGTTTCAAGACAGCCAACACTATGCGGAATTGATAGCCGACAAAGCCCCACTGTTTTTGCAGACCATTGATGAACTCAACCAAGCAGATCATCACTGGAAAACGCGCATGATTGCCGCCCGTTATACCTGGATTGAACAATTGGTAACCCGTTGCATTCAACATATCCCCCAAGGTAAGCGCCATACCCTGATCCCTTGGGATCGATTGTTTTTGCATAAAGTGTGGGGGCCATTAGCCGGCGGTGTGATTTTTTTCGCAATGCTCTTTGCCGTCTTTTCCCTATCCGAATATCCCATGCGAGTCTGTGAATGGGGCATTCAATGGCTCCAACTATGGATCAATACCCACCTGCCGCACGGTTGGTTACAGGCTCTCATCAGCGAAGGAATTATTGGTGGTGTCGGAAATGTTTTGTTGTTTTTACCGCAATTTGTGCTGATGGTTACCTGCATGAACATTCTAGAAAATACGGGTTATTTGGCTCGAATTACCTTTCTGTTGGATCGCCTGATGAAAAAGATTGGACTTTCAGGTTCCTCATTCATTGCCCTCATCTCCTGCTACGCATGCACCATCCCGGGATTATTACAAACGCGTTGCCTGCCAAACCGTGAAGAACGCCTAACCACTCTGTTTGTAGCACCCTGGGTCAATTGCGCTAGCCGCATCCCTATTTATCTCCTGCTCCTATCGCTTTTATTCGATGACCTGGCCACCTGGGCAAAGGTTCTCATCTTAATCAGTATCTACCTAACTGGATTGTTAGCCGCGCTTATGCTGGCTGCCATCATCCGCAAATATATCCTCAAAACCCGCCATTTTGCTCAAATCAATGAAATGCCTCCGTTGCTCTATCCACAATGGAATTACATCCTTAAGGTCATCAAAGCACAAACCTGGTTCTTTCTTAAAAAATCAGGCACAGTGGTACTGGGGTTCAGCATTGTTCTATGGTGCTGCCTGCATACCAACTTCACCTTAGCTTCAGGGAAAACCATTAATTGCGTCCATTGGTTGGCCGATAAGCTAGAGCTCATCTTTAAACCGATAGGATTCGACGGCAATATCAGCCTCAGCCTGTTAAGCGCATTTGGAGCAAGAGAAAACTTTATATCCACCCTGGGGGTTTTGTACAATGTGGACGCTAAACAACCTGGTACCCTGCGTACCTTCCTCCAGCAAGCGGTTGATGCTCAAGGAAACCCCATTTATTCACTAGCCACTTGCGTATCGCTTATTTTGTTCTTCATGTTCTCCCTGCAGTGCATCGGAACATTTATTTCCATTAAACATGAAACCTATTCGTGGCGCAAAACGCTTTTGCAATTTGCCTTTATGAACGCATTCACCTATGGGCTATGCTTCACAGTTTATCATGTATTGGCTTAATTGCTTTTAGGCTGAGAACCGCCAATCAGCTGTTTCGATACTAATTGTTGATAACGGAAGTTGGTCTTAAGCAGCTCCTCATGTGTTCCTTTCCCTACCAAACTACCTTTTTCGAATACCCAAATACAATCGGCCTGTTGAATCGTACTGATACGGTGTGCAATCGCAATAACCGTCTTCTGTTTACGGATCGTGTCTAGGCTCTTTTTGATCAACGCTTCGCTTTCAGAATCCAACGCAGAAGTCGCTTCATCCAAAATCAAAATAGGAGCTCGCTTTAAAAACGCACGCGCAATCGCTAAGCGCTGCCGTTGCCCACCTGAAAAACGATTGCCGTTCTCACCAATCCTACTATCGTATCCACCAGCTTCACAAATGAAATCATGCGCATAAGCCATCTTAGCAGCTTCAATAATCTCCTCACGCGTTGCATTGGGACTACCCAAGCGTAGATTTTCTAAAAATGTATCGTTAAACAAAATAGTCGATTGCGAAACAATCGAAATTTGCTGCCTTAGGTGCTTTAAATCCCATTGGCGGATATCCACCCCATCCATTAAAATAGCCCCATCGGTCACATCATACAAGCGGGTAATCAGCTTAATGAGCGTTGTTTTTCCAGCCCCGCTGGGACCCACTAAAGCATAAAACTTGTGCTTTTCCATGATCCCATCCACTTGATGAATAACCGAAGGAGTTTTGTTCGAATACCTAAACGAAACAGCTTGGAAGGTGATACTTCCGGAACATGCTCCAAGGTAAGGGTTTGCAGGCGATTGAATCGTGGGTACCTGCCGCAAAATCTCCCCAATCCGTTCGATCGAACCGGTTACGCCTTGCAAGGACCCAAACAAAGTATTAAGCCGTTTAATAGGGTCAAATGCTAAGTATAAAGCCATACCCATAGCACTAAAGACAGAAAATGGCACTTTTGCGCAATAAGCATAGGTAAACACAACCGCAATGATGATTGCCGATACCACCTCCATAATTGGTTGCTGCAGCTTTTGCCAAGCGACAACCAAGTTGGTTGCTAGTGCTGCAGCTTCAATGGTTTCCTGCATTTTCAACTTTACCCGCTCGGCTAAATTGAACAACCGAACTTCTTGAACCGCATTCAAATTTTCAGACACTTGAGCTGTTAACGCGCCTTCGGTGCACTGCTGAATACGGCTGTATTTTTTAACGCGTGACCGTAACAGACGCACCGGTAAAAAGCAAAAGGGGATAGAAACACAAAACACTAAAAACAAAGCAACGCTACTGTTTTTGATGGACAGATAAATCAAGCTCCCAAAAGCCGCCAACATTTGTAAGGGCTGCTTAATCCCTTCCGAAATCCATTCGAGCAAAATATCCTGAATTTTTTTAGGATCCGCTATCACCCGATGCACCAAATCCCCTGTTGTATTACGATCAAAAAAACTTAACTGTAACATCTGTAGTTTTTCGATTAAATCCGTTCTTAAATGGCTTAGAACGTATAAACCGCAGCGGTTCATCAACACCACATTGAGATAGCCGGAAATTCCCCGTAAGGCAAACCCCAACGGAATTAAAACCGCCATGCCGATAATTTCGGCATACGAATAAACAGTCGAAGATTCAAAGATCCGACGAAATACCTTTTCGAATATCAACGGCAATCCAAGCCCGCTGGTTAATCCATAGATACATCCACACACAAATGCCCATAAAAATAACCATTTTTTATGGAAAACATAACATTTGCAGGTATTCCATAGCAAGCGATGCATGCTTGTTTACTATACAATTTTAGCCCGAACAACAAGCTGTATTTTTTGTAATATTAAACCTTTGATCTTGATTAGTCCTAATAAAATCTGTAAAATTCAGCGATTTCGCTGATTGAAAGGAATTAAATGATGCACAAACAAATGGATTTGAATTACGCGTTTTTTGAACAATTATTACCCGATCAAAAAAAATGGTATACTGTCAAAGAAGCTGCAGCTATCTTAGGTCGCAGTAATCAATATATTCGCGATTGCTTTGATAATCAAAAAATTTTGGGGCATGTTTGGAATGGAAAGGCAACCAAAGGCCAAGAACAACGCCATTCCTACCATATCCCTCGCAGTAGCATGATTTTGTTTTTAATGGAAACCGCTAATTACACAGCAAATGATTTCCTAACGCGCGTAAAGCATGCTGAACAAACCGTTCGAAGCGAATGGAATTCGTAAACGGTTATTCACGGTCAAAACAACGGTATTGTAGGGCTTCCTCCAGGTGTTGCCTTAAAACGCCTGGAGAATTGGCTAAATCTGCAATCGTACGACCCAACTTAAGTACCTTATGGTAAGCCCGTACCGATAGATGCAATTGCTCACAGGCACTTTGCAAAAAGCGCAAATCTTCCGGCGAACATAAACACGATTGTTCTATGCCATCGGCCGATAGATACGCGTTATAAAACCCTGAGCGTTGTATTTGCAAGGTACGGGCTGCCGTAATCCGTTTTCGAACCGCTAAGGAGGGTTCTTCTGCCGCCTGACGAGCACGCAGAGCTGAAAAATCAACCGGATGGACCTCGATCTGCATATCAAATCGATCCATCAACGGACCACTGATGCGCGCGCGGTAATTCCGAATCTGATTCTGTGAACATTTACAGGTTCGTTGGCGATTGCCAAAGTACCCGCAGGGGCATGGATTCATCGCCGCAATGCACAAGGTACGACAGGGAAACGTCAATTTTCCATTGGACCGAACAATCGTAACGATGCCGTTTTCCAATGGTTGTCGCAACATATCTAATACCGAACGCTTAAATTCCGGCAGTTCATCTAAAAACAAAACTCCATTATGCGCTAATGAAATCTCTCCCGGTTTAGGAATGCTTCCACCACCAATCAATCCAGCATCGCTCACATTATGATGGGGAGCACGGAAGGGTCGCCGTTTTGCAAGCGTATCGCTCACTAATCCACAGGCCGATTGAATCTTTAAAATATCCAACCACTCTTCATGCGTAGGCGGAGGCAACAGATCTGGAATGCATTTAGCAATCATGGACTTTCCACACCCTGGTGGCCCCATCAATAAAATATTGTGGTTGCCCGCAACCGCAATTTCAATCGCTCGCTTTAAAATACACTGCCCCCGAATTTCTTGTAAATCATGTTCAATGGGCGCATCCTCTTGCAGGTTATGTTGAGACAATGGCTGACAGACCTTTTTGCCACTCAAAAACTCAACACAATCCTTTAGGTGTTCCATTCCATAAACATCGATCCCTTCGACAAACGTAGCTGCTGCTGCACAAGCCATTGGAAGCATCACCCCACGCTTACCCAATTTCCTCGCCAACAAAGCTAAATTAAACGCACCAGGAACCGCACGCAACTTACCCGACAAACCCAGTTCGCCAGCTATAATAAATTCAGAAGCACGCGCTAAGCTTGTTTGTTGCGTTGCCTCAATCACCGCTAAGGCTATCGGTAGGTCATACATAGGCCCCTCTTTACGCACATCACCCGGCGCTAAATTAATCGTAATACGGGATAGCGGCAGGGAAAAACCACAGTTGCCCAAGGCAGAATACACACGGTTTTGAGACTCTTTAACAGCCGCATCGGGCAGCCCTACCATCACCCATTTTAGCTCCCCCCGCTCTCCTGTATTAACCTCAATTTGAATCGGTAAAGCCTCTACTCCTTGCAAACAACCGGATTCAATTCCCGATAACATATAACTTTAATCATTGTTAATGCACCCCAAAAGTCACGAATAAAAAAATATTGCATTTCCTTATCAAATCGATCCAATAATAATCATGGCAAAACTATTTGAATATATCTGGACGGATGCCGACCAAAAAGATTGGTGGGAATCAGCATTTAGAGTGAATCTTCCAGGTCATGCTACCTCGCATTACTACCATATCAAGATTGCGAAAACCCTTAAACGAAAGCTTCCATTGAAAGGGAAATTTTTGGAATATGGCTGTGGGACAGGGGA
>DGGR01000019.1 GCA_002392285.1 Verrucomicrobia bacterium UBA3869
ACGGCGAGGTAAGAGCTCACCGCATGATTAGTGATAATCATGGCAGGATAAACCCAATCTGGTGCAAGACGGAATAGGGGGTTGAGTGGCCCGCTCTAAAACTTCGGGTTCGTCGCACTCGCAAGAGAACAACGAAACGTTGTTAGATAAATGAATGCAGCCTATTTAGGCACAGAATCTGGCTTATAGACCGTAAACTCCTTCAAATCTTCTGACTACCTGCAAGATCGACCTTGCGTATATTAGATCCTTCGAATGCCTCTTTGTAGGCCTCAAGGGATAAATTCCTATCATCGATATAGGAGGTACTTTCAGAACGTCCATGTAATTGGCATAACTTTTTAAAACAGACTTCATTGGGGCCTGTTTGATTAAGGCCCAGCTTACTCAAGCCAACAACCGTTTTTTCCGCATTTTCCCATAATTTTCGCTCTGCCTGCACGTCTTCCAAAAGCTCTTTTAAGTAATCTCCTTGGTTGTGTCCCCAACGAACCCTTTCTAAAAAGTCGAAATCGGATAAATGGTTGATCAGAATAAAATCATTCCATTTGGTATCAAAATAGCCAATTTCCCCTAAACCGATTATATTAAGCATTTCTGCGGAATTGGAAAAATGGATCTTAGGTAAAAGGTACTGGGATATGTCCCTAAAATCGTAATAATTTTCAATTACCTTTTCTTGATTATTTTCGTCCTTAATCCAACTTTTAGCACTAAGAGTATCCCAAGCTTTTTCAGTAAATTTAGATGGCAGCTGGATTCCCTCCTTACCTTTAGGATTCCCTAAGGACACAGCGGAATCCTCATGAATAAATTTTTTATAATTTGTTACGCATGCCTCAAATGAATCCTTCCCGCACAATAGATCTAAAATAAATTTCTGTTGCGTGAGACTTGCTAAACGTTTATTGAATCCTGCTGCCCAACAGATTAAATGGCCCAATTCATGTTTTAAAATGCGGATGCTACTTAAGGCAGAAGGCTTAAATGCCAAACAATGGCAACCGGAATAGGCAGCATTAAATTCATACTCCCCCTTGAATTTAATGTTAGGTTCTATCCCGAACCCCATAGGTAAATCCTTTAAAATAGTTTGGTTAATACACAGAGCTGCGGCTACCGTCTGACGACCGATCGGATGTTGAGCTAACCGAAGCAACAGTTTCTTCAATAATATTCGATAATGCTCTACGCATTTAGGATTTAATGAATAGTGTACATAATCTTTTTCTCCTAAGGGCAACATTCCCCATATTTGAATATCTTCATTTACATAATCCGTAATTTCTTTCGCTAATCTATCACCATTCAAGTCACGCCATTTTTGGGTTTCTTCTTTAAACTCATCAAAACTGGTGATACCGTCCATTAAAGAATCAAAGGTTAGCACACGCACCTCCTTCTCAGAGGCTATTATTTCCTGCTCATGAGTTGTAGCTGCACGGACACAGCGAACAGTTCCCTCTTCAAATAAAGGATTTTGTTTTACTTTTTCTATTCGGGATTTTATCCATGGCACCTGATCATTAAAAACTTTTTCTAAACCGTCCCAATCAGAATCATGATTAAGTGCATCTTTATTTTTTTCATCTACCGTAAATGAAACAATTTCATCTTCTTTTTGTTCTAAATCGCTAATTAACTTTTTATCATTAATTTTCTTTAAGATTTCAAGTAATGCTTCGCTAGTTAATTCAGAGAACTTGGCGCTATCGCTAGGTATTGGTTTGATTGTGTTTATGCTCATAAGAGCGTAATGGTAACAAAATTTAAATAAAAAGGCAAGCTAATTTTTAACAAATCCTTTTCATGGGCCCCTAACGACAAACCATGCTCTATCGATGATAAATCCGCTGCACCTGCACCCGTTTCACCGCTTGCTGATTTAAAAACCCCAAAGCCCTCTGCTCCATTTGACGCATCTGCCACTGTTCTTGTTCGGATTGGTCCGTATAGTGCGCCAAATGTAGCCACCCATGCACCAAGTACAAGGTCAATTCATCCGCCAAGCTTGAAAGTTCCGCGTATTTAAGCGCTTCATCAACAGAGATACAAATTTCCCCAACCTGCTCTGGATCTTCAGGATCTGCCGGGAAAGTGATGACATCCGTTGGGCTCGGATCCCTTAAAAAACGCTTATGGAGGGAACATAGGTCGGGTTCTGTGAGGAAAGCAACAGAAAGGGCATCGTAATGAATAGGCACATAGCACTCCAAAGATTTTGCTAAAGGACGCAATCCGCTCAGCCGATACTTCGGATGGCCATTGTAAATAGTACAACGCATGTACTCAGTAAGGTTGAACAATTTTATTTATTCGTCAAACACAGACCTTATTTCATTTTTGATAAACAAAAAGCTTGCCAAGCCTGAACAATCTATCGCATCTTAATGAAGATCTTTGTTAGTGGTGGGGTATCCAAGAGGCTAAAGGACGTAGACTGTAAATCTATTAGGAGTTTCCTTTCGGGGGTTCGAATCCCTCCCCCACCACCAGGATTTTGGAAATTAAGGGGTTGAAAATTCTAAGCCATTAAGTATACTAGATTACAGTATATGAAATCATTGTTTGTTTGGTTGATTACTCGTCTTACCCTTCTCTTCGTTTTAGTAATAGCCTGTGTTGTTGGCATCAGTTACTATCTATCCTTAGAGTTCGAAGAAGTATACCAATTAACCTACCAAGGACTGATTAAGCGCGATCAGGTAGCATTGAAGAAAACCTTCAATCAGACGCTGGAATCGCACCATTACTTCGGCGATAAATTCCCTTTCGAAATTCATCCCAAACGTTAATTGTTAACGGTTTTGGTAGCTAATGGTTAATATTAAAGAAACGCAACGCGTTTTCGGCGGTTATTTTTGCGCAATCTGCAAACGAAATGTGCTTTATTTCGGCCAGTTTTTCAGCCACATACCGTACATATTCCGGCATATTGTGCTGTCCTCTAAAGGGCGCAGGGGTTAAATACGGACTATCGGTTTCAATAACCATACGTTCTAACGGCACCCAAGGAGCCGTTTCTAGCATATTCCCTGCACGTTTAAAGGTTATGACCCCCGAATAAGATACAAAACCGCCATTTTCTATAATCCACTGAGCGGCTTCCAAATCCTCCACAAAGCAATGAAACAATACGCGGCTCAAATCAAATTGCGTATGCATAAGGATTTCTTTAATAGCAAAAAAAGCATCGCGGCAATGAATCACAATGGGTAAATGATAACGCTGCGCCAAATGCACTTGATACTCAAATGCCTTCATTTGTAGCTTTATTTGAGGAATATGCTCCTTATCAAAGGTACCATGAAAATCAAGACCGATCTCACCTACGCCAATTGCGTGCGGTAAGTACGTGCGCAAGTGTTCCAAATCCTCTTCCCACCGTTCACTTACTTCCAATGGGTGCAGACCATAATAAACCCTTACGCGATCCGAATGTTCAGCAACCTGTGAATTCAACAACCAATCGTTGGGGTGAGTTGATGCCAACAAAAGCATCCGTAAATTCTTTGCATCCAATTGGGATACATATTCCAGTGCCCCATTCAGACCCAAATTATCCAAATGGCAATGAGAATCAATTAATAATGGGGTCATCACAAAGTACTAAAAAGTTTTCTTATGCGCTTAATGGTTGCAAAACCATAAAAACCAAAATTAATTAAAAGTATGACGTTGTCAAATTGGATTACCCTCTCGCGTATCGGGTTAATCTTCGTTATCGGATGGTTGTTTTACATCCCTTGGCATAAGGCAAAAATCCTTGCTCTTATCGTTTATATTCTTACTAGCTCAACCGATTGGTTAGATGGCTATGTTGCGCGTAAATATCACCAGGTGACCGACTGGGGGAAGTTGATGGATGCGTTGGTAGATAAAATCTTTACCATCAGTATGTTTATTTTATTGATCGGCAAAGGCCTCATCCCAACTTGGGGCATCTTTTGCATCCTGCTGATTTTATGCCGCGAATTCTTTATCACCGGCCTACGCATCTTATTGGCGAAAAGCGGGGTTGTTCTTGCTGCCGAAGCACACGGAAAGATTAAAACCATTTTACAATTGGTAGTGATCGGCTCGTTCTTTTTAATCGAAATGCTAAGGGTCAATATCAGCGCTGATTGGATGCAATCCTTACTGCCTGTTTTGCGCTGGATCAACACGGTCAATTTTATCCTAGCTACCGCATTAACCCTTCACTCTGGGATTCATTACTACAGCAAGTACAGCGCATATTTGCACTAAGAACATTGCTATTTCCCCCAAAAAACGTTATCCTAATAGTGTATGGAGCTATTCAAGGATTGGCTTGCAGAACTAGATAAGGAATTGAATTTAGGGGGTGAATTGGTGCTCGACGAACATCAACGGTGTTTCCTCTTATTTGATGAAAATCTATTGGTCAATATTATCTACCATCCCCATGAAAACGCCTATGAACTTAAGGGCACTTTAGGCTCCATCAATCGGTTGCACAAAAAGCAGATTCATGCTCGATTGATAGAAGCTAACCTAATCGGTGAGCTTAATGGCATTGCCCATTTCGCCATTGAAAAATACAGCGAAAAAGCGCTACTCATCCAATCGCTAACGCTCGATACTTGCGATTATCCACGCTTCAATAAATCCCTAGAGCTGTTTGTTAACCTCTTTGAGTATTGGACTAAAAACCTAACCTCATTAACCACCAAAGCTACCCAAGCGCAAATCGTTGGGTTGCGTGTTTAGTACTTAATTTTTGCTTATTCATACCTTATGCAAGGCATTTACACATCACTCATCACTCCCTTCTACAAAGACAAGGTGGATTATGAATCGCTAGAACGCTTACTGACGTATCAAATTAAATCAAAAGTACAGGGGCTTATTCTGCTGGATACAACCGGCGAAAATTCAACCTTAGAATCCACTGAGCGCAACGAATTGATCACCTTTATCACCAAAAAACTTAACCATCAACTGCCGTTCTTCCTTACCATCGAGGCAAATTGCACGCGTAAAGCCATTCGGTTGATGCATGAACTGGAACACTTTAAACCCGATGGATTTTTAATGGTCACCCCCTATTATAATCGCCCTACTCAAAGCGGCCTGTACCTCCATTATGAAGCGCTTGCCAAGGAAACCCAAAAACCGATTTGTTTGTACTCATCCGCATTTCGCTGTGGAACTGAACTCGCTGTTGATACCATCGACCAATTGCGCCAGGCATTTCCTGAAACCATTATTGCCATCAAAGAATCCGGTAATTCCTGCAACCGCGTCAGTCAGCTCTTAAAAAACAAACGCAATCTCTTCCACGTCCTATCGGGCGATGATTCCCTCATCCTACCATTTTTAGCACTCGGAGCACAAGGAGCCATCAGCACAGCCGCCAACTGGATCGCAAAAGAAATGGTTCAACTGTTTACCTTTGTTCAAGCTAACGACCTTGAAAGCGCCGCCCCCATTAACCGAAATTTTTATCCTTTATTTCGCGCATTGACCGTAGAAACCAACCCAGCTCCCATCAAATACATTTTGTATAAGGCGGGTTGGATCAAAAGCCCAGAAGTCCGTCTGCCTTTAAGCCCATTATCCGCTAAAAGTATGGCTTTTATTGACCAAATCCTGGAAAAATTAAAAGCCCAGTCTTAATACGCTTGCAGACACCACAAACTATTTTCCATTTTACAAGCGCCCTCACTTAATTAAGATGAAAGCATGATTGCTTTTTTAGAAGGCGTACTGGATTCCGTTCATGCCCACAGCATCTTTTTAGCAGTCCAAGGCATCGGTTATGAGGTATTCGTTCAAAAACCTCAAGCGTTTCAATCGCAGCAACATTACCGCTTATACACCTGCCCTATTTACCGAGAAGATAACCAACAACTCTATGGGTTCATTACCCCGGAAGAACGCAACTGCTTTAAGTTGTTAGTGGAAAAGGTAAGCGGCATAGGGCCTAAATTAGCCTTAACCTTATTAACCGTTTTTTCGATGCACGAACTCTGCTCATTGATCGTTAATCAAGATTACCAAGCGCTTACCCGCTGCCCCGGAGTCGGCAAAAAAACCGCTCAACGGCTTTTATTGGAGCTTCATGATTACTTAAAAGCCTTACCCGCATCAACACCTGCTGATACCCCTCATACGTGTTATAAAGACGCTATCGATGCTCTGATTGTCCTGGGTTATCCCCGCAAACAATCGGAAGAACGAATTCAAAAAGTTCACGAAAATCATCCCGAGCTGGATTCCGTGGAAGCTATTTTGCGTCAAGCCTTGCAAAGCTAAGCGCGCATGCCCTGCTCCCCGCTTTTTTGCTGCTGATTGAGCCATCGAAAAATAACTTGCGTCCGCCGTTTAAACCCATTGTTTTAAGGGTATACAGATTATGCAACCGTTCTTCTTTTCATTTTTATTCGGAGCAGAACTTCCTCAAGCACAGCAAGGAGCTTCTATAACCTCGAGCCTATTGATGATGGGCCTGTTTTTCTTGGCCTTCTGGTTCTTGATGATCGCCCCTCAACGGAAGCGTCAAAAGGCTCAAAAAGAGATGATTGCAGCCCTCAAAGTGGGTGATGAAATCATAACCTCCTCAGGGTTTTTAGCCTCTATTGTTCAGGTAAAAGAAGACCGTTTGGTCATCAAAACAGGCGATGCCAAATTAGAAATCTATAAGCAGTTCGTCCAATCCGTACATCATCACAAATAATGCAAGCGACCAAGTGGCGTTTAGGTATTACCCTCCTAGCAATTGCTATTGGGGTTGGTCAATTAATGCCTTGGGAAGATAAACCATATGATACGTATCTGACCCAGCAGGTAAAAAGTAACAAAGCGCAATTTCAATCGGTTTTGCAAACCGCTCAAACTCAGGTTAAAGAGCACAAAGCGCCTAACTTAATTCAGGCATTGGTACGTATTTGTAAGGAACAAAAACTGGATTTAAGTACCTGCTTTACCCAATTTAATGCCGCCGATATTAAAAATTTTGATAAGCGGAATCAAATCCTCCTACAGCACCTATTACATCAATCCCAAAGCGTGTTTAAGCAAGGATTAGATCTAAAAGGCGGAGTTGCATTTTCGTTGAGCATCAACCCGCAAGTGTTGGAAGGTAAATCCGATTGGGAATGTGAAAAGTTGGTACAAAAGGCGATTGAGGTTATTACAACCCGTATCGATGCTCTTGGGGTAGCTGAACCGATTGTACGCCCCTATGGACGCAATAACATTGAAATTCAACTGCCAGGTATTTCGCTTGAAACTCATCCGGATATCGTTGGGGCCCTCAAAAAGCCAGCAAAGCTAGATTTTCGCTTAGTGAATGAAGATGCGGATCCGAATGGCCCTATTCCCTTAGGGTATGAGCGCTTGATCATGGAGCAAGAGGATGAACAAGGGCAATGGATGCAAATTCCATTGGTAGTTAAACGCATTCCGGAGATGACGGGCAAAGCCATTAAAGAAGCCCATCCGGTAGTAGATGCTTACGGAAAGTATGAAGTCAGCCTGCAAATGACCGCCGAGGGTAAAGAGCGTTTTGCAAGTATTACCCGACAAAACCTACACCGTCGCTTAGCCATTGTGCTGGATGGTGTTGTATGCTCCGCTCCTGTTATTCAATCAGAAATTACCGGTGGACAAGCCAGCATTTCAGGACGCTTTACCCAACGCGATGCAATTGAACTTTCCAACGTACTCAACAACCCGCTGGAATTTGAGCTAGAATTGGCAGAAATCTATGAAATAGGACCCTCACTTGCTACCAGTGCTAAAAACATCGCTATTTATGCATCATTGGCAGGACTTGTCCTATTGATAACCGTCATGTCTTTGTATTACCGATTACCGGGTATGCTCTGCAGTCTCTCTTTATTGCTCAATGCGTTCTTTATCTTCGTTTCTTGGGCAATTTTAGGAGCCACCATTACCCTGCCTAGTATTACAGCGCTTGCATTAACCCTTGGAATGGCTGTGGATGCCAACATCCTGATTTTTGAGCGCGTCCGAGAAGAACTCCGCGCGGGTATTAACTTAACCACCGCCTTAAATACAGGTCACAAAAAGGCATTTATCGCTATTTTAGACTCCAACTTAACAACACTTTTAACCGCAGGATTGCTCGTTCTTTTGGGATCCGGTGCGGTTAAAGGATTTGGGATCACCTTGGCAGCCGGTATTTTAACCACCTTATTCTCTGTTTTGTGCTTTAACCGAGCCTTGTTGAAACTCTTGGTGCACACTAATCATTTTCACCTACCCCAGCAGGCCTGGTTTCAAGATACAAAAATCAACTTTTTAGCCCACCTTAAGGGCGGTTTATGCATCTCCTGCCTATTGGCTCTCATCGGTTGCGCTGCATTTGGGATACAGGGCAAAGGCGTACTGAGCATCGACTTTGTGGGGGGAGATGAATTGTTAGTTCAAGGCGACCGTATGGTAGATTGTCAAAAAATCCGTGATTTAGCGAAGCAAAAGCAACTGGGAACCATCAATGCTGTCTATCAGAAGAACCTATCCAGTGCATCGCATTTGCTAAAAATTCAAACCGAAAAGGGACGCGGCATGGAGGTTTTTTCGGCCCTACAAGCATCCGAACCTGAAGTTCATTTCACCTGCGTTTCGAAAAACCAAATCGGTGCTTCCATCAGCTCCGATGTCCAAAAGCATGCTATTTTATCCATTGCGTTCGCTCTCATCGGTATCCTAGCGTACATTGCAGTTCGCTTTGAATGGACCTATGGAATTAGTTCTGTATTGGCGTTAACGCACGATACCCTCATTACCATGGGTTTATATGTCGCATTCGGGCATCAATTTACAGCCCCCATGATTGCTGCAGTTTTGTTGGTCATCGGTTATTCGATCAATGATAAAATCATCATTTTCGACCGCGTCCGCGAAGAGCTAGCAGCTAACCGCTCCATGCCTCTAAACGCTGTGATCAATCACTCTATCAACAAAACCCTGTCACGTACGTTAATGACCAGCTTAACTACGTTTATTCCAACGTCATTGCTGTATATCTGTTGCTCCGGAATCGTACGGGATTACGCTCTTGTATTCCTATTAGGAATTGTTATCGGTACGTTCTCATCCATCTTCGTTGCAATGCCTTTGTTTTATAAATTAAACCACGGGAATCGCACTCAGTTGGATCATCCACAAACAGCTAAGCATGCTTGGGAACAAGCATAAATGCGTTGGTGCTTCCCATCCGATCGTCCGATCCCCCAATGGTTAACTGATTACCTTAAGCAACAGGAGCTGCCGCATGCTTATTTGCCGGTTTTAGGGCAGCTGCTTAATCAGGTAAATCCTTCGTTCAATAACCCTAAGGAGGTGGAGCAGTTCTTGCGTCCATCCTTAAAGAATTCCGAAGCTCCTAAGGATATTCTCAATTTACCGGAAGCCGTTCAGAGCATCCATACGGCCTGTAAAGCTCATAAACGTATTATTGTGGTTAGCGATTACGATGTGGATGGCGTCACCAGTATGACGCTGATGTACCGCTTTTTTCACTACTTTCAGCTGCCATTTACACCCGTATTTCCCTTAAGAAAAAGCGAAGGGTATGGGTTAACCGATGCTTTGATCGATCGGATCCTCAAAACCCATGCGCCATTCGATTACCTCGTTGCTATGGATTGCGGAACGAATTCGACTCAAGCGATTCAGCGCATCAACGCTTCTGGCGCATCCGCCATTATCATCGATCACCACCAACCAACCGTTGACCCCTTACCTTCGGCGCTCATCGTTAATCCGCACGTACAACCCGAACGCCATTCAGCATCAGCTCAAAACTTATGTACCGCCGGACTGGTCTTTAAATTTATTCAATATTGGCGCACCCTGTTAAAACAAGATGGCTGCGCGGCTGCAGAGCAATTGGTATTGAGCTCATTCTTGGATTTAGTAGCCTTAGGAACCATTTCCGATGTAGTACCTTTGCGCGGCGATAATCGCTTATGGGTGCATTTTGGCTTAAGGGCTATGGAGCGAACGCCGTCTTATGGCCTTAAAACGTTACTGAAGTTAGCAGGATGCAGCCAAATTCCTACGGTTGAAGATATAGGGTTTAAAATAGGACCGCGCATCAACGCAG
The DNA here is from genome assembly GCA_002392285.1 of Verrucomicrobia bacterium UBA3869. Classification (GTDB taxonomy): domain Bacteria; phylum Verrucomicrobiota; class Verrucomicrobiia; order Opitutales; family UBA9783; genus UBA3869. Next base: position 10,100 of record DGGR01000019.1, read on the forward strand.
GCGGTCGGTTGGATTCCGCTACAGCTCCGTTTGAACTGCTAACGTCCGATGAGCACCCGAAGTGCAAGGCCCTCGCGACTGAGTTGGATGCCCTGAACGCCCAACGCAAATCCATAGAGCATCAAATGATTCAAGAGGCCGAAGCGCTCATCGCCCATGACCCCGATCAACATGCCTATGTTCTCTATCAACCGCATTGGCATACCGGTATTGTAGGAATCGTTGCAGGGCGCCTGATGCACCAGCATCATTGCCCCATTTTTGTGCTAGGGCAGCAAAATGAACTCGCTAAGGGTTCGGGGCGCAGTATTCCGGGCGTTGATCTCGTTCCACTCCTCACTCAAGCACAGCCATGGATTCATCAATGGGGCGGACATGAAGCAGCGGTTGGGTTAAGCACCGCCATTGATCAGATTCCCGCCTTGGAGCAATCCATCCGCCATTACCTAAAAGATACGTTTCCCGTTTGGCCCCAACCTACTCTGAATCTATCCGGTATCCTGACGGAAGATTTACTAACGGAAGACTTTTTGCACGTCCTGGATCGCTTAGGCCCCTTCGGCTCCGGTTATGAAGCCCCTCTGTTTGTACTCCCCCATATTCAATTAACTCAACCCCCTAAGCATTTTGGATCCAACCAAAACCACCTGCGGCTGCAATGGAATCAACATAGCTTCGTCGCCTGGAATTATTTGGGAGCCGAACCGTCCATGAATCAGCCCATCGATTGCGCAATCCGTTTAGGGTGGAACTACTGGGCCAATCGCTTGAACTTACAAATTCAGTTGATTGATTGGCGCCCGTCAAAATCCATCGACCTATAAGATTGACAAAGTCTAAGGATCTTTGAGTATAATAAAGACCTAAGTGCAGCATAACCGATGCAGTTAATTTGGAACATGATAAAATGCACGACGAACAAATAATCATCATTGGAAGCGGATGTGCTGGGTTATCAGCCGCTATCTATGCTACACGCGCACAACTACAGCCTTTGGTTATTGAAGGGAATCAGCCGGGAGGATTGTTAACCCAAACTACCCAAGTGGAAAATTTCCCTGGATTCCCTGATGGGATTCAAGGGTACGAGTTGGTTAACCGTATCCGTAAACAGGCTGAAAAATTCGGTGCTCGTTTCTTGTCCAACCAAGTGCAACGCATTACCTTTGAATCCAATGCATCGCTCAATCCTCACTGCCTCAAAGGAATAATTTTGGACGATAGCCAATCGCTTCAAGCATCAGCAATTATTGTAGCAACCGGGTCTCATCCAAAGATGCTTGGTTTGCCCAACGAAACGAAATTACTGGGTGGCAAAGGACTCAGCGTATGCGCCACCTGCGACGGATGCTTTTATAAAGGCGAAACCGTTTGCGTGATTGGCGGAGGAGATTCTGCTTGCGAAGAAGCTTTGTATTTAAGCCAAATCTGCAAAAAAGTTTATTTAGTTCATCGACGCGATACCTTACGCGCTTCAAAAATTATGGCTGATCGCGTACAATCCAATCCAACGATTGAATGCGTATTCGATTTCAAACCGGTTCAATACGAAGTAGATTCTCAAGGATTTGTTCAAGGATTACAGGTACAATCCAACGCAACCCAAGCGCTACGAGTGCTGCCCTGTACCGGTATCTTTTTGGCCATCGGATGGAACCCCAACACTGATTTATGTAACCCCCTTTTGCCCTTAGATGACAAAGGCTATTTTTCCATCGACGCCCATCTACAAAGTATGATTCCTGGCCTATTTGCAGCAGGAGATTGCGTTGATACCCGCTACCGACAAGCAAGCGTTGCAGCCGGTATGGGAGTACAGGCCGCTTTAGAAGCACAAAATTGGTTAACCCAGCATCATGAGTAAATGTTGTCTATGTGAACAAGCTGCAAGCGTGCACCTCATCAATGTGGACGCAAATGGACGTATGTTCGAAACCTTTTTGTGCGCTGAGCATGCGGAAAACAAGGAGGTGTCTACCCCCAATGCGTACCAGTTGATGGATATATTGCCGCATTACGACAAAGGAGTTGTGTTATCGAACCACATCTGTCCTACCTGCGGATGCACAAAGGAATGGATTGAAAGCACCCATTATGCCGGCTGCCCCGATTGCTACAAAACCTTCAAAGAACTCCGGTTAACGGGCGCCCATGACTGCTGCATCCATTTCGGTAAAATTCCACAAAGAAAGCTATCGCCAGAGGCATTTAAACCCCGCTTACGCTATTTACAAGCGCAGTTGCAGGCAGCCATCGATGCGGATCGCTTGGAAGCAGCTCAGCAAATACAAAAACAAATCCGAACCATTGAAAAAGCCATAAAAGCATGTACTCAATAACCTTTAATTCTCAATGCCAAGCGGTTTTAGGGAAATTGACGCAGGATAAACAGCTGCAGTTGGTGGATTTTTTAAGTAATTTTGATGCGCAAAAAGTTCCAGCAGCCGATCAAATTAAGCGCGATAATAAGCTGTTTTATCGATTAAAATGGGAAGCCTTTCGCATTTACATCGAATCCACACCAGAAGGCACCCTGATTGTACACTCTATCCTCTCAAAGCATTCCTGGAATGACTTTTTGTTTCGGGCAAAATTACCCTATCCTTCCGAAAATAACACCCACAAATAGCCTAAAAGGCATCCTTTATGTTAAGTACTAACCGCAATGCTTCATTAACAAAAATCTATTTATTACCCAATACCTTAACAGCTGGTAATTTGTTTTTCGGATTTTTGTGCATTATTCGGTGCATTCAAGCAAAATACTGCAATGAAGGCGCAGCATCCGCCGAGCTTTATAATCAAGCGGTTTGGTGCATTTTTGGCGCATTGGTATGCGATGGACTGGATGGACGGGTAGCTCGCCTCAGTGGACGAGAATCCTTATTCGGTATCGAATTTGATTCATTAGCCGATATCATATCGTTTGGGCTAGCCCCCGCTATGATCGTTTTCTTCCTGATTTTATCCCCAGAAAACAACTTCCCGTTTTTCAAACGCATTGGGTGGCTCATCGGCTTTATCTATTTACTGTGTGGAGCAGTACGCCTAGCACGCTTTAACGTCACCCATCATCCGCTGTTACCAAAAGACCAACGGCCGACCTCTCCCAATGCCGTATTTGTTGGCCTCCCAATCCCAGCTGCAGCCAGTGTTATCGCCTCATTGGTCTTGGTCATCAATCAATTCGATCTAAAGGCCTTTGCAATCTGTTTGCCCTTTTTAATGCTGCTCATTGCCTGGCTTATGATCAGTAATGTTTACTACCCCAGCTTTAAACATCTCGATTGGACAACGGAAACTAAACTGATAGCCTTTGTCATCATTATCAGCACCTTGGCTATTTTAGCGCTATTTAAAGGCTTATCCTTTTTCATCCTATCCATCACTTATGTTTTTTACGGCCTTATCCATCACGTGCGCCATAAAAAGCCGCTTTAAAACCAGCTAAAACTGTGCGCTTCCTTCAATGGCTTCAAATTATTTATAGCAAGCTGAGGCCATGTGGCTCTAAAGCAGGACGTTTAGGGCGTAAGGGAGAACAAGCAGCAGTCCAATTTCTCAAGCGCGCTGGATATCATATCCTCGACCGCAATTGGCGCTCAGGACATTACGAATTGGATGTTGTAGCTCAAATCGGCCCCTGCGTTGCTTTTGTTGAAGTCCGTGGGCGCTGCGCCCAAAGCCTTCAAAGTGGGTACGACACCATCAATCGTGCTAAGAAACAAGCGCTCTCTAAAGCCATACGCGCTTATTTAAAGCGACATCGCTGGATACACAGCTACCGCTTTGATATCATCTCGATTGATTGGGATGCCCAAGGAAAGATTAGCGCTATACGCCACTACGAATCGGTTCCGCTCCGGTAACTACAAAGCGGTATCGACGTAATCACTACACACCAACAGATATTTAAATAAGCGGTAAAGCGTAGGTTGATCGCATTCCGTATCTAAAATTTTAGCGAAAAATCCAATATCATGATCGGATTGTGCAATCGCCTGCACCTGAAACATCTCATGTGCGTTTTGTAAAGGCATCGACAATGCTTTTTCATACATAGCGTAGGGCAAAGGCGCAAGATCGTAAGGTTTTAATACAAAGAAAAATATCCACTCGCCAGCTTCTTCAATTTGTAACGTACGGTTGTCATCCAATATAAACTGGATACACCGTTTATCATTTAACTTCAGGTTTGGAATTCCAATATGATTACCAAACGCTTGTAATTCACTATCAATTAGCATCGTTATTCTCTTCAAAAATTTTCTCATCCAAAAATTCTTGGATGATATTCACAAACTGCATCCGCAATTCATCTTTATCGAAAAGTGAATCAGGGTACTGCCGTAAACTTAGGATTAATTGGGTTAAAAAAAAGATAATGGCCTCACGCGATCGAATCCCCAAGGGTTGCATCATGTGCGATAATGTTTCTTCATCGAGGTATTTTTTCAAAATCGCATGCATCATGGCTTTGGTTATCCCATAGGCTTTTTCACTAACTAAGGAAGGACTTAACATAATACATTAAAATAAACGGGGGAAGGTATCGGCGGTTCGTTGTACCATTTGTTCATTGATGTTTTGAACCGTACCTAATTTCTCAACGGTACGACAGGTATTAGCAATAGCGCTAGCAATGGACGGTTCTGGACAGCTTTTTAATTCAGACGACAAACACTTCATCACAATCGATAGATTATCGCTAAAATGAACAACAGCAGTCCTACGGTCTTCAAAACGATCAACCAAGTTACCCAACAGGCAATCGAATACCTTCATGGCATCACCCTTAAGCGGTAAAATCTTATCCAGAATCAACGCATTGAAGTCCTTGGGTGGTAAGGTAATGGAATGCGTTAAATGCGCAGTGGTTTCGCGTAATAACGGCGCCAAGACGTAACTATCCTCAATACGGTTTCGATCAATGCCCATTAAGCGATCCTGTTCGGACCTGATCGACTTAATGCTCTTTTTCAGGTTATCCGCCTGTTGGTTCACGTGATCCTGACTGTCTTGGGAATAGGTAGCAGATTTATCCACCTGCTTCATCTCTTCCGAAAATTGCTCGAGTTGAGTTAATTTACGCTCCCATACATCCAAAACAATCTGCAAGGCATTATGCTGCTCCGCAATATCCTCAAACATCATTAAACCGCTACGGATATCATCAAGCGTCAACATTCCATTCTGCAACAACGCTCCATCCAATTGCTTAAAGAACGAACGATATTGCCGCTCACTCCCTGAAAACAACGCATTAGAACGCTCTAAAACCGTCTGTTTTAAGTCCTTAGCCGTTCCATCATTGATCAAGGTTAAACGCTGCAGAGTTTGCTTTTCAACCCGCTTACTGCGATGATCTTGCTCATTAACTTTTTTAGAATCCTCTGTCTCAGCAACCGAATTTAAACGCGGAGCACCTTTTTTCGCTCTCGATTTAAACTGCTCTTCTTTAACACTCTTATGAGCCTGAAACGACGACATGCATTCGTCATCCTTTGTACTTGGATCCACATCCATATTAGCCTGGATCGCTTGCGTATCTAACTGACCCTTTTGGACACTTGCTTCCTCTTGTACTGTTTCGGTAAATGAAGGCTGTGCTTGAGTGGTCGATTGCGTTTGAAAATTTAATAGTTCTTCACCCATTATCGTTTTATCAACAAGCATTTTTTATGCCTAATTTTGACCCCTCAGTACCCATGACCTTCCCTATCCTTCTTGATGGACTTTTAAAAAAATTTCATTAAAATAAAAATTATGAAAGTTGCTATTTTAACCTCAGGTGGGCTTGCTCCCTGCTTATCCGCTGCCGTCGGATATTTAATACAGCGTTATCATCTTTTAGACCCCAAAATTGAAATTATAGCGTATCTTCACGGATACCAAGGTCTTTTGTTGGGGCAATCAACCGTGTTGTCCGATTACTCAGAAGCTCCCAGCTTGCTCAATTTTGGAGGGAGCCCGATCGGCAATAGCCGTGTTAAATTGTCCAACGCATCCGATTGCGAAAAAAAGGGATTAATTGCGTCTGGAGCTAATCCCTTTGAAGTTGCTGCTCAACAACTCATCACCGACCACGTAGATGTTTTACACACCATTGGTGGCGACGACACCAGCACAACCGCTGCGGAACTTGCCCACTTTTTAAAGCAACATAACTATCCATTAACCATCGTTGGCTTACCCAAAACCATCGATAACGATATCAACCCAATTCAATTAAGTTTAGGCGCTACCACCGCTGCGGAACAAGGCGCTATCTTTTTCGAACACGTCGTCAACGAACATACGGCCAACCCCAAAACCTTGGTAGTTCATGAAGTTATGGGACGCCACTGCGGATGGTTAACCTATGAAACCGCACGTCAGTATACCGAACGGCTACAGCGGCGAACCTTTGCTCCTCATTTGGGATTTTCGAAAGAAGCATTTGAAATCCACGCGCTGTATATCCCGGAAATCGATATCCAATTGGATGCAGAAATCGCTCGTTTACAGCCCAAATTAGACCATATCGGCTCCCTAAACATTTTTGTCAGTGAAGGAGCTTGCGCGAACGTGATTATTCAAGAGCTCGAACGCAGCGGACAAACGGTAGAACGCGATGCATTCGGACATGTAAAATTGGATAAAATCAACGCAGGTCAATGGATTGGTGAACGCTTGGCTAAACGCTTGGGTGCTAAAAAATTGCTGGTACAAAAAAGCGGATATTTTGCCCGTTCCTCTCAACCCAACGCATTCGACCTCAACCTGATCCAAGCTTATGTAGATTACGCCGTCGAATGTGCCTTCAACCAACAGAGTGGGTTGATCGGCCAAGACGAACGTTTCGGCGGACAATTACGCTGTATCGAATTTGAAGCGATTTCTGGAGGTAAACCCTTAAATATTAAGGACCCAGCAATACAAAATCTGTTAAAAGCCATTAATAGCTAAAAAGTTGAACACCTACTTAACTCATCATACGTTTTTCGCATAAAAACCAAAAGGCTTGTTTAACGGTGAAATGTTTTAGGATATTTTAAAGCTTGACTTATACCTATTTAATAGGTATAAGTTATTAGCAACATGCGGAATGCAATCGCAATAAGATTATTTTATCCAATTCTAAACCAACGTCAAGCAAAAAGATTTATTTCAGACACCACCCGGTTGAATAAGACGGTTTAGGCTATTGTTCTTTATCCATTTTTCAACCTGTCCATAAAAAACTAGCCCCATAAAACAGAGCTAGTTTTCAACAACAGCCTATCTAAGGATTAGCAAAGCTCGGCTAATTTTTGTAGCACATCAACGCACCGGTTGCTGTACCCCCACTCATTATCGTACCAACTAACCAACTTAAAGAATCGGTCATTCAGTTCAATTCCAGAACCTGCGTCAAAGATAGAGGAATGCGTATCATGAATGAAATCACTCGATACTACCTCATCCTCTGTATAGCCTAAAATACCTCTTAAAGCACCATTGGAAGCTGCTTTCATAGCATCGCAGATGGCCTTGTAAGACGTAGATTTTACGGTACGAACGGTTAAATCAACAACCGAAACCGTTGGCGTAGGTACTCGGAAAGACATACCGGTTAATTTACCTTTTACAGCCGGCAAAACCAAGCCTACCGCTTTCGCTGCTCCTGTAGTTGAAGGAATAATGTTAATAGCTGCCGTACGTCCCCCCTTCCAATCCTTTTTCGAAGGGCCATCAACGGTTTTTTGAGTAGCGGTATAACTATGAACCGTCGTCATCAATCCCTCCTCAATACCAAATTGATCCAAAACAACCTTGGTAATAGGCGCCAAACAGTTGGTGGTACAGGAAGCGTTGGAGATTAAGGTATCCGATGCTTTGAGTTCTTGATCATTAACCCCCATCACAATGGTACGAATCCGCTCACCTTTCCCCGGCGCTGTAATCAATACTTTCTTAGCTCCAGCCTTCAAATGACCTTCGGCTTTTTCATCCATTGTAAAGAGTCCCGTGGATTCAATCACCACATCGACCCCCAAATCTTTCCAAGGTAACGCTGCCGGACCCTCTTTAACAGCCAAACAGCGAATCTTTGTTCCATTAACCCTCAAAGCATCCTCTCCATCAGCTTCCACGGTTCCATTGAAACGACCTTGGATAGAATCATATTTCAATAAATAAGCTAAATTATCCGCTCCCACCAAATCATTGATAGCTACCACTTCAAATGCGTTTCCCAATAGTCCGCGTTCCGCTATCGCTCGAAATACTAAACGACCAATACGACCAAATCCATTGATGCCAATTGTTATCTTTTTCATATGAAATTATTTTAGCACCTTTAATGAAGAGGGTAAAGTCCAGCAGCAAATTTGGTGGACGATGTAGGATTCGAACCTACGACCCCCCGGATGTAAACCGGATGCTCTAACCGCTGAGCTAATCGTCCCCTATGAAAAAATAAAAACTTAACCTCTAAGGAAATAATCCATCAATCCCTAAAGATTATTCGCCATCATCGCCAATAGCGTTAACAGGGCAGGTTTCTTTCGCCTCCATGCAACGCTCCACTTCGCCTTCTAAAGACGGTTGTTTTTTTACATAGGAAGCTCCATCGCTTGTAAAGTCAAACACCTCAGGAGCGATGTTGTGACACATTCCACAATGAATGCATTGATTATCGACGTAAAAACGACCGCGTACGTTTTCTGAAAGTTTATCCTCTTTAACAGCCATGATTTTCATTACACAAAGCCCACTTGTACCGTCAAGCAGATTTATAAATATCCACAAAAGCTAGGCTTTAAGGGGGGATTTTTGCTAAAATAAAGAAAATGATTCATCTAGAACAAAGCCAAACACAATCGCAGGTATTGGCGCCCCAACTACGGCAGTCGCTCAAGATCCTGCAGGCATCCGCTATGGATCTAAAGGCTTTTGTTCAAGAAGAATTAACCAACAATCCAACCCTTGAGGAAATTCCTGGTTCATCGAGCAAAGAATCTACTGATTCCATCGCTAACGAAGCAGAATGGAACTCCAACTACGCCAACGATGCTTCAGAAGCAAGCCAACGCCACGATTTTCTATTAAATTTACTGCAAAACGAAGTATCCCTACAAAGCCATCTGCAAGAGCAGGTTGGGTGTTTGGATTTAACCAAAAAGCTTAAGGAACTGGTTCTATTCATTATCGGAAGCCTCAACCAAAAAGGGTTTTTAGATAGCTCCATAGATGAGCTCATGCGCCAAACAGGATGTGATTACGATACGCTGATGCACGCGTTATCAATTGTGCAGCAACTGGACCCTGTTGGTGTAGGCTGTTTTGATATTCCTTCCAGCCTCATGGCGCAATTGACCTATCAGCAAAAAGGGAATTCCCTCGCATTCAAAATTATTTCCCAATGTTATCCCCTCTTGTTGCACAACAAGCTGAACGATATTGCGCGCGCCTGTTCTGCAAGTCTAAAAGACGTACAAGCCGCTATCCGCAACGACATTGCGCCTCTAAATCCAGCACCTGGAAGCGCTTACGCCCATCACCCATCACCTATCATCATCCCCGATGTAAAAATTTACAAAAATCCATCCAATGAATGGATCGTGGAGTTAAATCACACCTACATCCCTCAATTGCGCATTGGATCTAACTATAAAGACTTACTTGCTCAAAACATCGATGCGAATGATCGGCGCTACCTCCAAATTAAAATGCGCTCAGGACGCTTTCTCATTCAAGCCATCCTTCAGCGACAAAAAACCATTGAACGTATTTCACAGGCCATTTTGCAGTATCAACAAGACTTCTTTAACCATGGGGTCGCTTACCTAAAGCCCTTAACCCTACAAACAGTGGCAGAGTTTTTAAACCTACACGAAACCACCATTAGTCGAGCAACCGCCAACAAATACGTAGATACCCCCTTCGGGGTCTTCAGATTTAAGTATTTTTTTACCAAAGGGTTAGCGCGCCATAATACCGACGAAAGGATTTCCAATGCGGTAATTAAGCAGGAAATGCGTAAGCTGATTGACCACGAAGACAAACAGCACCCATTAAGCGATCAAGCTATGGTTGAGTTGTTCAAGAATAAACAAATTCAAATTGCACGCCGCACAATCACTAAATACCGTAAGCAATTGGGCATTTTACCGGTTCACATGCGCCGACAATACAGCGCTTATTAAAACCCAGATCGTAGTTAGAAGTTGCAGCCTCCATAAAAATCTTGCCTCCGAACAAGGTTAGGCTTAAGGTAAGCGCAATTACTATATGAACTTGCATGAGTATCAGGCGAAAGCCTTATTGGAATCGTTCCAAATCCTCATCCCAAGTGGAGTATGTATTCAAGAAGCTACTCCTGAAAATCTAGCTACCGTCAAAGGCACCTTTAAAAATCACGCACAGGTAGCAGTTAAAGCGCAAATTCATGCGGGTGGGCGTGGCAAAGGACATTTTAAAGAAAATGGGAAATCAGGTGTGCAATTGGTTTCAGGCGATTGCCTAGAAAAAGCCATTACTTCCATGCTTCATAACACGTTAGTCACCAAACAAACGGGAGAGGAAGGACAAAAGGTTAACGCGGTATACGTTACGGAAGTTTTTCACTACACGAAAGCGTTTTATCTATCGATTTGTATTGATCGCGCGCATCAATGTCCGGTGGTGATAGCCTCTCGACAAGGAGGCGTTGATATTGAAACAGTAGCAGCCACACATCCTGACCAAATCATCCGTATTCCCATTAATCCCAGCATTGGGCTTTGTCATTTTCAAGCGCGAGCAATTGCCAACTGTTTTCAATTAACTGGATCGGCTTATACGCACTGTATTCAAACGATCCTTAACCTATATAAGGCATTTGTGGCACTCGATGCGACCCTCATTGAAATCAATCCGTTGGTATTAAGCGACCAACAGCAAATAGTAGCGCTCGATTCAAAGGTGCAAATCGATGACAATGCGCTATTTCGGACCTCTATTTCGCCGTCGCTCGTACCGATTCAATCGCCTACCCCAACATCCACAAAGGAGGCTCCCAGTTCAATCATTCGATTGGACGGCAACATCGCCTGTTTATCGAATGGGGCAGGCCTATGTATGGCAACCCTTGATCTCTTGCATCAATTGGGGGGGCAGGCCTCCTGTTTTATCGACCTAGGGGACAGCGCATCGGAACAAAAAATCGATTCCATTTTAGACCTTGTTTTAACAGATTCGCAATCCAAAGGGGTGCTTATCAACGTCTTTGGTGGGACTTTCCCATGCGATATACTGGCGCAACGCTTGATCCAAAAAATTCAGCAGCACCGCCCCACAAAATCCATTCAAGTTCGTTTGGAGGGTAACAAAAGCGAAGAAGCACGTGAGTTGTTAAAAACCGCACCGGTTCCCTTCATGGATGATTTGCAACAAGCAATCCAAAACCTTTTACGATCGGTATCCCTATGAGTTTTTTGACTATCGATCCTCAGCCACGTGTTTTAGTACAAGGCATTACTGGACATGCAGGATTGTTACATTCTAAATTATGTCTAGAGTATGGGACCAACATTGTAGCGGGAGCTACTCCGGGGAAAGGTGGTCAGTATGTACACACCAACATTCCAGTGTTTAATTCCGTTGCAGAGGCCTGTCGTGAAACAGCGCCCACTGTATCGCTAATCTTGGTTCCCGCTCCTTTCGCAACCGATGCTATTTACGAAGCGATTGATGCTAAAATTCCGCTGATTGTTTGCATTACCGAAGGCATTCCGGTGCAGGATATGCTGCGCATTAAATCGGTCCTCAAAGGCACTCAAACACGCTTAATTGGTCCTAATTGCCCAGGGATTTTGGCTCCCCATCGCTACAAAATTGGTATTATGCCAGGCGCTATTTTCAAACCCGGTTCGGTTGGGCTTGTTTCCCGCTCCGGAACGTTAATGTTTGAAGCGGCGTGGCAATTGAGCACGCTGGGTTATGGGCAATCGATGGCAATTGGTATTGGAGGCGACCCGATCAATGGCACATCCTACCAAGATGTTTTGCGGTATTTCAATGAAGATCCTGCAACCGAAGGCATTGTGTTGATAGGCGAAATCGGCGGTATTAGCGAAGAACAAGCGGCGGATTACATCCGTCAGTCGGTTCGCAAACCAGTGGTGGCTTTTATTGCCGGTCAAACCCTACCCTCCAACCAACGTATGGGACATGCAGGAGCGATTATTGAAGGGAATAAGGGAACCGCAGCACACAAAATTGAAACGCTCAAAGCGGCAGGTGTTTACATTGCTCCAACGATAACCGACATAGGGGAAACCTATGCGCAAGCCATTCAAAACATTAAATAAAGTATATTAATGGAAACTGGCGGGATGGACGAGACTCGAACTCGCGACCT
>DGGR01000014.1 GCA_002392285.1 Verrucomicrobia bacterium UBA3869
TGCAGAAATGCAGAACGGTAATTAAACGGTTATTAACCTCTATTGTTTGGGTAAATTTTCCATTACTTTTTGGTGCATTTGCTCATTGACTGCATGGATTTCAAAGCGTTGAGCATAGCATCGAGAAGCGTTACCCATAACCTCAATTTGATCGGGATGGGTAATAAAGAATTCCATGGCTTGAACAAGGGCCTGCGTATCCTTAATCGGAATTTGGATACCGTTTTTGCGGTCAATGATGGCCTCGCGGCATCCTATTGCATCCGTTGTAATAATCGGGCGGCCGCATGCTAATGCCTCCAATAAAGCACGCGGTACACCTTCGCGGTAATAGGATGGGTAAACAAACACAGAACAGCAATTAATAGCTGAAGCCATAGCTTCGATATAACCCATATACTGAACTTGTTGGCTGATTGTCTGCAATTGTTCACGTGAAATAGCCGAAGGATTGGTGTCAATACCGCCTCCGAGTAAAAATTCAACCTGCGGGTAGCGTTTTTTAAGCTGTTGTGCAGCCTCAATATAATGAAACACACCCTTTTCTTTGATGAGGCGTGCAGCCATCAAAAACGTAAGCTTTTGCGGATAAGGTTGAGGGTAAAAAGCTTGCAAATCAACGCCTGTGCCAGGGACTACTGAAGAACGGTCTTGGGTTACAATTCCTTGTTGTAGGAACAATGCACGATCGTCTGGATTCTGAAAAAATACATGCGAAAAGTTTTTAAAGCTGTGTTGATAGAAAAACAAACAAAGGTGCTTAATGAGTTTGCGCTTTAATCCTGGCTCATCGATAAACGCATAACCTAAGCCAGAAACAAGGCCATAAATCTGCTTAAAACCCAAATGAGCGGCAATCCATCCTCCATATACATTCGGTTTAACGTTGCCCAAAAAGAGTACATCGGGGTGTACCGTACGCAGCAATTGACGGATGGAAGCCAATGCCCGCAGGTTATTAATGGGACCAATAGAGGTTCCACTAAATCCATCAAACGGGACAAAGCTAACATTTGGGCATAAGGTTTTACCGACCTTCAACACTTCAGCGGATGCTGCATAAAGCACCTTCCATCCTTTTGCCTGAAAATCATTAACCAACGTATGCCTTAATCGTAAGGTCGATACATTGGATCCGAAAAAGAACAAAATAGATGGCATGGATAAACAAAGGTACTTGGTGCTCGAGAAGGGATTTGAACCCTTACGCCTTGCGGCACCAGATCCTAGGTCTGACGTGTCTGCCAATTCCACCACTCAAGCTTATAGCGTAACTCCATACAAAATGGGATTGGCAAAAAGCGCAACGTATTTTTTTACGCACCCCTTCGTTTAAGCAGATAGGTCTAAAACAACTTGACATTGCTCACCGAACTTGTTTTTTCAATTGCAATTGAATGGCGAACGTAGAAAAAAACGCGCTTCTAAAAGCGACTCTTAATCTTCCAAAAACGAATTTTCCCATGCAGGCTCGTTTGGTTCAACGAGAACCGGAACGATTGGAGCGATGGAATCAACAGCATTTATACGCACAAATTCAAAAGAAAAATGCAAACGGCAAGCCCTTTTTGTTGCACGATGGGCCTCCATTTACCAATGGTGATATTCATATCGGTACCGCGCTCAATAAGATTTTAAAAGATATCATTTTACGCTTCAAAAGCATGCAAGGGTTTTCGGCTCCCTACATACCCGGTTGGGATTGTCATGGGCTTCCCATAGAACACAAGGTAGCCAAAGAGCATCCTGATTTGCTGAACAATCCGATTGAATTGCGCAAAACCTGTGCTGCGTTCTCGTCGGACTTTATTAAACGCCAGGAAGCTCAATTTCGTCGATTAGGCGTATTAGCTGATTGGGAACACGCGTATCAAACCAAAGAATCAGGGTATGAAGGCCACGTGCTCCATACCTTTGCCCAATTTGTTCGTGCTGGCCTTGTTTACCGCAGCAAAAAACCCGTTTATTGGTCGATCCCATGCCAAACAGCTTTGGCGGAAGCAGAAATTGAGTATAAGAACGTAGTCAGCGATAGTATTTGGGTGAAATTCCTGCTGAAAAAACCCGAGGCTTTGGGCCTGGATCCACAAACCTACGTTGTTATTTGGACAACCACCCCCTGGACTTTGCCAGCCAACCGAGCGATTGCGGTAGGTCCTGATTTACGCTACGTTTCTCTTCAAGTTGGATCGGAACATTACATCGTTGCGGAACAATTGGTCGAAACCTTCAAAAAAGACTGTCATATCGATCAGGCAACAGTTGAACATGCGTTCACCGGTAACCAGCTAGAAGGGCAGCTTACTCAGCATCCATTTCTAAACCGCGAAAGTCCGATTGTATGTGCGGATTATGTCACTTTAGATACCGGAACCGGATGCGTTCATACAGCCCCAGGGCATGGAATGGACGACTACCTAACCGGCTTGCGGTATCATTTAGAGATTGCTTGCCCAGTTGATGATCGAGGAGCTCTTATGGCCGAAGGGGATATGCCAGCCGAACTCATCGGCAAGTTGGTATGGACCCCAAAAGGAGATTCGCCCGCCAACCAAGCGGTTATGGAGCTGCTCAAAACTAAAAACGCTTTGTTGCAAGCAACCCCCTATCCGCATTCCTATCCGCATTGTTGGCGTTCAAAAGCTCCGGTTATCGCACGCGCACTACCCCAATGGTTTATTGAGTTAGGAGGGTTAAAGCAAAAAGCGGAACGTGCAATTGAAGCTGTGCAATGGTTACCGGCGTGGGGTAAATCGCGCATTAAAGGTTCGGTTTCCGCCAGACCTGATTGGTGCATCAGCCGTCAACGCATGTGGGGGATTCCCTTGCCTGCATTTTTTAATGAATCCGGCGAACCTTTGTTAGATGCAGAGGTCATTGATGCATTGGCTGATAAAATAGCTCAACGGGGGACCCAATGGTGGTTTGAGTCTGACGAAACAACCTTGTTAGAAGGCATTTCATTACCCCAAACATGGTCAGGAACCTTGCATAAGAGCAATGACACATTGGATGTTTGGATTGATTCTGGGTGTAGCCATGTAGCGGTGCTCCAACCCAAAGGATGGGAACCTGCCGATTTATATTTCGAAGGGAGCGATCAGCACCGCGGGTGGTTTCAATCTTCTTTGTTCACCGCCTTAGTAACTGGGGATCGTGCTCCATACAAAACGGTCTTAACCCATGGTTTTTTTGTAGACGAAGAACGTAAGAAAATCTCGAAAAGCTCCGGTAGCCCTCAAACAGCCGAAGCTTACGTATCTAAATACGGAGCTGATACCTTGCGCTTATGGATCGCTTCCGAAGATTATCGCAATGACATTCCGGTATCTGACGCTATTCTTCAGCAGGTCATCGCCACTTATCGAACGATGCGCAATACGCTGCGTTTTCAATTAGGCAACCTCTATGATTTCAGGCCAAACAATGCGATTGCCTACTCCCAACTATTGCCAATAGACCGTTGGGTATTGTCTGAAACCAATCGCTTGATCGATGGGGTAACCCAGGCCTATGATGCTTACGATTTTCATAAGGTATACCAACAGATCAATCGTTTCTGTACGTTAACCTTGTCGGCTCGTTATCATGATATTTTAAAAGATCGCTTGTATACTTTACAGGCTGATGGATTGGAACGGCGTTCAGCTCAAACGGTTCTGTATACCGTTTGCCAAACGCTCATTCAATTACTGGCACCCATTTTAACGTTTACGGCCGATGAGGCTTGGGGTTACTTACAAGGAGATGCGGATTTTGGTTATGACCAACCCGTCCATCTTAGTGATTTCCCAAAAACGAACGCTCAATGGAATGATGAGGCGTTGGATAAGGATTTTACGGAATTATTTCAGATACGTGAAAAAGTGCAAATAGAGCTCGAAAAAGCGCGCCAGCAGAAAGTAATTGGGCAATCCTTAGATGCCCAAATCATCCTAACAGTTGGGGAACAAAGCCATGAATGGGCTGTGTTAAAGCGTTATGAGTCCTATTTACCCGAATACTGGATTGTATCGGCAGTGCACCTTACGGTGGGTTCCGAATCGGGCTGTTCGATTGCAGTCAAGCATGCAGATGGGGTACAGTGTCCACGCACCTGGCGGTGGGTTGACAAATTAGTTGAGGTAGAAGGTTTGGGGCCTGTATCCGAACGATGTGTGCCCGTATTGAAATCTTGGCTAAAAACCCATACAATGTAATTCACACATGAAGCGAAAAACATCGAAAACCAGCAAGCCATCGAACAAGGCTGCGGCTACCCCAAAAGAACTTCCTGCTGCGTCGTTAGCAGATATTTTGGGTTTAAGTACCCCCAACCAGCCCAAAGCGAAGCATGATAAGAACGAAGTGCCTAAAAAGTGGCGCACGTACTATGATCAACTGATCGCGTTAAAGGAACAGCTGGAACAAACTGGGCATGTAGCCATAGAAACTTATGGTTATTCCAACCCGAAAGCAATCCTGATGGATATCAATGCAGCGATTGACCGCATTTTTAAGGGGACCTATGGCCTGTGTGAGTTGACCCATGAGCCCATTAATCCCGAAAGGCTACGCGCAATGCCTTATGCTCGGTATTCATCAGAAGGCCAAAAGCAGCTGGATGAAGAAGCGAAGCTACAGGCATTAAAGGACCGTAAGGAGGATGAAGCCTATGATTCCGATGATGCTGAAGACGCGCTCAACAAACCGTTGTGGACGGACGATAACAATGGCGCGAACGAATGAGGGGGCGTAAACTTTGTTTTTGTGTCGCAGGGGGCGTTGTGCTGCTTGATCAGCTAACGAAGTACCTATGCGCTCATGCTAACCCCTGCCAAGTCCCCGTTATCCCTCATTGCTTATCCCTAACCTTTGTCGTCAATACCGGAAGTATTTGGGGCTGGGCTGGTGCCTATACTTCCTTATTGGCTTACACCGGGCTCACCTTACTGTTTGTTTTAAGCGCTTATTTTTTAGCAAAACCACCCGCCTATCCTATTTGGATGGGATTGCTCATTGGCGGGATTTGTGGCAATACCTTAGACCGTTTATGCCGCGGATATGTAATTGATTTTATAGATTGCTATGTCCAAAACTGGCATTGGCCATGCTTTAATGTAGCCGATATCGCCATCACCAGTGCCTGTATCGGAATGATCCTTTTTCAACCGAAACCTCGCTAATGATCCTTATTTTTTATCCTCAAAGGTATAAAATTCAGGTGTAATACTGAAGGATTGAATCGACCCAACAAGAGGTTGTCGATTGCGTGCACTACTCATTAAGTAAAGCGTCAGCGTTTGCTCCATAAAAGGCACTGAATAGGTATGAATTGTATTATATCCTTGGTAAAGCTCTGGGTGGGTACATAAAACACTCAACCCGTTGTGTTCAACAAAGGACAAAGTTAAATAAACCAGATCATTCAACGGCCGTAGTTTTTTCGAACAAAACAACGGCTGTTCTTGAGCCAAATGGACGTGCTGTTCTTGAATCGCCTTTTCATCTCCCTGCAGGTTTTTATCGTGCGGTGAAGCAATCGCGAAAGAAATGGAGGTGTTTACAACGTTTTGCGTGGATAGCGGTACGGGTTGGTTTGTTCTTAGAACGAGTCTCGTGGTAGGTCGTGTTCCTGGCGCTACTTGCCTCACAACCGGCACCGTAGGTTGTATGGGTGTTGCCTCCGTTGGCTGTTCAGAAAAAGTAAACAGGCCGGCAATACGGTCCTTTAAACCCGATTTTGACGGATGTACCACGCGGGTTCGATGGATAGTCTGGCCTCCAACGGTATAGGTGTAATCAAAGGTTAAGGATGCCAAGCTCCAAAACCAATAAGAATAGGTCTTAATAGAAACCGTTACATTACAGCGTTGGTTAAAGGGGAGAGCCAAAATGCTGGGGCTTACCCCCAGCTCATTGACAATCGTACGGAATGAAGGCGCAACAGGCATAAATCAGCGGGAAGCAATCATCCAAAATTGTTTTAGCTCTCCGTTTTCAACCATATTAAACGGTTTTAGGGAAAGCTGCGTGTTTTCAGGCAACGCATTCGCATTAATCATCACCTGCTTTGATTTCGTTCCAATTGTTAATTGCGTATAGCGTCCCATATCCACCTGAGAATCGGAAATGGGCGACATGTGAGGGAAATAGGTTCTATTTCCAGAACTTTGGTCGGCAAAGCGCATCTTTGGGTTATCCGTGATGGTACGGATTCGGTTCGTATGCATCAATTGACAGATATCGTTAGGTCCTAATTGCTTAGGGGCTCCAAACTTTAAAACGGTCGTTCCAGTATCCAACGAAATTCGTTCTTCTTGTACGGGTAAACTCAACGTGGCCCAAGCAGGTTCGCCATCTAAAAACGACAAAGCGTGGCCGATAAAAGGTCCCGATAGATCTTCATCGATCAACGTTAATTGTCCCTCATAGCGCAAACACCCTATCGATTGATACAGCGTGGTTGCTAAACCAACCGGAGGCTGTGTTGTTTTGCCGCTAGAAATAACGTTTTGGTAGATCCTAGATTGCGCATTGGTTGCACAAATTTTTACCGAAAATGGACGTTCGGTATCCATTTCATCTGTTACGTAATGGATACTGGCGCTGATTGTTTCATAGGTGGCGTCACATCCCATCCAAGGCGCAATTGCGCCTTCCAGTAACTCATTCGGTAGATTAGACATTCGCTGGACGTTGGAAATTTGTATCGATTTCGCATCAACCAAACAAGGAAAATGCTTTTTCCACCAGTTGTCGCTTTCAGGTTGAATCGGTTGCGTCTGTACCCATTGTTCCTGCACATGCGCATGCGATCCTTCCAATTCAACCGTCAATACCAACGCATTTAGTTCTTCGCCGGTTGCGTTTTCGGGATAGCGATCCACCGTAACGCTTTTCCACGTAGCTCCATCGGCTGAATGCGAATGTTCGTATTTCAGAACAACCGCTGCTATCTTTAAATCATTACGTGGGATGATGGAAAACTGGGTCAGTTGGCGCAGAGACAACGATTGTTTTTGTAAAGCGGACGCACAAGCAAAATGAATCGTTGGGGTTTTCGTCGTATAATCGATCCAAGCGGTAGCATTGGGGGTCCAACGTAATAGCTTTAAAATCGCTTCACTACAACTGCAGTCCTTGATGGTTTCGCAAGGAAACTCGAAATCAAAACCGGAAATAGTCCCACACTCGATCGGTGCATGATGCGCTTTCGCATAATCAACGATTGCCTGCAGACACTGGCGAGCATTGATCGTATTTCCTTGATCATCTTGACCCAACAAACACACACTACGGTTAATCACCTCTGTGGTGGTCGCTGTACCATCTTTAAAATAGCGCCAAGGTTGTTGAAAAACCAAATGATCGAAATACCAAAATGGACCGGATGCTTTGTAATAAGCGGATTCAGAATCCGCTGTATAATACGTTGGCGTTTGGGTAATACGCCCCCAAAACCACCGAGTGTTATCCTGAAATACTTCAATGATTGCGTCGCATTCAAACACGGGTGCTGAAGCATCCGTTTGAAAGGTAACCGTATCCGTCCCTTGATTCAGGATGTGGCGCGTAACATTAGAAATACCCCATTCGGCCAAAGGTTTGGTTTGGCCGTGATAGGACAGGGTCCATTGCTTCATGATTAATGACGAGTATTGCTGATTTGTTCACGCAACTCCTCTATCCGACCTGCTAAATCAGCGAGTTGGTTTTCGTGCTCTTTGATTGCATCTAATAATTCATAATAATCATTTTGTTTCATGTAGATTTCCTCCGTAAATTTTATAAAGGGTATAAGAAGCGTTCCCTTTGGAATGCGTTTGAATCGTGCATAAGGTAGCGTCTTCTAAAAGAGTGGTTTTTTTGTCGCTCGGGGCTTCAAAATCGATCGACAGTTGGCCTTTTGCATGGATCAACTGACTAGCGTGCGTTAAGCTATATTGAATCGCTTCTGCTTTACTTGCATGACGCTTGCTAACCTCCAAAACAATTTCTGTCTGTTGGTTATCCCGCCCTAACGCTTTAGCAAAGTCCGCATGGATCGCCTTACGCCATTGAACCGTCCAATGCGCCGTTATCTCTAAGCGCGTAATAGCTTCGTTGGTTCTTTCTCCATCCGACAAAACATAGCTATTGAGGGTAATTTTCATAAAGCAACGTCAAAATTGGTCGCTTCGAAATTCACTTGAAGCGCATTTTTTCTATCAACCGTTAACCATTCCCAAGGGGCGCTTTCAGCCAATCTAAACGTGCCTTTCCATAGGTTTTTGACCGTTAAAGTAGCCCCTGCAAGCGCAAAACTCACCTGCTCGGCATAATCGACAAAATCGCTTTTATCGGCAGTTGTAATCGATTGCAACAAGGTGCACTTTAACGCCAAGGTGTCCCAGCAGGGAGCCACCAATGCAGGCAGGGTTTTTAAGGGAAACGGTAGATCGATAAACAATACATACGGTGCTGTTTGTACCAAGCGCCTTTGAGTCCGTTTTTTGAGCAAAAAATTATTATTTGCAACAATCTTGGCTGTTGCATTTAAGTCCGGTTGCTTTTGGAAAAAGCTAACAACTTCTGACTGAATGGCTCGCAAAACAGGCTTCATAATCCTTTTAAGGTTGATTGTTTCACATCATGTTCCCGATGATCAACGGCTTCTATACGCGGTTCCCAACGCTTGGCTTGGGTATTCCAATCCGTAAACAACGCATCTAACGTTTTGCGGGCTTGGTCTGCTGCACGAACCTGATCTTCAGACGCCATAAGCTCAGGCATCCGAGTTTGCAAAACTTCAATCACCAAATGGCAAGCAGCTTGCTTACAAGCATCTGGAAGATGATTGGCCTTGATCGGATTAGGTAACCAAGCACTGGGAATCCGTTGCCGTATATAAGCGCATACATCGGCAATAATACCCTGCAAAATCGTTTCTTTTGGAGTCAGGGCGCTGAGTTGCTCTTCAATCAGATAATCCGATAGGTCGTTAGGTTTTAATTGAATCCACTGTAAGGTAATAGGCTGTATCATAAAAATGGGTTCGACGGGATGGAGTTACCATCCCGTTACACTAATGGGTTTAGGCTCCTTGAACTGTCCAATGAATGAGGTTCGTTTTCGAAGTCACTGCAATCGTCGAGAAGCACTCAACAATGATGTCGGTATACTTAGGCTGTTCTACTAAATATACGCGGAAGAAGTGACCTTCAGGCGACAAGGTTACAAAGTACTTCAAGTTCGACAAAGCGTCCTTAAACATGGAATCTTCAGCGTAGAAAGCAAAAACACTGTTGTCCTTCAATTGTCCTTGAATGCCTAAGTTGTTTTGCTTCAAGAGCTGAACTGAATCCATGCGCAAAAACTCTGCTACGGTTTCGCGGGACATTTGAGCGGCGATACGAGCTCCTGCAGTATCTTGTCCAGCATAACAATCTTGGCGAATAAACCATGCGGGTTCGGAATAAAGTATGCGATTGGGATAAAATCCATTCTTCTTGCAGGCTTCCATTAACACTTTACGGATATCCGTATCCGGAGAAGCTTTTCCCGTCCAGGTTAACTTTCCACCATTGTTTGCGTTTGCAATCAAGGCTTTGATCACGCGACGCAACTCATTGCGATAGATTTGCTCTTGCAAGAAATAAACATAACGCATTGGCCAATCTTTCCCGTTGATATCATCGACATCCACACGAACTCCCAATCCCTTATTGAGGGTTTTAGCAGTGATGGATTCACCTTGGAAATCTATGTATTTAAAGTTGCTGCCTGTTGCGCGAATATCATCTTCTTCCGTGCTAAAGAACTGGTCTGGCGCTGCTTTTGTGTATTGAAAGTAGCGTGCAACCGGAATGGCTGGCGCAATAAAATTTAAAGTTTTCTTTAAATCTTCATGGTTGTGCGTACTGTTTGCAAATTCAGTAAGCTCCATCGATAGATGTCCTGTGTTATAAGTGAAATCGTTTGTTTGTGTCGTCATATCGTTTACTTAACGAAGTTTTGAGGTAACGTGGTTAAGGATTCAACCAGGGTGCCTTTAGATCCATCGGTTAACGCAATACCAATGAAAAGCATGTCTTTAGTCAGCTTTTTGGCTTTGCCTTCATCTGATAAGCCCAAAGAATCTCCAGGCTTAACCTCATCATCAAGTAAAATGCGTGCGCTTTGATCGGTGCAGCTTAACGGCTGAATGGAGATATGCGCATCTTGATCCTTTGTGGGATTTGCATCCCGTAATGCTATACCGAATGGATATTCTCCCTTACAGCATGCTTTTACATAGTTTTGACTTCCGTCAAAGGTGACCAGCATGCCTTTTGCGATAGGGTTTTTCTTTACGCTTAACGTAAAGGATCCTCTGTGATAGCCAAATGTATTCTCATTTGCCATAATAATAGTGTTTAGTTGTTTCATAAAATTAATATCTATCAGTTAAAAGCGTTCTTCGTCTCGTTGAACCGCGCACCAGGCTTCTGGATAGTTTTCGCCTGTTTGTTGCATGCGCTGCATAACCTTTTGCGAAAAATCCAAAATGCGCTTTTTATCGCCGCGCGTTTGCTGCCCGTGCAAATTATGCGAATGTGCTTTTCGCTTCGATTTTCGCTTAGAGACCGCCTTGTTTTTGTCAGCCTTTATTACCTGCTTCTTCGCAACTGGTTTCTTAACAACAGGAGTGCTTTGTGGAGCATCCGGTGCTACCTGAAATAGCCACTGATAGCCTTTGCGTATCTGCTGCCACATCCGAAGTAACCGATGATAGCAACCTTTTATCAGAGCACATAGCCAGCAATGCGAGGATTTGGCTTTTTGTTGTTTCACCACCCGTAACTTTTTCAAGCACTCCTGTGCTTCATCGTACGGAATAGGCTCGACCGGTAAATTGGGTTGTTGGGTAAGTCCGACCGACAATAGGTTGATGGGATGGAAGGTTGACTGATGCGCATCCTTGATCAAAACCCAACGGGGCGATAAGTAAGTATAGACGCGATTAGCAATCAGTTCATAACTGCAGCGATTCCATTTGATTTTTACAAACAATCCCTCGTTGTTAACGGTGATGCGTCGCACATACCCATAGACTTTATGCGGTACCGGATTCGCTGGGTTGTTGTACAAGGGATCATCAGGATGACCAATGTACACCGGAATTTTATCGCAGCGTAAGCGTATTTTTAGGCGCTTGCTTTTGGAGGCACAACGCTTGGCATCCGTAAGTTCTATTGTTTGTTTCCCATAGGGATGGTTGAACGTACCATAAGGAGATAATTGTATCCAATTTTTCATAAAAATTTTATTTTTGAAGACCTTCCTCAGATTCCGCTACCGGATGAACGCCCCACTTTTGCAGGGTGTCTTTGACGTCTAGAGGTGGATTAATTCCAAAATGTTCACGGATATCGTTAACGCTGAGCGATACGCCCATATCGTAAAGCGTTTTGATAATAGCCAAATCGTTATTCAGGTTCTTGTTAGATGACGATTTGAGCCGGAAATACGCTTTCGGCTGCTTAATGCCTTCAAGGCGCGATAATACTTCACGATCCACTTGTTCATTCAGGGTCTCTGAAATCCTTTGTGCATCTTCTTCTTCCAAGATATTGTTTTCGTTGCGTTGAAGGGTAACACCGGTAGGGTTTTCCTTGCTCGAATTGATTAAGCGGGTACCCAACCATGTCAGATACATAAGATCGTCTATACGTTTGACGAATTCCGGGTAAGGCAATACACCTTTGCCGGAAATATCAATGGCCTGGATATCCGTTCCGTGCGACATCACCGCACAAAATTCAGCACTAAAGTTTTTTACCGCATCGCACGCCATATCCCATTCCTTAGAACCGGGACGCGCTTGTGTAATACCCTTTACACCGGGCATACCATTGCGCTCGCAATAGATGAGCCAATCGCGCAAGGAGAGGTGTTTAAATAGATAGGCAATAGAGCTGGATTCCATCAATCCATCGCCCGTGGTTACCAACCATTCACCAGGCGTAGTTGGAACCTTTTTATGGGTTTCGGGATCCACAAACTGTAACCGACCTCCTTCGTTTTCAAAGAAAAACAGCGGAACAAAGCGAAATTCGGCGGTTAATAACTCGGTATTGTCTTGCTTGAACGGCTTAAACACTAGTTCATGCACCGCATATCGTTTGCCAACCGCATCCATCATCTGATGAATGAGCAACGATAAACCGCCATGCTCGTTTTCATCAAACGCATTAACGCAACTTAGGTTGTTATAAAACTGCTCCAAAATGACCTTTTGACGCATAGCCTCGTCGGAACTATCAAGGGTTAGAATTTCCCAATCGAGACGCGCAATGGATTTTTTACGCTTGGAAATAGCGCCCTGTAATACATCGTCCCGTTGCTCAATCGCATCCCAAATCATGGCTGCTTGCTTCAAGCGCCCTGCATGAAAATCATCTAAAATTTTAGAAAGCGATTGGGGAGTAAGAGAACGAATGGGGTTCCAGCTTTGCGCACTAAAACGCTCCGTTCGGATAGAGGTGGTATAAATGTTGGTTTGCATAAAAACTAGAAGGTTAAGCGTTGAATTTGCATAGGGCCTTGGAAAGAAGGTAGGGAAAACGTTTCAGCTGCACAGGAACCGATCGAT
Source organism: Verrucomicrobia bacterium UBA3869 (assembly GCA_002392285.1). Classification (GTDB taxonomy): domain Bacteria; phylum Verrucomicrobiota; class Verrucomicrobiia; order Opitutales; family UBA9783; genus UBA3869. The sequence goes on from DGGR01000014.1 coordinate 12,596, forward strand.
ACTGTTTGAGCAGCATGAATAGCTAGGGCTAATCCCCAAAAACGATCTGCATGCCCATTGGGTCCGTGTTTAGCGGTTAAACGACCCTGTTCGTCAATTTGCATGCTGAGTAAGTCCGTTACCAATTCCTCATCAGACGATAAACGCACCATTTGACGATCTACCTGCGCTTTTAAGGCATAGGCCAATTGTTCCTTGGTGTTTTGGGTAAATTGAATTCCTTCGATTCGGTCGTCTCCAAAACGCTTTTGTGCGCGCTCTAAAAACTGCCGCCCCATACCTGTTTGATCCACACAAACGCGTTGTACATTAAAGCGGTGGAACAACTGGTCGAAGACCGATTCTTGTTGATCGAACGGTGCATCTTTTAAGCATTGGACGTGGCGTAGATAACACATCTCGTTGATTTGTTCTACAATCACAAAGGTGCTTAAATCATTGGTTCGCGCCAAATCGACTCCCATGAGCATAACGCCATCAGAAGTTTGTCTCCAATCTTCAGCCTCCGAATAGAAACACTTTTGAATTGCCTCGTAGGATAACAGGGAATCGGAATGATCCATGGGCTGACACATGTATTCCTGCAAAAAGCTTTTTTCGGTCGCACAGGATTGTTTAATAAAATTGTAATAATCACCAGCATCCATTGCTTGACGGGGATCATCCGGAGGCAATTTGGCTTTTAATTTGTCTAAAAATCCTTGGTCTAACGCATCCTCTAAGGTTACCCGATGCAGCGAAATTTGTTTGGGATTCCCTTCGTTACGAATTTCCTCTATTAAACGATTGAAGAAGTTATGAGCTCCGCGATGGGTTGAAATAATCTCCAATTGCCCACCCCAGGTAATTCCGGGATAAGCAATGTTGTACAAGGCTTCCGGATCTTCATGGAGCGCAAATTCATCAAGGATACGCGATCCTCGCTTTCCTGCCTGTGCATTGACCGCCGACGAAATCAGGGTTAACGTACTTCCATTGCGCAAACGCAACACCGTACGCAAATTCGAGGCACGCCCCAATAGCTGTTCGTGATACGCTTGATTTAAAATAGCTGCAAAGGATTTGCAGTCGTTCAAAAACAGCTGTGCTTGCTGCAAATCACGCGAACAAATCCAAACGTGGGTGTTCGCATGGGTTATAGCCTTACGCAACGCCCGATAAGCCGTTGCCCAGGATAAACCAATCTGCCTCGATTTCTCCATTATCTTAATCCGGGAAGTATCTTGTATCCACTTCGCTTGATAAGGTAAGAAGAACGTTTTCATAGTAGGTTTAACTGATCCTCCAGATTGCTCAGCATTTCTTCCGACAAATCAGATTCCGCTTGCGCATTATTAACCTTGCTACAAACCGCAAATAACTCTCGGTAGTTGTGCAGAAGCTTCGTTAAAATCCCCACAATTTCTTTGGTTGTACTAAAATTGGCCGATTTAGCATCCACGCATAATTGGTCAAATAAACGCTCCCAAAGCATCCCCATCGATTGCTCAGCAACATGCATTTGCTCTAATAAGGATGCAGCGTTTTTAGCCCGCTTAATACGCTCTAAATGCTCGTTAAATTCTACTGGGGTTGCGCTTTTCATTTTCTAAAAAATCAATGCCTTGAGCGGATATTTTGTATCGGTATGCTTGCGGACAAATATCATTGCTTAGCCGCAACACAAATCCCTTGTCTTGCAAATACGCTAGTTCCTTTTCCAACAAACGCCTGTTCGCCGGCAATCCGTGCAAAAATACACCCTGCTTGAGCGTTTCAATCGGTAACGATACTGGATAGGCTGACTCTAACTGTAACAGGAGGGTCCTACGTACAAATTCATTTATTTTCATAAAATCCCTTAACGTTTAAAGTCCACCAACGTATATCCAAAATAGAGCCCCATAATGGCTGACAGAAGGTGCGTATCGAGCGGGGTAATTACAACTCCGTGCAGCTGAATCCAGGTCAGGTTTTCAACTCCAGAACAAAAGCTAAACAATTTGCGCGTTGTTTTTGTAATCCCAATCGTAATGGGAATGTTGGGACAAAAAACAGCTACTAGCTTCGGCCATACAATTACAAAAAATACAGCCGATAAGGCGATGATGCGTCGCACTAACTGTAGACTGGACGTCATACGCGCGCGATGAACCATCGTTGCTTGAACGTTCGAACGCCGCAACGTTAATACACGTTCATAGTGACGTGCCATAAATATAAAACTTATCAGGCGCATACTGCTCCCGATTATGGATGACCCCAACAGCGCATACAGCTCAGATGGGATAGGGTTAGCGAACATGTTTTGTGTCATTTTCGCTATTATATAAATATTTGTATTATCATTAATGATTAAATGTGATATAATACATAAATTTTTTAAAATTTAACTAAAAAGACTATTTGAGGCTAAATGGTTTTTTGTCACAGCAAAATCATCAGCAATGCTTATATCGCTTGTTATGCGAACAGATAAAAACAGCCCCAACAATGGGGCTTAATTAGAACAAACAATAGGGGCTAGTAGCCGTTTAATTACCGTCCTGCATTTCCGCAGCGACCAACTCGTCGAAGGTATCGCGATGAGGATAGGAATCTAGGATCTTAAACGCACGTAAGTTTTCCACACAACGTGCTTCGTACACATCGTAATTCTCTTTGGTCAACCGATGCTTATCGTGCTCAATGCACCACGCCATGTAGCGGTTGATATCGGGATGATAATGACCTGGATCGCAGTAATTCGCTAGGTTGCTTACAAAAGCGCAATCATGCCAACCGTAGATTTTGACATTCGGGAGATCGGCACAGGTGGTTATCAAATGACGAGTGCCAAAGAAAAACGCATCATAAATTTGCGTTGGAGATAAAGTACGTTGGAGCCAATGAAATATATACCGATATACCGTCCAACAATTGGGCGCTATCATCACGTGAAATTGGATAGACGGATGCGTACGGATTATATGCAGTAAAGGTTCCATCCTGTTCTTAACGAGTGAGCTCGTCATCGAAGACTCCGTAATGCAATAATGCTCAAAATTATGTACAGCCTTCCGGGTCAAAGCTAATGTTTTAGGTTGAATCCAGCGAGCAAAGTACTTTTCTCGCTGCGAAAACCAATTATGGATATCATCCACCTGATCCCACGGATGAAATCGTTCGTTTTTAGTTATCTCCCAATGCCTCGGAATAATATAAAATCCTGGCACACTACGTAGGCATTTTGGGTTCCATAAGCATAACCAAGGATGCGCCACATAGGGTTTTACCGTTTCCAATGCGTCATCTTGTTTCTCAAGCGATAACCAACACCAAGCATCCATAAGGATAAAAGCATGTTTTAGATGCCCACTAGCAATACTCCGATTTAGCCATTCCCGACACATTTCCATGCTTTGGTTTCCATTACACAACTTCAGAACGCCTTTAGCACCTACTGCCTTGGCTAAATCACTACCTTTAAAGTTCATCGAATGGGAGGATCCTAACAGAACGCTATCGTAATCACCCGGCTTGAGGTAGGTCTCAATTTGACCCAAATTGAGTAAACTTTGGCTACCAAACCATAGGTTCTTGTTCCATCGCGTCTCATGAAATATATGGTACGGATCTACAATGTAGACCATCAACGGCCCTATCGTCCAAAATAGAAGCGTGAAGATAATAAAATATACAATGTTCCGGCGATGAGGCATGGCTACAAACTTCCCCGTGTGCTCATTTCGCTTAATTGCTTTTGCAAAGCTGATTGGAACTCAATCCTATCGTTATCACTTGGACGATAACCGCTTGTTTCCGGCTGCAAAGCCACGCGACCCAATTGATCCAACCCCCAAGTTGCCTTCTGTCCATCAGAAAATGTAACCGAACCATTGACCAGCATTCCCGGCCGTGTAACGGGATCCAAAGATACGGTTACCGATCCCTTACCTGCATCCACTAACGAACCCTCTAAAGGAGCTGCTGATGGCTTATTAGGTTTAGCTTCAGCAGGTTGAGGAAACTGCAAATGCAGATCATCCATCAAAAAGCGCGTTTCTAGATAAGTTAAGCGTTTGGCAAAAGTTGCCTGAATTTTAGATTGCAACTCACCGATAGAATGTAATTCATTCATCCAGCGACGCATTTGAGCTATTTGCTCATCAGAAAACGAAGCATTATTCATGATTTACTCATTAATTTTTGCTGCAAAAACTGCACGGTTTGTTTGGTCATACGTTCCCGCTGTATGGCTCCTTCAACTGCCTTACAAGCATGAATCACGGTTCCATGATCCCGTCCACCAAAAGCGTTTCCTATTTCTACCAAAGAATCGCTTGTCAGTAAACGACATAAATACATAGCGATTTGCCGCGGAAACGCAATCTTTGCTAACCGTCGCTTGTTGAGCAAATCCGGTAAGGATAAATGATAAAAATCGCAAATTGCCTTTTGAATATCCTCAATGGTTACGCGAGCCGCTAGTTCTTCCTGAAAAATATCTTCCAGCATTTCGTCTACTTTATCCAACGATAAGGATGCTTGATGAAGCAACTGCTGGTAACTGGCAATACGGTTTAATGCGCCCTCCATGCGCCGCACATTGCTTACGACCTGCTGCGCCAAATGTTCCACAATATTGCGTGATAACGTTAACCCCATCTGTTTGGCTTTATGCAATAAAATAGCTACCCGTGTTTCAAAATCCGGTGCTTTTACATCACACACCAACCCCCATTGAAAACGCGAAACCAAACGCCCTTCAAGGTTTGAAATTTTCGATGCCGGCCGATCACTACACAGAACAATTTGCCGCTTGGAATCAAACAATTCGTTGAATGTATGGAAAAACTCCTCTTGAATACGCTCTTTGCCTGATAAAAAATGAATATCATCGATCAGCAGCACATCCATACTACGGTATTTACGACGAAATAACGGCAGTTTGTTCTTTTGAATCGCATCAATAAAATCATTTGTAAAACACTCGGTAGTTACGTAGCTAATGCGCGCATTGACTTGATGTTGCAAAATATGGTTGCCGATAGCCTGCATCAGGTGGGTTTTCCCTAAACCCGTATTGCCGTGGATAAACAATGGATTATAAGCTCTACCTGGCGAACTGGCTGATGCTACCGCCGCTGCATAAGCTAATTGATTGGCAGCCCCAACAATAAAATTTTCAAAGGTATGATGCGCTAAAAGCCCACAATGCTTAGGATCCTGCTTTAGGGTAGCCACACGCTGGTTATTATGCTCGTTGTGCGCCTTATCATCCTCTACCTCACCGGACTTAAAAACAACCGTAACTGGGTGTCCCGCTAGCTGCATAACGCTTTGTTCGATGACATCACGATAATTCTTATCCAACCAATCGGATGCAAAGGTCGTATCCGTGACCAAAACCAAACGATCGGCTGTATACTCCGCACATTGCAAAGGTTGAAACCAGATTTTATAGGTGTCTCCCGAAAAGCGTTTTTGCAGCGTCTGTTTTAACTCGTCTAAAAAATTACTCACAATACCCTTCGCTTCTACTCTTCTCTGTATCTTAATCGTTTGCAAGTCCAATCCAATCAATATTCTTGGCTTGTAAGAGACCGCAAAACGGCTCCAATGGCGTAATCGCAAACCTTAAGATAATCTTTTGCCTTCTAGGTTTAACAATTCTGTTTTTAGCTTTTGTTTTTTACAGACTATTGACAAGAAAAACTTATTAACAACTTATCAACACCGAAGCTGAAGCACTTCTAACTTGCTTTTTCCCCTTTGTTTGAACATAAAATTTTTATTGGAAGCTTTGGATTCAGATTTTTTTAATCACCCAACCCTTTGGGTGGCACAACAGCTCATTGGAGCCCGTCTATGCAGGCGTACTCAACAAGGAATACTCATGGATACAATTGTAGAAACAGAGGCTTATTTAGGGCAAGAGGACCTCGCTTCCCACGCTCGTTTTGGTAAAACCAAACGCAACGCCCCTATGTACGCTGCAGGAGGCATTTGGTATGTCTACCTCTGTTATGGGATGCATTGTATGCTCAATGTGGTTACCGAAGCGGAAGGACACCCAGCCGCCGTCCTTATTCGGTCTCTAAAAACTCATTCTGGGCCTGGAAGGTTAACTAAAGCTTTCGCTATCACGCAGACCTTTAACGGACTACCTTGTGCCCCTCAAACCCACTTATGGTTGTTGCCTGCTACCGAAAAATTACCCTTTGTAACTACCCCACGCATCGGCATTAACTATGCCGGATCTATCTGGGCCAATAAACCTTATCGCTTTATTGCTAAAGGTTTCTAAAAGGTACGGAAACGCTTCTAGAAAAAACAATCCAGGGGCAATAAACGGGCAATAAAAAAGCAGAGCTCATAACGAGCCCTGCTTCCTTGGTTATTGATCAATCAAGTCTTATTTATTTGCCAACTTATTGAAGATTCCACGATGTGGACGAGCAGATGCAGCTTGGTTCGTTCCGTGACGACGTGCGTTGCGGAAAAACTTATTAGCACCTCTGGCCCTGGATTGTTCAACAACTGCAGGTTTTTCAGCTACCTTAGGGGATGTAGGTTCTTCAGCCACTACCTTAGCGGATTTAGCCGAAGCCTTGTTGCTATTCCAACGATCCAACAGGTTGGAACGATGGCTATGACCTTTTACTGCTTTACCATTATTGGTTTTGCCGTTAATGCGCTTCGCATTCTTAGCATCCCGTTTGGCTTTTAATAATTTCTCATTCTTAGCTTTTTCGATAGCCAATTGACGTTCTTTCATAGCAGCTTCTGCAGCCAATTGTTCTTCAGCTAATGACTTACGTTCGTAAACAACAACACCATCTTTTAGGATTGTATCCACTTGGTTCTTTTCGTTGCGAGAACGCCATACTGTGATTTGCATAATATCAACACAGTTGGTCTTTTCAGTCTTACGATCGGTCTTTTTAATCGTTACCGAGAAATCAACTCCGTATCCTAACTTACCGTTTGGCAATACTTCATTGACTTGAACGAAGATTTCAGCGCAACCACCCCAAGCATATTGATAACCTTTGGCGATATCTACAATTATTTTAATGTTAAAAGTACTACCGTCGGTTAATAAATCTTGGAAGAAGAAGTTTTTCAAGAAATCACGGCTGCATAGGGCTGCATAGGTACGAACATGCCACTCTTCGTTTTCGCCGAAGAATTTACGAACATGTTTACACAGGTTTTCATAAGCATTGCCTTCTGCGGACCATTTTTCCTCGTTAGCGAAAGTCCATTGAGCGGCATCAATGCAACGACCTTGGTAAACTTCAATTTTTTTGGAGCCCAAATCGCTGATAAAAAGCAATTCATTAGCCTTAGATACATCCGCATAACCAAACAAATTTAAAGATTTGTCGCTGGTAGCATATTTGGTGTTATCTAATTCTGAACGGATTTTTGAGTTGGTGCTTGCATTCCGTAATGCTTCTTCACGAACCAATCCACCCAAGCGGATGTCAACTTCATTCGCGCAAGCAATACCGCTTGTAAGCACGATCCCCATCATGAGAGCCTTTTTCAAGTAAGGTTTTTCTGTCATTTTAATCATCTTCGTTTTTCCTCAATTATTGAATTCTTAGTTTTTACTAAATACTATATTTAAAATAAATTTAAGACAAAAATATGTGATGTCAAGCTTTCGTTGATTTTTTCTTTTTTAAAAATCTTTTAGAGAAAAGTATTTTATTTTTATGGTTT
>DGGR01000007.1:0-30759 GCA_002392285.1 Verrucomicrobia bacterium UBA3869
CGTTGAAGGCCATAACATTTGAGTTTTGGAGGGAACTCAACGGCTCTAAGGGTAAATCAATATGTAAAATGCGGTAAGGAATTTCCCAAGTTAGCAGCAACAACAGATAGCAATCGAACAAGCAGGTATAAAGCGTCGGCGGCAGTAAAATTTCATAACTACAATCATTGGGCGAACCCTGCTCAATTAATAAATTTTGTAACCCATTTAACGCATTCCAATTTTCAGCGTAAGACGCAATATGTTCAATCGGTAATGAAAAAACCTTAATCTGCACATGGGGAAATTTCGCCTTAATGAATTGTTGCGTCGATAAAACGTTGAGCTTCCAAGGCTTTAACTCCAACAGTATAACTTCATCATAAGTATCCTGCTCCAAAGCGCACAATATAGAACCTTTTATTCTCCGTTCGAGAGAAAGTTCAGGATCGTAATCACAAGGAATGGCCACCAATACTTGTTTCATAGCAAAAAACAAATCAATAAAGTAATCATTCTGTTACCTTTGTAAAACATAAAACAAATAAAATTTTGCCTTTAAATAGACATTCGTGATTTAATAAGTGTATGTTTGTTGCCTGGTTAAGTGCCGGAATAATTGCAATGGGGTTGTTTTGCCTGTGGACACGCGAATCCCACCTACCTATTTTCCGACGACTCCTGCGCAATGACCGATTGGGCAAGACTGTTTTTGGCTTAGCAAGTATACTGTTTTTAATCAAAATCCTTCAATTGGGTGAAGCGGATTTTGGCCGGTATAAATTTTTACTGGTGCTCATTTTTGGATTTTCTTTATTAGGATGCGCGCTTTATTGGCAGGATTTCCTGATCGTGCGTGGAATGGTGGTTCTTGGATTAATGGGTATTCAAGCAGCATTGGATATCAATTTTGCAACCCCCGACCTGGTTCGCCCCTGGATATCAGCTTATTTCTATCTATGGATTTTTTTGATGATATACGCAGGGGTTTGCCCTTACTGCGTACGTGATATTTTGCCGTATCTCTATCAATCCAAGGCTTCCAAGATGAAATACTTGGGCATAACCCATTTAATGTACGGCGGGTTATTAATAACTCTAATGCTTTGCTGCCATGAATAAATTACTGTTGGTATTAACAGGTCCTTCGGGAGTCGGAAAAACTACTTTGTGTACGCAATTTTTAAAAACTTATCCCAATGCAAAACGCGTCGTAACTTCAACCACACGCCCTCCTCGTTACATGGAACGGTATGGGGAAGATTATTGGTTTGAAACAGACGAATCGTTTAAGCAAAAACTAGAAGCTCATGAATTTTTGGAACATGCTCAAGTGTACCAATATCATTATGGGGTATCCCTCAAAGCAATTACGGGGTATAATGACCGCGACCTGATTATTTGCCTAGATGTACAGGGAGCACAAACCTTCCGTACAACCTACCATGAGAAAAATTTAGGGCATCGTCTGGTTATTGTTTTTGTTACACCCCCAACATTAGAGGAATTGGAAAAACGCATTAAGCATCGGGGAACCGATAATGAACGGACGATCCGAACCCGTCTTGAAACCGCGAAGAAGGAACAGAGTGTTGCATCTTCGTTCGATTACTGTCTATACAGCGGGACTCAAGATCAGGATTTCCTGAACCTCCAGCACATTTATGAGGCGGAAAAAATGCGTAGTTAGGCAACGAATTCAAGTGGAATCTCCTTTGCACTAACCGGGGCTTCAAACTGTAACAAATGGTAGTAGGCGAGGCATAATTCACCCAAAGCTGCATCGCGTGAGCAAGTTAACAATACCTGTCCATTTTCTTTGATAATGCAACGACCCTGTTCATCAATTTCAAGATTCAAGGTGGATTTTGCATCCGAACGAAATTCACTTAGCAAAGGATTATTATGGATATCCGTTAAAATGGAAGTCTTCATTTCCTGCATAACTTTCTGCAAACAGCCTTTCTTGGCCAAATTATCCATAATAGGCTTAAAATGGAATGCTCCCTTTTGGTCGCTTTTTGCGCGACGTATGGCTTGTTCTAAAAAGGGTACTCCTATATCGGACAGACTTCTAATAGCTAATTTATGCATGGGAACTTTATTACAGCATAAATCATGCCGTTTTTAATAAAACACACCCTATTTTGCGTGCGAATAACCGCTATTTATGGCTATAGAGGCTAAATATTGCTAATTGTGTAATTTTTTCTAAAAAATTATCAATAGGCAACGTTTACCGGTTCAAAAGCGGAAAATTTTTCAATCATGGAAAGCTTTTCCTGCTTGATAGTGAAAAATTTTCTTAGTTTGCGCGTATTGTCCCTTAAAGAATTGCTCTAAATCAAGGATAGTTGTGGATTTTGCGACCATTTTGTCATCTATGAAAAAATTTCCACCTGACCAATACACAACCCTGCCTAGTCTTTTACCCAAGTGTGGTTTAGCTAACGATATAAAATCGGCAAACGCAGTTACTCCGCGCCCGACACAAGCATCGCCGACCCACTTTAATTGCTCGGAACGCTCACATACCAGCTGAACGTTTTTCAAGTGTAAGTCTCGTACAATAGCCTCAACCGCTCGCATTTTTTTATGAATCGAATCCATCAGCGTAAACGATGTATCAGGAAATAAAATAGCCAAAGGAATACCTGGGATACCCCCGCCGGTGCCGATATCTAAAACCGTACGCATTGCAGGGTCCAAAAAACCTTGAGCTGGTAAAATCGGCAAGATATGGCGCTCAAAGGTATGTTCTGGGGCAACACGGGATATTAAGTTAATTTTTTGGTTCCACTCCAAAAGCAACTGTTCGTAATGGAACAGCTTTTGCCATTGCTCACTAGTAATGCTGGGCAAAAATGCCTGGTAGGGATTCATATTTGGTTTGTATTAAGCCTCAAACTTCGCTTTAATGCAACTTGACTAACATAAAAAAAGCGCCTTTTTTAGGCGCTAAAAATGAGAAATAAAAAATGAAGTGAATAAATTTTTTTGGGTATCAATAAGTAAGACAGCGATTTTTCACAAACGTTCATTGTTTTTTGAAAATAATAAAAATTTTCCCTTATGCATATTTCTTTGACCTCTCTTCAAGTAGGATGGCTTATAGGCGTTGGGATTTGCACGCTAGGAGGAACGTTCTTTTTTATTAGGGAATGGACTAAACGAAAGCCCCTGAGTCCTTTGGCACCACTCCAGATGCATTGGATAAAAATTATTGGGTGCGGATTAATGTTTGTTGTGGTTCCATTGGGAATCCATTGTGTGTTCAAATTCATCTTACATGCACCCAACAAAGGTAATTGGGTTTATGGGTATTCCTTTTTAACCGAATGCATTTTGGCGCTATTTTTCCTAAAAATCATGCGTCAGCGTGCGTTCACCATGAATACCAATCGGTATAAACTATCCCATATAGGTCTTACAATCCACGGATTTTTGCAATTATTGCCCATCGTTATCTTTAGCATGATAGGGTGGGGAATCGTGCTGTATATACTCAAACGCTTAGGGTTACCGATTCATATCGACCCACAGCCAGTCGTCCAATTGCTATTAATCCATAATCCTACGCCCTTTAGTATGGTAGCCATTATCCTAACCATCGGGGTATTTGCTCCTATTTGCGAAGAAGTTTTTTTCCGAGGTATTCTGTTACGTTTTTTCAGCCGTTTTGCATCGTTTAAGCTCAGCCTGTGGGCCGATGCCTTCATTTTTGCCCTGGTACATCACCATCTAACAACCTTTGTGCCGCTTATGTTATTAGGATACTATTTCTGCAAATACTACGCACGCGGAAGAAATTTGTGGGTTAATATAGGGATGCATGCTTTATTCAACCTAGGGAATTTGGCAAATATTTTCATCCTAAAATCGCTTGTCCTATGAAACAGGAATGGAAGCTTTCCTGTGAATCAGATTTAGAAACTGTCGCGCAAACGATTGCGGAACAAGCGGGAGAACAGTATTGTATCGCGCTGCATGGGGATTTGGGCAGCGGGAAGACCACCTTTGTTAAGCATTTGGCGCGTGTTTGGGGCATTGCCGATGTTAAAAGCCCCTCATACGATATTATGCACGTACATCAGGGAATGAGAACCCTCATTCATATCGATGCCTATCGTTTAAAAGGGAAAAGCGAACTTTTTTTGGATGACGTATGCAAACCTCCGTTTTGTTTAGCGGTTGAATGGCCTGAGTACTTATCGTTAAGCATTCCCTTTGATATCCACTTGCACTTCACCATCAAAAACGTCACAGAACGATGGATTCAAGCAACTTAACAGTTTTATACCCTGCGCCGATTGGGGTGCTTCAATTAGAAGTGAACGAACAGGGAGCGTTAACGCGTATTCAATGGCAGCCGCCGGTACGGTTAATTCCAAAAGCTCTACCTATGTGGCATTCCGACCAACACAGTTTTTCAGCAGGCAGTTATGCATCGGATGTACTCAAAAAACTCTGTGAGCAATTGGATGCCTACTTTTTGGGCAGCCGTACTCCATTTACTCTGCCCATTGCTTATGAAGGCAGCGCGTTTGAACAAGCAGTGTGGAAGGCATTAACCTTAATTCCTTACGGAACAGTTCGAACTTACAAACAAATCGCGTTACAGTGTGGCCACCCCCAAGCGGTACGCGCGGTAGGACAAGCGTTACATCGAAATCCATTGCTGATTGTTATCCCCTGCCATCGGGTTATTGCTTCTAATGGGACACTAGGCGGATTTGCATGCGGAGTGGCGGTTAAACAGTTTTTGTTGCGCCTAGAGGGAGTAACGTTGTTTTAGCTCTAAAATTAAAGGGGTTCTATCCGATACCCTTGAGCATTATCTAAGACACGCCATCCCTTATCCATCAATGCTTTTCGAAGGTTGTCTGCAGCTTGATAGTCGCCGGAACACTTACACTGCCAACGTTTTTCAGCAAGTTCCTGAATATCAGCTGGAATACTAATACGTTGTTCAACGGGTTGAATACCTAACGCATATAACACGGCAAGCCATTCAGGGAATACCGTTTTCGCTTCATCCAACGATAACTGAGGATGTTGTCCCATAAACGAAAACAAGCAACCTAAGGCTTTTGGGGTATTTAGATCGTCATGCAGCAACGCATCAAAAAACGGCTGAAGCCATTGCAGATGATCCGGCAAAGTTGCTTGTTGAAGCAAGGCAGGTAGGTTAGCAAAATCAACACTCAATTGCTTACATAATGTCTGAGTGTACGCATAGATTTTGTGCAACGCGCTTTGTGCAGCATTCAAATTTTCGAAAGTAAAATTCAACGGCTTACGGTAATGCCCTGCGATTAAGGCATAACGAACGGTTGATGGCTCATAATGCTGCTCCTGAAGTGAATCTAGAGTATATAAATTCCCCAGTTTTTTGGACATTTTTTGCCCATTTACCCGCAGGTGAGCAATATGCAGCCAATGCTTAACGAAAGGCACTTTGTAAGCCGATTCGAACTGAGCAATTTCATTTTCGTGGTGAGGGAAAACCAAATCCACTCCGCCGCTATGCACATCCAATGTTCCACCTAAATACCGATGGGTCATTGCGCTGCATTCCGTATGCCATCCAGGGCGTCCGCGTCCCCAAGGGCTATTCCAGGCAACCGTACCATCTTCAGGCTTATAGGCCTTCCAAAGCGCAAAGTCGGCTATTTGATCGCGTTCATACTCATCAGCATCATTCGCTTGCTCCGCGCTATTCAGATCCTGAGTTTGTAATTCGCGCTCATTTAAATGCGAAAGTTTACCGTAATCCTTGCAGGCTGAAATGCGGAAGTAAACAGAGCCGTTACGTGCATAAGCATATCCATTATCCATCAACAATTGAATCAGCGCTAATTGATCATCAATGGTCTCGGTCGCTTTGGGTTCAACTGTAGGAGGTAATAAATTTAAACGCTCGCAATCGTTATGGAAGCGTTGAGTCCAATACGTGGTAAATTCCTGCAAACTCTGATTGTTTTGACGAGCGCCGCGAATAGTTTTGTCATCCACATCTGTAATATTGCGCACATAGCAAACATTTACCTTAAGAAGCTTCAATAACCGTACCAACACATCTTGTACGACATAAGTCCTAAAATTACCGATGTGAGCGGGTCCATAGACGGTTGGTCCACAGCAATAGGTTTTAAACGGTTTTTGGGGTTCCAAAACAATAGCTTCGCACTGACGAGATTGGGTATTAAATAAATTCAGTTCCATTATTTAGCCCCAGCAGTTGTTGTTCGACGCGTTAACTTCGATACTTTGAACTCCAATCCGTCAGAACCTTTACGTTTATACAGGGTAACCGTTTGATTGGGGTGAATGTGCCCCATTAATAGCCCATCTGCCAATCGATTCCCTACATGGAATTCAATTGCATGCTTCAACGGACGCGCACCCATCTTTTCATTAAATCCTTTTTCGATTAAAAATGCTTTAACCGACCCATCCCATTTTAACTGAATATGTTTATCTGCCAAGCGCTTCCGTACGTTTTCCAGTTCTAATTGGACAATGGTATTCATATCTTCGCGCGCCAATGGATGGAACACAACCACTTCATCGATACGATTTAAAAATTCCGGCTTAAAAGTTGTTTTTGCCGCATCCATCACCAAGGATTTAAGCTGTTCAAAAGCTCTATTCGAATCTTCAATGGCAAATCCAAGCCCTGAATCCCGTTGAATACTCTGCGCACCCACGTTGGAAGTCATCACCAAAATAGTGTTTTTGAAATCTACACGGCGTCCCGCTGTATCCGTTAAATGGCCTTCCTCCAATACCTGCAACAACAATTGGATGACATCTGGGTGTGCCTTCTCAATTTCATCTAGCAGTACAATAGAGTAGGGTTTGCGGCGTACGGCTTCGGTTAACTGCCCACCATTTTCATAACCAACATAACCTGGAGGCGAACCAATTAAGCGCGAAACCGTATGTTTTTCCATGTATTCCGACATATCGAGTTGGATAACCGCATCACGATTACCAAAAACCTCTTCGGCAATTAATTTAACCAAGTAGGTTTTGCCAACCCCAGTTGGGCCTAAGAACAGGAACGAACCATTTGGGCATGCAGGATTTTTTAAATCCGTACGGGAACGTTTTAAAATTTGAGCAATCGCGCTCACCGCTTCTTTTTGACCAATAATCAGCTTGTTTAACCGCTGTTCTATCTGCATGTAGTGGTGAAGAGCTCGGTGTTCTATTTTTTCAATCGGAATCCCGGTCCAATCAAAAATAATCTTTTGTAGGGTGTTTTCTTTAACCGACAAACGCTTACTGGATATCTTTTTCTTCCAATCCTCCAACAATTGTTCGCGTTTTTTTCGCAATTTCTGCTCTTCATTGCGCCAATTGACTGCTTCTTCAAAACTCTGGCGATTAATCGCAAGGGATTTTTGGGCACGCGCTACCTGAATTGCCTGGTCTAAGTTGTCTACCGATGGCAATTGGCGTTTTTGGTCAATCCGTGTGCGCGAACCTGCTTCATCCATCAAATCGATGGCTTTATCAGGGAAATAACGATTGGGGATATAACGCTGTGTTAATTGTACCGCTTGGTTTAAAATCGCATCGGAATAAGTAACGTTGTGGAACGCTTCATAACGGTCTTTAATACCGCGTAAAATTTCAACGGTTTCCGAGCAGGAAGGCTGCTCCATAATAATCATTTGAAAACGACGGCTTAAAGCGCTGTCTTTCTCAATATACATACGATATTCGTTCAACGTCGTGGCACCAATGCATTGCAATTGCCCACGCGCTAAAGCAGGTTTGAGGATATTGGAAACATCCATAGACCCTTCGGCAGAACCAGCACCCACAATGGTATGCAATTCATCCAAAAACAAAATGACCGATGACCGTTGAACTTCAACCAGTAAGCGTTTAATCCGTTCTTCAAACTGTCCTCTGTATTTCGTTCCCGATAACAACAGAGCCAAATCTAAATTAATAACCCTTTTATCCAGCAGGATATCAGGAACCTGTTGGCGTATAATACGTTGCGCCAGCCCTTCAACCACCGCTGTTTTCCCAATACCAGCTTCCCCAATTAACACCGGATTGTTCTTAGTACGACGGCATAAGATTTGAACCAATCGATCCAATTCCTTTTCGCGTCCAACCACAGGATCTAATTCATCATTGCGCGCTTTTCGCGTTAAATCCTGACCAAAGGATTCCAAAACACTATTAGAGGATGTTCCGTTAGGGGTTAGGGATACCGTAGGTTGCTCTTCATTTTCTTCCGTTTCATCATCTCCATCGTTATTCGCAAAAATATCTTCGTCATCATCCTCATCATCCCCATCGTTTTCAGAGTTTAACTCGAGCAGGATTTGCCGACGATACGTATTCAAATCAACGTTAAAGGAATGCAGTAAGTCAATACCCAACCCTTGTCCGACTTCCAGCAATCCCAACAACAAGTGTTCGGTACCAATATAGATATGATGGAACTGCTGAGCTAATGACTGAGCTGATTGAAAAATCTTACGGATGCACGGTGTTTCGGCAACACATTGCGTTGAAGATACCGGAACCGTATACGTTTTGGAGTCTTCTTGCATCTTGTTCCATAAACAGGAACGTATTTGGGTAGTATCAACTCCCATACGTTGCAATAACTTTACGGCAATACTTTGCTCAACATTTAAAAGTCCCAACAGCAAATGGTCACTGCCGACATGCGTTTGTTGCAAATCAGACGCTAATTGTTTAGCGATTGCAATTACTCGAACGGCTCTTGGGGTAAATTTACTTGGCATGACGCGCCTTTTTTTCGGAGACCCAATGAATGTTTTTCGAGCAATACGACTTAAGCAATTGAGCGCGTACCAGCGAAGCCTGTTCGGGGGTTAGTTGCTTTTGCGTAAATGCTTCCAGGTACTCATTTGACAACGAGCGCCATAATAATTTCAATGCGGTTGGATGTTGATGCGACAAGAGGTTGGTATGAATCCCTAATACAACCACGGAAACCAACTCAGTTGCTTCATCATAGGACAATTCGCAACAGTTTTGCAACAATCCCAATGCGCGTCCAACGCTATCCTTAACAAATACAGATCGCTTGGAAACCAATTCTTTGCGCGCTTGTAATTCATCCATTACCATTTTGGCACACATAGACTCAATTTGCGTAATCAATTGGGATTCGCTGCATCCAAGCCCACTATCATTCGCCAAATAAAATAAATGACCGACCACCTTGCTTTGCGTCATATCCATTGGAGTTAAACATAGGTTTATCTTCTTAAGCGTTTGAACCCAATCGGCCACTTGTTGTCTCAAGCATAATCCAGGCAAATGAA
Organism: Verrucomicrobia bacterium UBA3869; assembly: GCA_002392285.1. Classification (GTDB taxonomy): domain Bacteria; phylum Verrucomicrobiota; class Verrucomicrobiia; order Opitutales; family UBA9783; genus UBA3869. The sequence goes on from DGGR01000007.1 coordinate 9,306, forward strand.
GCAATGCCCATGCACTTAAACCGGTACCAGTTGCAAACGGCGCACTGTTCACATAACCAATTTGCGGATCAAAAGCGAAATCCAGATGGGTGTCTAAAGCCGATTCCAAGTTCATTAGTTGATCCGCACAATGCTTTAAGGTGCCATCAGGGCGTGTAATACGAAAACGTATGTGGTTGATATCATGAACAATAATTTGAGTAAAATGCTTCTTATGATACCAAATGGTGGTTTCTTCGCATGGAACCTGTAGGCCACAAATTTTCTTTAACAACGCACGTTCATCGTGAGAGCAATCCTTCCACGCCAGTTCAACCCAATCCTTAGAGAAGCCCGGAAGTTTATGAAAAGCAGCGCGCAGGGTATCCAAAATTTCAAGACGTTGCTGCAAATGGGTATGAGAGGTAAATGGATAACCCGCTAAATTTCTGTACAAACAAGCGCCTTTGCTCACACAAACCGTTTGTTTGCTAGAGCGTACTTGTTGCTGCCACAATAAACGGATACCTTCTAACATGAATTTGAAATACGATCGTTCCCCAACTACTTATCGTTACTTAATATAACGACCGTTTATTATAATTTATGTGGCCAAAATGCTTCAAGCGATTTTTAATTTTCGCTCGAATTCCCTGAATCCGAAAGGGGCAAATAACCCTCCCTATTAGCATCCAAAAGCGGTTGTTTTATAGGGGCCTCAATAGGTTTCAATAAAGGCATTTCTTTGTTCTTTTTCGAACAAATCTGCAATTTTTTTGCAGGAGGTAATACCATACGCTCCAATGAACCAATGGCATCGTTATATCCATGAAGTGCTTTTGAAAGCCCATCGCCTATGGTTTTCAAATGCTGCTGCCAGGTACAAATCCGGTCATACAACTCGCCGCCTAATTTCGCAATTGTTTGGATTTCGCGTATCATTTCGTTTTGCTTCCATCCATAATGAATAGCTTTTAACAGAGACAGTAAGGTAACGGGTGAGGCTAACATAATATTTTTCGCGCAACTATAGTCCAACAGCTGCGGATCCCCTAAAATCGCGTCTCTTAAAATCCATTCTCCCGGCAGAAACAAAATGAGGCAATCGATACTTTTATCAACATGCTTTTGGTAATCCTTGGCGCTCAATTGATCGATTAAGTCCTTTACGTGCTTAGCCATTTCTTTACGCGAAACCTCATCAGAGGTAGGTAGATTTTCGGAGCCAAAGTTATCCCACTGAGGAGTTTTTGCATCAATTGCAACAGAACGTTGATCCGACAGATGCACAATAATATCAGGACGTAACGACTGATTATCCCCTGTTACCGCCGCCTGACACTCGTAATGAATGCCTTTTTGGAGCCCCGAATACTCCAGCAACCGTTCAAGCTGCAATTCTCCCCATCGTCCCCGTTGACGACCATCACTAAACGCATGGCTGAGTTGCTGCGTTTCTTTGCTCAACTGCTCCAGTTGATTTTCGATCTTGCCGTTTGTGGTATTATGATGCTCGGCTATTTTTGTTAATTTTTCGGTAAATTCCTTTAAATCCTTAGCAATGGCTTTTTGTTGTTCTGTTAAGTCATTTTTTTGATGCTCATAACTTTTGTTCGCGGCATCCTGAAACGGTTTTATGCTGGCTTGAGCTGCTTCGGTAAATTTTTGCGTGTTTTCTTTGAATAACGAATCAGAAATGGACTTAAATTTTTCACTTAATCGCTCATCTAGGCCTTCGTATAACTTCTGACGCTCTTGCAATTGGGTTTTAACTGCCGTTAGTTCGTTCTTCAACTGCTCGTTTTCGTTCATTAAGTTATCACAGCGCTTGGCACGTTCTAAAGCATCGCGGTTGACTAATTTAATGATGAATCCACCGATAACTCCACCCAGCAAGAAACAAATTACCCCCATCATGGCGTTTGCGTTAATAAACCTTCTATATAAGCGTTAAGCGAAAAGGGCTGTAAGTCTTCTGCTTGTTCGCCTAATCCGACGAAGTAAATGGGCACATGCAGGGCGTTAAAAATGCTTACCAATGCACCGCCTTTACTGGTACCGTCCAACTTTGTTACGATTAATCCGGTTAAAGGAACCGCTTCATTAAACACCTGAGCTTGCTGTAACGAATTGGTACCCAAAGACCCATCAATGACCAACCAACGATGTTGAGGGAACGCAGGATTGCACTTTTGCAGCACCCGCACCATCTTTTTGATTTCCTCTAACAAAGCACTTTTGTTATGCAAGCGTCCGGCAGTATCTAAAACAATCCGTTCGTATCCTCGATGCAATCCTGCTTGGCACGCATCGAATGCAACTGCTGCTGCATCAGCTCCCTGTTGGCTTCCAATGCAATCCAACTGTAAACGATCTGCCCAGGATTTTAATTGTTGATTGGCGGCAGCACGAAAGGTATCGCACGACCCTAACAACACTTGTCGGTTTTGTTGCTTCCAATAATGCGCAATTTTAGCAGCAGTCGTGGTTTTCCCAGCTCCATTCACTCCTAACAACATAACCACTTGCGGCAGGGAATTATCGGCCGTTGCGTTTGAAGCAAGCGACACATCCCCTTCCGCACCCTCCAACAATTCTAATAAGGCACGCTTAAGCGCGTCTGTTGGGGTAGCGTCAGACGATTTTAAGGATTTCAGGGAATGTATCAAGTGAGCAACGGTTGCGCTTCCAAAATCCGCTTTGTAAAGTGCTTCCTCCAATTTTGCCCAGTCAGCCGCAGAAAAGTTATTGCCTGAAAAAATACTTACCAGCCGCTGCGTAATCGCTTGGCGCGTTTCCGACAGCCCCGACTTAAAGCGCTTAAATAGGTTCAACATACGTTCTGGGGTATTTGTGATGCTTTGGCAATATGATCCAGAATTCCATTGATAAAACGTTTAGAGTCATCCGATGCATACGCTTTACTTAACTCAATTGCTTCGTTGATAACAACCGGCTTCGGAGCCTTTTGAGCAAATTGCATTTCGTAAATAGCAAGGCGTAAAATTGCTAAGTCGATTTTGCTAATACGCGAAAATTCCCAATGTTCTGCCTCTTGCGCTATCAGTTGATCAATCTGTTCGTAATGCGTCACTACACCACGTAAAGTTTCCAACACAAAGGTTCCCTTCAAAACCTCAGGCGCAATATCCACCTTTTCTTTGCAGTAACTGGCATACAGACTTTCAATGGCGATATCCTTTTGCACATCCCACATATACAAACATTCCAAGATGCATTGACGCTGTTGATGACGGGTTGCGAATTTATGAGTGGGTTGAGAGGCCATAAAAATCTATCAAAGGTCTCCTCATGTTAGTGCTTAATCCCCGTCGTTGTCAATTGTATTACGCAGGGAGTTGCAACATTGACAAGCGAAATGCCTACTGTTGTATTAGGCATATGATCATTGAACCAAAGGTACGTGGGTTTATCTGTATTACAGCGCACCCAACAGGATGTTCAGCGCATGTTCAACAGCAGGCTGATTTTGTACGTTCTCAACCAAAACTCATCAATGCTCCTAAACGGGTATTGATTATCGGTGCTTCTACCGGTTATGGGCTTGCAAGCCGTATTGTCAGTGTTGTAGGAGCGCACGCGAGTACCTTCGGTGTATTTTTCGAACGCCCAGCAGATGGCGACAGAACTGCTTCTGCCGGATGGTACAACACAGTAGCCTTGGAACAAATCGCCGACAAAGAAAACATCCCCTTTTACTCAATGAATGGCGATGCGTTTTCAGCCGAATTTAAACAAAAAGCACTGGAAGCCATCAAACGTACCTTAGGAACCGTTGATTGTGTTATTTATAGCCTTGCTGCACCGCGTAGAACGGACAAAGAGGGTAATACCTACAAGTCGGTTTTAAAGCCAATCGGAAAGCAATTTACGGGCAAAACGGTCAATACAGACAATGGTAAAGTATATGATGTTAGTATCGATCCTGCAACAGAAGACGAATTAAAGGCTACTGTTAAAGTAATGGGGGGAGAAGATTGGTCCGACTGGATGCATGCATTAGCGGATGCGCATTTATTGGCCCCTAAAGTTACCGCCTTAGCGTATTCCTATATTGGTCCTGAAGTAACGTGGCCGATATATAAATCCGGTACGATTGGACAAGCCAAGGCACACCTGATGAAAACCGCGCAGGAGTTAAATGAATTTTTAGGTAAAGAGCTACAAGGGCGCGCATTGATTTCCGTTAATAAAGCAGTGGTTACTCAAGCAAGCTCAGCCATTCCAGTTGTTCCCTTATACAATTCTATTCTGTTCAAAATTATGAAATCAAAGAATCTGCATGAGGATTGCATTCAGCAAATGTATCGCTTATTTGCAGGACTTTTTGATCAAAAACCATTGCAAGTAGATAATGCTACCTGCGTGCGTTTGGATGACTGGGAGTTGAATGAAGCAGTGCAGGCGGAAGTTCGTAATGTTTGGTCTCAAATTTCCACCGAAAACTTAAAAGATTTAAGCGATTTTGAGGGTTATCAAAAAAGTTTTCTGCAGCTGTTTGGTTTCGAATGCGATGGGGTAGATTATGGTAAAGATGTACCCATCAATTGTCTCATGAACCACCTAATGAGTTAATGACCACCGAAATCGATGTATTAATCCAACAAGTGCTGTTAGCGCAACAAGCTCTTGGAGAAGAGGTTTCGCAGTTATCGCCTGATACCTTAAAGGAATTTTTGCGCAACGAACAGGCGTTGTTATCGAACGATAATACGATCAAACAGAGCTCGGTTAAGGCTACAAGCACCAAAGCTAAGGTAAAAGAAACACAATCGGTCGATAAAATCCAATTACCCGAAGGATCTAAAGAAGAGCAATGGCGTTGGTTAAAAGAGCAGGTTTTGTCCAATGCTGATTGCCTCAAGCATGTTTATCCAGGCAAACAATTGGTATTTGGCAGCGGAAATTTAGATGCCGACTTATTCTTTTGTGGCGAAGCGCCAGGGGCCGATGAAGAAGAGCAAGGGGAGGTGTTTGTCGGGCGTGCAGGGCAATTACTGACCAAAATTATTGCAGCAATGGGGTTAAAACGCTCGGATGTCTACATTGGTAACATCATGAATTGGCGCCCTGAAACCCCAGGGCACGTAGGGAACCGTCCACCGACGCGCGAAGAAATGCAGTTTTGTTTGCCCTATCTTATCAGCCAAGTGGATATTGTACGCCCAAAAGCGATTGTTGCGCTGGGATTGACCGCTGTTAATGGCCTGCTGGGGTACGATCCTGATCGCCACATGAGCGATTGCCGAGGACGTTGGTTCCAGTTTAATCAAATCCCCCTGATGATCACCTACCATCCGTCGTATTTGCTCCGCAATGCAACTGCGCATTCCAAGCGTATGGTATGGGAAGATATGCTACAGGTAATGGAATTTTTAAAAATGCCTATATCAGAGCGGCAACGGCAGTATTTTTTATAACGTTCAGATAAACTTATTGGCTTTTGTCATTCATCGCATTACCATTAATCCAAATTATTTATGAGCATGCTAGATACCTATTTAAAACAACTCGACCAAGATGATTCATTTTTTACACGTATCCCTAAAAAATTAATTTGGTTAAGCGGGGCTCCGGGAGCAGGTAAGGGGACAAATACCCAATATATTATTGATAATGCCAATTTATACAAAGAACCTATTGTGGTAAGTTCGTTGTTAAAAACACCTGAAATGCGCGCAAAAATTGATCAAGGGCTTTTGCTGGACGATGAAGTAGTAACAAAAGCGCTATTTGCAGAATTACAAAACCCGATTTATCAACAAGGCGTGGTTGTTGATGGTTTCCCTCGCAAAGACGGACAATCGAAATGCGTCGAATGGTTATATCAAGGACTAAAAGCGCGCAATTTGAATCCCCAGTTTTCCATTATCACGTTAATGGTTTCTGAAGAAGAAAGCGTTCAACGTCAGTTGCACCGCGGCCAATTGGCTCAACAAGCTAAGGGTAATGAAGAAGTACGCGCAACCGATTTAGACCCTGAATTAGTCAGAAATCGTTACAAAACCTTCATGAAAGAAACCTACGGTGCCTTACAATTATTAGAAGGGAAAATCCCCTTTGTAACGATTGACGCCAGTGGTACATTTGACGAAGTAAAGCAGCATGTTTTGGATGCGTTACACACTTTAAAGTTGATGTAATCCACAACCGCGTTTTAAACAATCAGGGTATGCATTACGGGTGGATCGTCTTATGTATCGTTACCCTGCTTGAGGGTTTAAGTGGATTCGGACGAACCATAGCTCTCAGCCCGTTATTGCAAGACCTCTGTAATGATTTATCCCTGTCGATGACGCAAATCAGCAGTGGGTATGCCTTGTCCCACTTATGTGCTGTATTTGTGCTTCCCTTTATTGGTAAACTGTACGATAAAATCCAAACCTCAAGATTCTTGCTATTCTTTGTCTTGGTGTTTGGTAGTTCCTTTATCTTACTCAGTCAAATTGCCAACCTAGCTCTGTCGCCATTAGGCTCGGTGGGCATGATTTTGCTGGGATACATAGGTATTCGCTTGTCGGTACATTCGTATTCCATTGCCGGCAGGGCAACCATTGCCGTGTGGTTTTCGCATCAACGAGGAATCGCGGTCGGTTGTTACGCGCTATTTACCATGTTGATTGGCTCCATGGTCCCATCTATCATCTACGGACTGCGGCAACGTTATCATTGGTCTCATATATGGTTAGCCATAGGACTGTTGTGGTTTTTAATGGGAAGCATCTGCTTCTTGGTCAAATCACACAATCGCATGGTAGATAGCTCCAGTTGCACTTCAAGCGAACCAACCATAGGGACTTTAAGGCCGTTTTTGTTTATATTTGTTATGATTACGCTGTTCTTTAAGGCCTTTCAAAACAGCGGCATTATGTTGCACCTATTTCCCATGTGTACCGATTTTGGAGCGGATAAAAAACTCATCTCCTTATGCTTCATGCCCATCTACATAGTATCTAGCCTATGCACGTTTATATTTGGGCATATTTTTAAGCAAAATAAGGCCAAGGGAGCGCTATTTCTCTTTATTTTTGCGGATTTAGGAATGCTGATTGCGCTTAAGGGGATTGCACATACCAGCGCCATAATCGCCTTTGTGCTATTTACCAGCATCTATTGGAGCATGAATAACATTGTGGCTACGCTGGTACTACCAATCTTATTTGGGGTTAAAAAAATTGGTGCGCTCCATGGATGGGCCTACGCTTTTGTAAGCTTGGGGAGCGCTGCCGGGTCCTTATATTTCGGGATCATGAAAGATTATGCTTCATATCAATTGAGCCTATCGCTCTGTGTTGCTTTCGCCGGTCTGCTCCTGTTAATCTTGCTGTGCATCAAGCCGACCTCTTTCGTTTCGGACGAAGAAGCTTTATAGGGCATCGATTATGAATTGGTTTACTGTAATTTTTGCAACTCTAATAGAAGGGCTTAGTGCTTTCGGGCGGAGTTCGGCGATTAGCCCTTTTTTAGGGGCTTTATGTCAAGATTTATCGCTTTCCAAAGTGCATATTAGCGGTGCTTATTCCCTAGGGTATTTAGCGGCTGGGCTGGTTTTGCCGTTTTTGGGGCGCATTTATGATCGGGTCCCCTTGCGTTATTTCCTACAGGGGTTAATTGGGTTATTTGGTGTCATTTGGCTGAGTTTTGGTTGGGGATTAAGCGCACTAGCCTCTCATCCTTTTGGGTGCTGGATTGGACTGATGCTCGGGTTTATTGGCATTCGAATCTGTATTCAAGCCTATGGGGTAGTAAGAAGCGCGCTAATTGCCTCGGGATGGAATCATTGCAGAGGATTGGTTACTGCCTGCAGCGTACTGATCATTGCTTTAATAGCGTCTGTTTACCCCTATTTTTGCTACCAAGCTAGTCAACAGGTAACTTGGCAAAGCGCTTGCTTGCTGTTTGGCGGGCTTTGGTTGTTGTTTTTGATTCCGGCACGGTGGGCAGCAAAACCTATGACGCCATCTGTACCTTCTAAGAGGTTTCAGGCGTCTCGGATCGGCACCAAAGGGATTCTGTTCTACAGTATTTTATTCATTTTGGGCTTTAAACATTTTCAGGAAAGTGGAATTGCTTTTCATTTGGTCTCAATGTGCAAAGAATTTGGGGTGGACGCCCGTTTGGTATCGGCCAGTTTTATTTCTATTACCGTGTTATCCATTGGGGTTTCTTTTATTGCCCCCCCCTTGTTTCGGCACTTAGGGGCCCGCTTCATTCTGTTGGTGTTTTTGCTGTCTGATCTAGGAATGCTTTACGGGCTTCATTGTATTTCCAAGCAAGGGATGTTAACGCTCTTTATTGTTTGCTCAGGGATTTATTGGGGAATACATGCGATTCTAACTCCTTTAGTCATTCCATCACTTTTTAATGAGAAAAAACTGGGGGCATTTCAAGGGACTGCTTATGCGGCTATGAGCTTAGGGAGTGCTCTAGGCCCATTTTATTTCGCTTGGATGAAAGAATTGTATTCTTACCAAATGGGATTAAAACTTTGTTTATTGATTGCCTTTCTCATGCCTCTAATGGGCTTGTTCATAAAGCCCACTAGTTCCTCACTAGAAGTATGAAGCAACGTGTGCACATTGTAATCCGGTATTTGGATGCTGCTTTCCCTGATCCGGGGCCTTCCCTTCAGGCAAGCTCTCCTTTTGAATTATTGATCGCCACAATATTATCGGCTCAATGCCGCGATGAGCAGGTCAATCGGGTACTGCCTGCCTTAATGAAGGCCGCACCTTCGCCCCAAAAAATGCGCCTCCTTCCTGAAGAAACCATTCAAAACCTTATTCACTCATGCGGTTTCTTTCGGGCGAAAGCGCACGCCATCTCTGCCTTGTCTCACCAATTGTGTGCGCGTTTTCACGGGCAGGTTCCTTCCACATTCGGAGATTTGGAAAGCCTGCCAGGAGTAGGGCATAAAACCGCATCGGTGGTGATGGGCCATGCATTTGGACAACCCGCTTTCCCGGTCGATACCCATATTAAACGGTTGGCCTTAAAGTGGGGATTAAGCCAGGGGCCAACTGTAGAACGGATTGAGGCTGATTTAAAGCGCTTATTTCCTCAATCCACTTGGTTTAAGCGTCATATGCAAATGATCCTATTTGGCCGCGCTTATTGTAATCGAACCCAATGCAAACCAACGCATTTATGTTGCATTTGTAAAGCGCTACACGATAATTGAGATTAGTCCTTTTACCCAATCGACTGATAAATTCCTCCACCAATTAAGCAATTTTTTCGATAAAACGCGATTACTTGACCAATCGCTAAGGCACGTTGGGATTGATGAAACTCAATTGCTGCGGTATCTTTATCCTTCCACTGCCACGTAATAAGTTGAGCATGATCGCGATAACGCGGCTTTGCCAATAGCACTTCGCCGTCCGCAGGAGGTTCCTCCAGCCAATTCAAAAAGCCAATCTGTGCGTAGGTAGCATAAAGCCCTTGAGTGGTTGGATGATCGAAACCTACAACCAAACTCCCGTTGGTGTAATCTTTTGCGACCACGACGTAATGCTCAAAATCATGGTTCGAGGGTAAACCTATGCCCTTGCGTTGACCAATGGTATAACGATGCAAACCGCGATGGGTACCCAAAACACGTCCATCAATATGGACAATTGGCCCTTCTTGATCCGGAATGTATTTCTCTAAAAATGTTTGAATAGGTACATTGCTGCTACCGAGGAAACAAATTCCTTGGCTATCCTTGCGCTGAGCATTGGGTAAGCCTATCTCCTGCGCAATTTGACGTACCGTTTTTTTAGTTAAAGTGCCCAAAGGAAAATGCACGCATTCCAAGTTGCTACGCTGAACCAAGCATAAAAAATAACTTTGGTCTTTGGTAGAATCGCTCCCCTCATACAGCGAAAAATGGCCTGAAACTGTGGTTTTTTGGCAATAATGGCCGGTTGCTAAGCCATCGAAGCCAGTTTGGTGCATGTGTTCCACCAAGATACCAAATTTAATGTATCGGTTGCACATAACATCTGGATTTGGGGTTTGCCCGCTCCGGTATCCCTCAATGAGGTAATCCACAACCTTTTGACGGTACACATCGATAAAATTGATAACCTGAAAAGGAATTTGTAGATGTTCGGCGACTGAACGAGCGGAATCTAAATCCTCTTTCCATGGACATTCTTTCCACAATTCCGTTTCGTTCTGCCAAGAGCGGAAAAATACGCCTTCGACCGCATATCCTTCCTTTTGTAATAGATAAGCGGAAACGGCGCTATCCACACCTCCCGATAAAGCTACTAAGATTTTTTTATTCAGTTGCAAGCGCTTCAGATGATTCAACCTGTTCCATTTTTACAAAACGATCCATGAATAGGTAAATAACAGGCGTTACGTAAAGCGTCATAACTTGGGCGAAAATCAAACCTCCGGCTACGGATAATCCCAAAGGAATACGCGAAGCACCATCAGCTCCCATTCCGCATGCAATCGGCAAAATTCCCAATACGGTAGAAACTGTTGTCATCAAAATAGGACGGAATCGTTCACAGCAGGCATCCAAAATAGCTTTTTCGGGCTTTTCCCCTTGCTTTTGCTTCATAACTGCAAAATCGACCAAAATAATACCATTTTTCTTAATAATACCCATCAACATAAATAAACCGATAAAGGCGTACAGTGAGCATTCTTGATGGAAAATGAGCAAGGTCAGCAATCCACCGGCTAATGCAACTGGTAGGGTAGATAATACGGTTAATGGATGGATCCAGTGTTCATACAAGCATCCCAATACGACATACATCACAAATACCGCAACGCACAATAAGAAGGTTAAGCTACGCATGGATTCCATAAACTCTTTGGATTCACCCCCTAATTCTCCTTCAACGCCGCTCGCCGCTAGACCCTTTGCACTTTTCTCGATAGCCTGTAAGGTCTTACTTAACGCCATTTTACCGCTCAAATTGAAGAAAATATCTGCTGAAGGGAAATTGTTTTTGTGGAACACACTGATCATACCGGATGTCTTATTGAAGCTCGCTAAAGCATCCATGGGAATCATTTTACCCGCTTGGTTTTTAACCTGCATATTCGCGATATTTTCCATGGACATCCGTTGATCTCGTTGCGAAGCAACAATAACCTTATATTGTTCGCTATCACTCTTAATGAGGTAAGAATAGTTGAGTGATAATGCGTTCTTAATAATCGCTTCCAGGGTATAAGGAGCAAGCCCATACTGAAACAAACGCCGACGATTATAATCGATGTTCATAATGGGATTATTGGTATCAAAATTACAGTTGATAGAAGCGCGGTCGATACCAGGAATCGCTGCTAAGTTCTTCAATATGGCTTGAGCCGCTTTTTGCACCCGCTCAGAATCCATCCCGGTTAAGGTGTAAACATACTTACCACGATTATTAGAAGAAGAGCTGGTTTGAATATCCAACACAGGCATCGGTTTGATCAACGGAAGAATGCCAGGGACCTGCAGCATCATCCCTTGCAATTCCTTGCAAATCGTATCGATAGATACATCCTTTAGCCCACGTATGGATTTCCGATGCTTTAAGTCCTTTAAAACCACTACCACCATTCCTTGGTTATCCGGCAACCATTCCGATGTCCCGGACGTAATAATCGCAACCTTGGTCGAAGGGTGCTTACTGATAACCGCCTTTATCTGTTCCTGATAACGGTGCATCTGAGTAGGCGAAACTCCCGTTTGCGCCATAAATACCCCCATAATCGCTCCGCTATCACCGGCTGGCAAAAAGCTTTTGGGAAGGGTAACGAACAAATAGATCATGCCAATAATGCATACTCCCCAAATCCCTAAAAACAACGGTCTTCGTTGGAATACCCACAGTAACTGTTTGCGATATATTTTGATAAAACTTTGCTCTAAATAATTGGCGGTTTGCTCAATAATACTCTTATCGTTGCGCTTATGGCGTTTTAAGAAGCGCGAACACATAACGGGCGTTAGGGTTAATGACACAATACCGGATGCAAAAATCGAAACGATAATGGTAATTGAGAACTCTCTAAAGATTCGACCAATTTGGCCCTCCATGAACACAATCGGCAAAAAGGTAGCCATTAAAGAAAACGTCATGGATAAAATAGTAAAACTAATCTCAGATGCACCTTTGAAGGATGCTTCTAAAGGGGACATTCCACTTTCCATATGACGCACCACGTTTTCCAAGAACACAATAGCATCATCAACCAAAAAACCAATAGCCAACGTTAAGGCCATTAAAGATAAGTTATCCAAGCTATACCCTAATCCCTTCATCACAACAAAGGTAATGAACAACGATAAAGGAATAGCTACGATTGGAATGATGGTTTCGCGCACCCGTCCCAAAAACAGGAAGATAACAATTGCTACTAGGATAAAGGCAATAACAATGGTTTCTTTTACCTCATTGATGGAATCTAAAATACTTGAAGCCTTATCGTAGATAGGAATCATTTTAAGGGTCGGAGGTAAGGAAGCCTCAACGTGCGGCAACAACGCATGAATACGCTTAGAAACCTCAACGGTATTTGCTCCTGAAGCTTGATTAACAGCCAAGACTACCAGTGAATTTGTATTAATCTTCATTTGATTAACCCACAAAGTTACTTTGGTATCTTCTGATGCCGATGCATCTTCGCACCTAGCGATGTCTTCTAAATACACAGGGCGCCCACGTTCTGCTTTAACAACAATCGAACGATAATCCTTAGCGCGTACCAATTGCCCATTGGAGGTTAAGGTTAGGGTGTGTGTTTGCCCCTTTAACCGTCCCATGCTTAAAATCATGGAGTGGCTTTGTACCGCTTTAACAACATCATCAGGAGATAAGTGGAATAGCTGCAATTTACGGTTATCTAAATGGACGCGAACGGCTCGTGGTATCCCAAATACCTGAACTTGTGAAACCCCATCGATTTTGCTTAATTGCTGCCCGATTTTAATGTTTGCGTAATCATACAACTCAGAACTGGGCATACTTTCGCTCGCAAGGCCAATATAGAAAATAGGATCACTGTTGGGATTCTTTTTCATGTATTGCGGATCGAAAGGCATATCGCTCGGTAGTTTATACTTAGAACGAGCAATCGCAGCCTGTACATCAACCGTTGCTGCATCGATGGAACGCTCCAATTCAAAATTCAACGTCAAGGTGGTGCTACCCAAGCGGCTTTCGGACAAAACTTCCTTAAGTCCATCAATCTTCATGAATTCTTTTTCCAATGGACTGGCGATGGAATTTGCCATCATTTCAGCGCTCATTCCTGGGAATTGAGCCGTTACGACGATTACTGGATAATCCACCTTAGGAAGCGCGCTAACAGGTAAATGTCGATAGGAAGCGATCCCCAATAAGCTAATGGAAATGGATAACAGGATAGTAGCGATAGGGCGCTTAATAAAAGGATCGCAAATACTTTTCATGGATCGCTCTATTTAAAAGTATGAGGAGGAGTAATACTGCGGATTATCTGAACGGGCATTCCAGGAGCCAACAACGGATGGTCATCAGCAATCACCTGCATGTCTTTGCTCACGCCTTCTACAACAATCCAATTTGAATAGGTTTGGCCGACAGTAACAGGGCACATTTCTGCGCATCCTTTTTGATTAACAACGTAAACAAAACTGCCACTGTTCCCTTCATGAATGGATCCTTCTGGTACCAAGCACGCATCCGGAAGCGTTTGGTAGTAAATTTTTAAATCAACGCCACGTCCTGCCCAAAATTCAAAATTCGCATTTTCGAATTCGACACGGAGATCAAAGGTACCAGTTGATTTATCCACTTCGTTTGCCAAAAATACCAACTTCCCCATTTGCACCACCGATGCATCATCAATCAACCGCGCTTCCACTTGGATTTCTTCACGATTAGCGGACAACAATGGACTTACGTATTTTTCCGAAACAAAGGTATCAACGTAAATCGGTTTCATTTGATTCAAAATCGCCAACTGCGTACCTTGAGGAACGAAGTTTTGCGCATCCACATAAGAACGGCTTAATTCCCCCTCAAATGGCGCTGAAATCACGCAATCCTCTAGGTCGATCTTTTTCAATTCAATAGCAGCTTGATCCATAGCAACTTGTGCCTTACTTGCTGCTACATTTGCCTTATAGGTATCGTATTCCTGTTGAGACAAATACTTTTCAGAACGTAATTCTTCCGAACGATTCAATTTCAGAACATTAAGCTCCAATTTTGCCTGATCGCTTTCACCTTGCGCTACACTTTGCGCTAAGGCAGCTTTAAATTTACGCTCTTTAATTTGGAACAAAACCTCGTCCTTTTTCACCCAACCACCATTCGGACGCTTAACCTCAATCAAAGTTCCGGAAACATTAGGAATAATGATCACATGCTGGTAGGGTGTGCATTGACCAACGCAGGTTAAATAACGCTTAACAGTGGCGATTTGGGGCTGAGCAGCCGTTAGGGTTAAACGCATCGAATAACCGGCTGTTTGCTTATCGGCCTTCTTGTGATGACCCATATAAAACCATATGCCGAAAAGCCCAATGGCGGTACCAATCCAAAAAATTTTTCTATTTCCCATACTGATATTTATCTACATCGATTTGACCTGCAACATAGGCTAATTTAGCCCAATGTATAGCTAAGCTTGATTGAGCGCTAATACGCTTTAAGCGTGCATTAGACAAGGTTTTTTGAGCGGAAAGCAAATCCAATAAGCTATTTAAGCCGGCTCCATAACCAATACGAACCGCTTTTAAACTTTCTCTAGCTGCTTTTTCTAAAGCTGTTGACGAACTCAACAGTTGCTTTGCTGACCGAAATGCATGAAATTCGGTCCATACCTCCTGCAACACTTCTAGCTTCTTTTTATGCAACTCAAACAATTTAACCTTCATAGAAGCGTAATGCTCCAATTCCTTATACTGCTTATCAAAACCATCAAAAAGTGTCCAGGTGAGGTTAACCCCTAACCCATAATTTTTCTGCCAATTGGAATCATGACGGTAACGCAACGTATTCACACTACCTACCAAATTAACCGCAGGTAGCCGTTCGCGCTCGGACTTCCAGTGTGCCCATTCAGCCGCATGAAGCAATTCTTCTTGCGCCAAAATATCCGCACGGTTTTGCAACGCATTCTCCATCAATTTTTCCACCTCTTCCACTAACAGTTCCGTATCATTAAAATTAATATCAATATCCAATCCGTTGGAAACCGAAAGACCTACTGCTGTTGCCAATTCAGCACGATAACGCTCCCGATCAGCCTCAGCAGACTGCAATTCATATTCAGCATCTATTTTGTCAGCTTTTGCCAACAAAACATCCTGCTTTGGCGCCAATCCGTTCTCCATCCGTTTCTCCGCAGCCTGATAAGAAGCAATTGCATCCTGCAAGCTGCTCTGACGCGCGTTAATCATTGCGATCGCTGATGCTAACTGATAGTACTTGATCTGTATATTAAATACAACCGTTTGTAGGGTGAAATTCTCGCTATAATTAGCAGCCGATAATGCATAGGCAGCACTTTCTGCACCAGCATAATCCGCACCAAATTGGAATAAACGATAATTGACGTTCAACCCAGGCCCCCAATTATCCACCTTTGTGGTTGGTTGATTTAAAATAGCCCCTGTTTGATTATGATTGGCTTGTACATTACCTACTACGGTTGGGAAATAAGGCGCTTCTGCTCGTTTTGCCTGCGCTAATGCTTGCTGTCCTTGCCACCAAGCAATACGGGTTTGTGGATTCCTAGATAAACCTAATGATAAAAGAGCTGGCAAGGAGTAACACCCAGATTCTTTTAATATATAGGGTTCTGCCTCCATAGAATTAGCGATATCCTGCGCTTGAACAAGCGTTGTATCCACCGCCGCGCTTCCCTGTTGTTGCTCGTTATACTCTTCCTGAACGGAAGCGCATCCTGTCAACATGCTGCTAATAAATACACAACCAAAAACTCCCTTCAGGTTCCTCATAACCTTTTTATAATAAAGGAATGGGATACATGCGTCAATCGTTTTTTAGTTGTGTAATTACACTTTGAGCCCAGGTTTTCTTACGATACCAAAGGTAAAATCCTGCCAAGATGAGACAGAATTTTACCACCACTAATGCTGGATATATAATCGGATTCCAATGGTGAATAGCCACAGCAAAATATACCGGGACCAATACCATACCTATATATAAAATTAGGTTAATAGTCAAAATCCACTTAACCTTAAACAGGGCAAACAGGAAGCCTGTCGTACACATAAAACTTCCTTCCGTACAAAACATCAACCAATAGCCTATCATAAATAAACTCGCCTGTTTATTAAAAGCAGCATCGGATACAAACTCATTAGAGGATAAAAACTGAACAATGGGGTTCGAAAAATATAAAAAAACGCCAAAAATAACCGCCCAAATGGAAATTAACCGCACGCCTTGTTTTATGATGGTTCCCATGCGCTCAGCATACCCTGAACCAATAAGATTAGCGCAGAGCGTACAGACACTTTTACTATTTCCGTCTAAGACAAAAAATGAGAAGGTATAGAAGGTACTAACGGCACAAAATGCTTTATAATAGGCTGGCGATAAGTAATTGGCGAAACACAAATACACGCATGCCCATCCTGCCGTATTACATACAACAACAAGTGCGTTAGGTAAACCGATTTTAAAGCATTGATGAATCACATCCCAAGACCATTGGAGTTTACCAATACCATATTTCTCACGGTACTTTTTACGTAAAAAAAGCGTTAAAAACGACCCAAAACAAACCAAGTGAGAAATGTTGGTTCCCAAACCTGCGCCTGTAATTCCTAAACTCGGTATTCCCAAGCCACCAAATACGAACCAATAATCCAAAATGGCATTTAAGAGGTTACCACCGATAAAAATTACTGGAATTTTCTTCGTATCACAACGACCCACAAAAAAGGACACGATTGCTCCAAATCCTGCCAGTTCAAAAGGCATGGTCATCAAAAGCATGCGCATATACCGAATACCTTCAGGCCCAACGGTGCTTAAAAGCAGATAAGGAGCAAATAGCATTACGGGGATAAGGAGTAAATAGGATGAAAATGCAAGCATCATCACTTCCCATACTGCTGACCCAATCCGTTGAAATTGTTTGGCCCCATTGAGGCGGCCTACAATTACTTCACTACAACCAACAATTGCCATTAAACTTAGTTCGCACGTCCATACCCATGGCTGAACAGTTACGCATGCATTAAAGGCTTTTGAATGGTAATGCGCAAGAATCGCCCGATCGGTAAACACCATGAGGGAACCCGACAGCCCTGATAGCATCAGTGGCCAAGCAATTGCCCATAATTCTCGAAGACTACCCGATGGATAACGAGTAAGGGAGTTAATATTTCCAGATAAAGCCATAAAAAATTACAAATTGTAAGGTACACCCACTTCAGGGTCAAGCACCTTCAGACCGCTTGCATTCTTAGCGAATTGGTCTGCAAACCATTGACGTGCGTCCGGATCTCCATGGGTTAATACTACCGCCTTTGGGTGCTGTAGAACGGCAAACTGATAGAGATCGTTACGGTCTGCATGACCGCTTAAATCAAAATGCTCAATACTCGCCTTAATAGGAGCTGTAAAATGCGATTCCTCAAAGGTAAAGGTTTCCGCGTTTCGATTTTGTAACAGCTGCCCCCCAGGAGTAGTGGGGTCGCAATGGCCAACAAAACAAATTGAATTGTCGGAATCCCCGAGCAAACAAGCAGCAATGTTATACGCCGGTGTATGTTCCGCCAACATACCGCTACTCAATAAATAAATAGCGGGACGTTTTAGGCGCGTGGTATGCGGATCAATCTTTGACCGACGTAATTGCTTTATGTTCAACTGCTTTAGGATGTGACGGCTAAAGTTAACCGACCGTAATTTTTTACCCATCTCATCAAAGGTATTGATGAGGGACATACCAAGTCCGGAGCAAAAAATAGGGCAGTTAGGTAATTGATGCGAACGCTTAGCATTGTACATTAACACTAAAAGTTCCTGAATACGTCCCAAAGCAAACGCGGGAATTAAGCAAGCTCCGCCGCGTTCAATGGTTTTGCGGATAATGCTCAACAGACGCTTTTCCTCATTGCGACGTAAAGCAGTGCGTTCGGTAGAACCCCGTGTGGTTTCGAGCATCAATACATCCAAATGATCTAACTGTGGAATTTGCGCTCCCCGTAACGAATTTTGATCAGAAAACAGGATATCTCCTGTAATAAACAACTGCCTACCTTCGTATTCAATCAGTACACTGACTGCTCCCAAAACGTGACCCGCTGGATACATCGTAATTTTTGCGCTATGCCCTTCTTTTGCGAGCGTATAACTTTGCCCAAAATTCAGGGTAAAAAAGCGTTTTTCAAGCGCCAGTACATCGGCTTTGGTAAACAAAGGATATTCAGGTATTTCCTTCTCTTTCTTTTGCCGACACATAACCGAATACGAATTGTTAAGCATTAATGGAGCCAATAAGCTCGTGGGTATGCTTACCAAAATCGGCGCTTTGGGTGCTTTCTTAGATAAAATAGGCAAGGTGCCTATATGATCTAAATGGCTATGGGTCAGGATGATAAAGTCAATCGGCTGATCTCCTAATAGCGAAAAATTCGGCAGGGAATCATTGCCCAAATGCTTGGGATCCATACCCGAATCCACAACCAAACGGAAGGGACCTACCTGGATCAATAAGCAGTTAGCGCCAATATCCTTGCGACAATTTAAATCCTGTATAACGAATGGATTGTTCATACTTACTTTAACTCTTTTAACCTAATCAAACCCAAAACAACTCTAGTGGGTTAAGCTAGTGAGGGTCGAATCTAATTGTTTATGTTGGTGGAGGTGGCGAGAATTGAACTCGCGTCTTTTGCACATGCCACAAAAACTTCTACATGTATAGTATCTCATTAATGTCCACTGCAATGCCATAGATACCTGTTTTGCAGTGTAAGTTGCAAAAAATACAGCACAGACCTGCAACGCTTCTTTGCTATACTCGCTGAGACAGCTTTTAAAATCTAGCGAGCATGGATTTTAAAAGCAGAACTGTATAACTTACAATTCATTAAGGCCTAGGCAGCCATCCGTAAGGATGCGCCTGGGAATTTTACAACATTGTTTTCACTTATTGTTGCGATGGATTGATAACGAAGCCAACCATCTTCTCCGACATGCCGTTTTTATTCCATTTACAAAATCGAAACCGGAACACCCCCTTTTCTCTTTTATTTCTCCAATATAACTATTATAATATAACTTATTTGTTAACATCCATTATACATAAATGTCAAAACTTATCGAAGTAGATTAGGGTACATAGCGCACTTCCATGCGATGAAAACTGCAGGAAATTTCCGCATCCAAACGCTGCGCATCATGAGCCATATCCTGCAAAGTATAATGATCGTTCAATAAATATACAACACCCTTATCTAATATCTCCTGGGGGACCGAACTTACATCGCAATTAATGAGGTTCATCGATACCCGCCCAATCATTGGAGCCGTATACCATCGCGTGCCATCCGTCAAAAACACTTTACCGCAATTGCTTAAGCTGCGGGGAATACCATGCGCATACCCAATACCAATGACAGCTGACTTTATCGGCTGCTTAACTTTATGGGTCGCTCCATACCCAACAAAATCTTCGGTTGTTAGCGAAGTAATTTGAATAATAGATGCTTGCAATGTAATGGTGGGGGATAAAACAATCAATGATTGAGATTGATTAAAACCATACAGCAAAGCGCTACCGGTACGAACTTGAGCAACAGGATATCGTTGAGCATTAATCGCATAAGCATCCAAGTTAATGCTTCCCGGTAGGTTAAAACAATGCAATCCACGACCATACCCTGTTAATTGACGTACGTTTTGCTGACGCTCAATATTAGCGTCCGACGTTATCCCAGGTTCTGCACAAGCAAAATGGGTTAAGATAAACAAAGCCCGAGCCTGCTTCAAACGATCAGCGGTTAACTGCGACCAATCGTGCTCAGGAACCCCTAAACGATTTAAACCTGTCTCTAAATTAATTACACATCCCGTAGGATGAGAGGCAACTAATCGTTCCCACAAAGTAAATTGCTGCAAATCATTAATAACCGGCGTTAAACCATAATCCTTAAAAACTTCTTTTGTACCTTCGGTAATCCCATTCAAAATATAAATGGGTAGGGTAGGGCATACTGATCGAATGGCTATCCCTTCCGATGGGGTACAAACGTAAACACCAGGACATCCTACAGACACAAGCGCTTGCGCAATAGCTTGAGCCCCCAAACCATAAGCATCCGCCTTTAACACAGGACAAACATCAACTGCACTGCTGGTATGTATCGCCTGGTAATTGTTTTTAATTGCATCTATGTGAACACTCAAAACTGGGTCACTGATCATAGGCGAAAATTATAATGCCCAAATAACATCTTATGTCAAACCCTAGGGAAGGCTATATAGTAAGCATACCGAGGGTTCGAATCCATCCCTCTCCGCCATAGAAGTGGCATGGCTCCTACCCCCCCCCAAAAAAAAGCTTGCAAATCCCCGAAAACCCCCACAATCTTATAAGGAAACGCCTTATAAGGAAACACCTTATAAGGAAACACCTTATAAGGAAATGACTAAAAGAGTAAGTTTATTATTAGCCCTAAGCATTGCCTTAGGGATACATGCTCCCTGTTATGGGTTGTACGTTATGGTACGCTCCGGATTTGGAGAGCTAACAGGGGAGGATGTTGGAAGGATAAGCCATGGAAAAGATACGCCCGATGAGGGGATAGAGTATGACCTTTACCGTACTGAGGCGTATGACACTCCCATGGGTGCATTCAAATACAAAGATCACAAAAACCTATCGGTAGCCCTCGGTGGACGATTCGATATCTTTGATATCGGTTCATTCGGATTGGAATTGGAAATTCTAGGTGCTTATGCCAATTTAGACCAAAAGAATAGGAAGCTAACAGACTGGGATGGCTATGGGGCTCTAGCTCCTGATTTTGCTGCCATTGGCAATAGATATATCAAAGATCCAGACCAGGCGACACTTCTCAACCCTATCTACTTGTATCTCAAGAACCAACGAATTGCGGGAGCGCAGATCAATGCTTATTGGGAACAGTATATCTTAGATTGGTTATCCGTCGGTATCGGTGGCGGACTTGGTGGCGCTTATGTTTGTACCCGATTTACTACACTAGAATGGTTTAGAAGAAATGCAGACCCAGGAGGAGAGGACTGGTTCAATGCAACTCTTCCCGTCCAACGTCATAAGTACGTCCATTCCGGTTCGTTGCTCTATAACTTTACCCTGTTTGTACGTGCCGAGCAGTTCGAAACCTTATTCGAAGTCGGCTACCGCCATATCGGCTTACATCAGATGTTCGGCGCTAAGTTGTACGGCTATACCATCCCAAAATTGGCCAACCTCCACTCCGACCAGGTCTATA
>DGGR01000007.1:30797-31319 GCA_002392285.1 Verrucomicrobia bacterium UBA3869
CCAGGTCTATATCGGTGTAGGGAGAACGTTCTAAGGACGTTTCTTTATTGCAATTGTGAGAGGATATAATCCGCTCCAGTGCGTGCTGATTGATTTGGATGATACACATGGCGCTGGCGTAAGGATTGGAGTGTTTGCTTCCAATCATCTGCGTGGTTGATTAAATCCTGTAGTATGGGTACTAATTGAGGAATAGCATGGAGGGTAATGGGGATGCCAATAGAGCGTCGTAGTTGCAACTCAATTGGTTCCAATTCCAAAGCACGCCAGTTGGGATTGAATTCCTTAGGGGGCGTTTCGATAAAGATTACGGGGCGTTCCGTGCCAAAAGCATATTCGAATGCAATACCAGAGCGGTCGGTAATACACACTGCGGCTTCATACACATTATCTTCCGTCAACAGATGATCTTCCCAAACAAAATGTGGCAGCGTTTGTACCTTCTGTTTAATTTGCTGTGCGCGATCGGGGCAGCGTTTTAAAAACTCCGGATGCGGGCGAACAACAACGCGATAATCCGTG
>DGGR01000027.1 GCA_002392285.1 Verrucomicrobia bacterium UBA3869
GCATTCCCTTAGGGTAGTTAATGTCTTTAGCAAAGCGTCAGATTTATGCGCAAAATCGATAAATACCTTGATGCCCATGGAATTTTTAACAGGCGATAAGCGCTCAGGAACCCCAGTAAACGTTTGGAGTGAATCGACAACCTTGGTTAGGTCGTATCCCTGCGCGTATAAAGCTCCCAAGGCAGATAAACAATTATATACGTTAAAAGTCCCCAGAAGTTGCGTTTTGACGGTAAAATTGCCTTTGGGGGTTATTAATTTAAAGGTGGTGCCTGTATCGCTCAAACGAATATCCGTTGCCTGTAAGGTTGCAGGTTGTTCAATACCCGTGGTAACTACGGATACCGTTGACGGCAGTTCTTTGATCAAGCGCTGACCATAAGGATCATCAAGATTAACAACTGCATTTCGTATAGCGTGCGAAAAGAACAGGTCACGCTTAGCTTGGTAATACGCTTCTAAGGTACGATGATAATCGATATGTTCGTAGCTTAAATTGGTAAAAACCACGGTATCCAATTGAACGCCCAACAGCCGCTGTTGAATCAATCCCTGCGATGAGGCTTCCAAAACCACGTTTTTCAAACCACTATCTGCCATTTCTCTGAAATAATGATGAAGAGAAATAGCATCCGGTGTGGTATGAACGGACGGCAAAATACGTTCACCTAAATCAATATGTGGCTGGCCAACCAATCCTATTTTAACCCCAAGCCCTTCCTCATAAAGATGGCGGATAATCCAGGTTGTTGTGCTCTTCCCACAGGTACCTGTAACCCCAATGGTGCACAGCTTTTCGTTGGGATTGTGATAAAACGCTGCCGCTAATTGTGCTACCGCTGCCCGCACATTTTCCACCTGAATCTGAATGATATTATCTAAATGCGGCAATATGGTTTCAGTAACAATTACTTCAGCGCCATTGGAAATCGCTTCTAAAACGAAATCCTCGCCACTTTGTTTAAACCCCTGAATCGCGAAAAACATGCCATTGGGCCGCACACATTTGCTATGCAAACTGATATTGCTGATCATAGGATCCGCTTTGGGTCCTACGTACTTCTTGATTTCGATCGCCTTCAGTAAGGTTTTTAAATTGGTAATACTATCAGACATATGCAATAAATGGGGAAAGGTTAAAAATTCAGTTTGTATGTGGGGAAGCGGGTTCATAAGGTACTGGGCATGGGTTCAATTCCCCAATAAGCAATAATGGTTTGAGCAATTTTTCTAAAAACTGGGGCTGCAGTTACTGACCCATATGGTACCCCAACCCGAATATGGGGATTATCCAAAACAACGGTTATGTGCACCCGAGGATTTGTATTGGGGAAAAAACCAGTAATGGAGGATACATATTCCGAATGCGAATAGCGCCCATTAATAATTTTCTGCGCTGTTCCCGTTTTGCAAGCCACATGGTAGTTTTTAATAAAGGCTTTAGAGGTATGATCCGATAGCAACATTTGACACATCAATTTCGATGTAGATGGCTTAATAACTTCACGGCGCACTTTTGGCTCAAAGGTTTGCACAATATCCCCATCCTGATCGTAAATACGCCGTATAAACTGCGGATACATTAACTTACCTCCATTGGCAATCGCACTAACGGCGTAATGAAGTTGTAAAATGGTACAAGCTATCCCGTGTCCCATGGGTAAACGCGTAATAGTTAACCCATCCCATTGCTCAACTGGTTTAAAAATTCCATTGGTTTCGCCTTCAAGGCCTGACTGCGTACTTTGGCCAAAACCAAATTTTCTACCGTACTCGTACAGGCGTTCTTCCCCCAATTTAAATGCAATTTGCGCAGCTCCTCGATTACTCGAATGAGATAATACCTCATCGACCCGCATGAGTTGATTGAAAGGCTTCCAATCACGGGGTAAGTTACGTTTTTTCCCTTTGTAAAATGCACTCGATAAACTGCAATCGAACTGCTCGGTTGTATTGATAGCACCACAGTCTAATGCTGCGCTGATGGTAATGCTTTTATAGGTCGAACCCGGCTCAAATAAATTTACCACCGAACGATTGGTTAAGCGCTCTATGGGATAACGATTATAATGATTCGAATCAAAATACGGTACATTGACGAACGCAATCACTTCTCCGGTATAAGGATAGGTAACCAACGCTTGTGCCGATATTGCATGATACTTCTCCTTCGCTTCAACCAATATAGCTTCAATTAAACTTTGTAGACGGTCATCAATAGTCAATTCGACCGTACAGCCATTGTTGCTATTCAACTGCTTACAGCGGCCAACCGGCAATGGTTCACGTTTCCCATTAACCTCGTAGGTTAAATATCCCCCCTGCCCTTTCAGGTAAAATTGCATCATCTTTTCGATACCGCATACCGGCTGATTATCCTTGTTAAGAAAACCAACAATATAGCTTAAACTGGGCGAATGTAAGTAACAACGTTGCAAAACCTTGTTTCCATACACGCCTTTAATACCTAACGCTTGAACTTTTTTATAACTCGGCTCCTTGATGTTTTTCGCAAGAGGAACCCATCGCCTATCAGAAGGAACCTTCCATAAGGCTTGGAGCTTATCAATAGGTACGGTTAAAATGTCCGCCAAGATTCCCAATTTACCCCCATCTTCTTTACGAACTTGCGTTAAATCAACTCCAACCTCATAAACAGCTAATTGATTCGCCAAACACCGACCTTTACAATCGATAATACTACCCCGAAAGGCAGTTTCCGTTTGAACGCGCTGGCGACCCTGCTGGGTCAATTGAGCATCAATTCCACCGTATTTACCTAAATAAAACAGGCGAACGCTGATAGCCAAAAATCCAGCAATAAAGATCCCAACCAAAAAACGATAGCGGTTTTTAATCACAGGCAACATTATCGGTTATAAGCAAGCATACGTGCATCCAGCTGACGTCGTTGCGGGTTTAAATAAAGTATTCGATCGGTAGCATATAACGGCAAATGAGCTTGTTTCTGGTATAAATGGGCAATGCATACATCTCCCCGATGATCATCAACGCGCAAACTTAACAGCGTACGTTCCAATTGAATATTTTGGGATTTATACCCATTGCACGCACAACGGATAATCATTAACCCCAAGGCGCAGATAAAAAATAAAATAGGTACAATAATAAATCCGTATCTTCTTTTTAATGAATTCATAACTTCCTAATAATTCTGAGTTTTGCTGAGCGAGAACGTGGATTAGATGCAATTTCCTCTTCAGATGCTCGTATCGGCTTGGTCGTAACCCGTTGCGCCTGAACAACCTTCAATTGCTGAGGACGAGCGTCATTGCGATCAATACTCCGACCACACCATTCGTTAAATTGCTTTTTCACCATGCGGTCTTCTAAAGAATGAAAAGAGATAACAGCCAATAATCCGTTGGATGTAAGTGCCTGAAATCCTGCAGTTAACCCAAGTTGTAAATGCTTCAATTCCTGATTAACCCAAATACGTAATCCTTGGAATACACGCGTTGCAAAGTGAATTCCTGGCTTTTTCGAGCGATATAAAGTCGTTTTTTCTTCTAAAAACTGAACCCATTCAGTGGTAGTGTTCCATGCTTCGTTATCCCGATAGCGCAACACCCCTTCAACAACCGACCGCCATTGAGGTTCTTCACCATAATCTCGAATAGCTTGAGTAAGCTCTTCCTTGCTCGCTTGATGCAAAAAAGCTTGCGCTGAAATACCTTTGTCAGGATTCATGCGCATATCGAGCGGTCCCGCTTTAGAAAATGAAAATCCTCGTTGTGCGCAATCTAACTGAAAGGAAGATAGACCTAAATCAAACAATATGCCGGTAAAGGTTAACTGCAGGGTTCCTAGCTCTGAAAAATTAATTCCGTGAAACGTAAAACGATCACCAAAACGTTGTTTTAAGGCAACCGATCGACTTTTCGCTTCTGGATCTTGATCAAGCGCAACAATGGATAGGTCAGGATTGGCCTCTAGTAAAGCTTGGCTATGCCCTCCCCCACCGAACGTCCCATCCAGCAATATTCCCTGTTGCCCCTGGAAAAATCGGAGAATACTTTGGCATAAAACGGGGATATGGCCTTCCATAACGTTTATAACCCTAATTGTTGCAATAAACGGCTCATTTCGTTGTTCTCATCAAATGAGCTCGTGTTGTAAGCGCTATAACGCTCTGGATCCCAAATATTACACGTAACGTAACTACCTACCCATAATGCATCTTTTTGAATATCCGCATGGATAATCAGTTTTTCGGATAACGTAATACGTCCTTGTTTGTCACATACGAAGGTATCTGCTTGAGAAAACAGCTTCGACAATACCTTTTGCCCTTTAATATCTCCCAAGCTTATCTCCGCTACCTTTTCTTCGAGACGCGCAATCATTTTTGGCGGATACAACGTAATACACCCTATCGGATTGGGGAGGGCTAAAAAATTAGTTTCGTCATCTGAACGCCACTTTGCAGGCACAAATAACCGGTTCTTCGCATCTACTTGATGCGAAAATTCACCAACAAAAATATGGCTCAAGGTACTCACCGAACCCACCTATATTATTCCACCACTTTGAATATATTTTACACCTAAATCAACCACTTTACACCACCTGTCAACAAAAATTTTTATATTTTTATGTGTAAAATCGCTTGCTTTAACGGAGGGGAATCGGTACTTTAATAGGCAATATAGGACAAATCCCCCCATGGAAGCTTATTTCACGTTAATCCTGTTCCCGTTGTTTATTGGTATTTGGGCACAAATAAAAATTCATTCTAAATACACCAAGTGGTCGCAGGTACACTCATCCAAAGGATTACGCGGTGTTGATGCAGCTGCAGCGGTAATGGAACAAGCCGGCATTCATGATGTAGAAATTGTGTGCATCGAAGGAAAGTTAACGGATCACTACGATCCAGTGCATCGACGTTTGGCCTTAAGCAGAGATAACTACAATGGTACTTCCTTGGCAGCCTTAGGAGTAGCCGCTCATGAAGCTGGGCATGCCATTCAACATAAAGAAGCCTATAAACCCCTCAAGTTACGTTCAGCGCTTATTCCTATTACCAACTTTTCTTGTCAGATCTTGCCCTTTGTTTTGATGGGCGGTTTTATACTGAACCTATTTGGACTCATTAAGCTGGCAGTTTTTATTTATCTGATTTTAACGGTATTTCAATTGGTAACCCTGCCGGTTGAATTTGATGCAAGTGCGCGCGCAAAAAAGCTGCTATTGCGCTTATCCATCATTGATTCAAACGAATCAGTCGGTGTGTGCGAAACCCTCAATGCAGCTGCGTTTACCTATGTAGCAGCCTTTATTGCTTCATTGGGTCAGCTCATGTACTATTTCATGCTTTCCCAAAGGCGCAATGACTAATCAACAACGATGGACTTGGGACCGCAAAAATCCCAGTGGATGGCAATTGGATAGCGAAGAAGTCCTATCACGAGATTATTATTTTGGTGCAATACTATCCCGCAAAGCTCATAGAGGTTCGCAGTCGATTAACTTTAACATTATCGATGCAAAAGATTTTGTGCAGTGCATTGCAGTTACGAAAGATAATAACCTCGTACTGGTTAGCCAATTCCGTCCTGGCAACAAAGGATTAACTTTAGAGGTACCTGGCGGTGCCATTGAGCCAGGCGAACAGCCAATTGTTGCTGCAGAACGCGAATTAAGAGAAGAAAGCGGATACACCGGTGATAAGCCTGTATTACTATGGTCGGGTTTTGGAAATCCAGCTTTAGGTACGGCTCATGCATTTTATTACTTAATTCGCAATTGCCTAAAAAGCCACGATACGTGTTTTGACCCAACCGAGGATTTAGCAACCTACTTGTTGCCGATAAATCAATTAGACAACGTTCTAGACGATGATACCTTTTGCCATGCAATCACGGTTACCGGCCTTTTGTTGTTTCAGCGGTGGCTGCACCGGAATCCTGAAAGCTGAAACGGAGCAAAATCAGGCTCGCAGTAAGCTTCAAAGTGCAATTCATCAATTTTGATTTCCGCAGCATGTAAATAAAGCCGCTGTGCCTGTAATCTACGATTCCAGTTAAACTGACCGTAAGTTTTATCCCCTAAAATCGGAAAGCCATGTGTTGCACATTGGATACGCAGTTGATGCGTACGACCAGTAACGGGTCTTAACCGCACCAAGCTGATAACCTCCTGCTCAAAGCGTAGGGTTTCTAACCAAGTGACTTGCGTTTTGGCAGTTATCCCTTTGTGCGGGACACAGCGAGCTCTTAAGTGCTGCTGCGTTTTAGAAGTCTTAACAACCACTAACTGATCTTCCCACCACATCTGTTTAGGCACCGATCCTTTTACCAGTGCATAATACGCTTTATACACTTTGCGATCCCTAAATAGCGTACGGATTTTTTGCGCAAGTTTTAGCTCTAAACACAATAATACCAAGCCAGATGTCGGGCTATCTAATCGATTCAATAAATAGATAGAATTCCCATTGCATCGGTAAGCTTCCGCCTGAAAATCATAAGGAGCTACCATTAAACTGTTATTGCACACCCCATCTTTATTAGGATGCGACAATACCCCATGGGGCTTATAAACAGCTAAAAGCCCATCAGATTGTTGGATGATCGATACGTTAGGATGAAAAAAGGTAGAATAGTTAAGCAAGACTATAAAACCTTTATTTCAGGAACGAGCATAATCCATTGCTTACCCGCTTGCTTAAACTGATGCTCTTTTGCAAACACCTCTTGCGCATGATTCCAAATGAATAATAGCGCATAATCAGCATCCTTTGCCCAATCATTATTAAAAGCGCGTACAGGGACATGCTTACCGGGGCTAAATCTCCCCTGTTTCAAAGGCGCTGAATCATGGATGCAATCAATGGTTTCAGTCCCTATATCACAGTAATTAAGCACAGTAGTGCTTTTTGCTGGAGCTCCATACCCGACAATCCGTTTATGTTGAGCTTTTAAATCGCTTAATAAACGAATGGTATGCGCTTTATGCTGTTCACATTGTTTAGCGAAATTCAAATACGTTTCCAATTGATTCAGCTTCAACTCATTGTTTTCCTTCGCTTCAAATTGTAACGCACTTTGCTCTATCGGATGTTGACCCTTAAATCCAATAAAATAACGAATCGAACCACCATAGGTTGGATAAGTTTCAATATGGAACAGCTCCATACCCACTTGTTTGAAAATAAACTTTATCGAATTAAAGCTAAAAAGGTAACGATGCTCGTCATAAATTTGATCATAAGCTATCTGGGTAATAACATTTCCTAAATAAGGATCCTCAAATACAAATACGCCATCTTGTTTTAACAAATGCTTAATACCAAGCGCCACATCGTTCATATTGCCGAAGTGGACATTTGCAACCGAAATTAAGTCCGCCTTACCGTATTGATTGGCAATAGCTTGAGCACTTGTGCTATTAAACAATGTCACTTCAGTTTGAACCCCCCGATTCATAGCAATTTCTGCTACATTGGCAGAAGGTTCTATCCCTAAATGGCGTATATTCCTTGCAGCAATATGGCATAACATACTGCCATCATTACTTCCAATCTCAACGATAAATGGATTAGCCTTTTGTTTTAACCAATGCTCACAATACGATTGAGCCATTGCTTCAAAATGTTTGGTCATTACCTGAGATCCCGATGTTTGAAAGGAATAATGATCATGGAACAACTGGCGGTCTTCAGGTAAATAAAGCAATTGGAAACTTTTGCAATGTTCACAAAACCCAACAGCCAATTCAAAAAAATATTCATTGCTAAATTGGTCTTCTGTTAAAAAAGCATTAGCAATCGGCATCTGACCAAATGAATGAATTGGAGTTACCGTATGATCACAAATTTTACATTTCATAGATTGATAATGAAATCGGACTACCTTTCAAAAAGGGGATAAGCTTTATCTTTATCGTTTAAAATAAGGTTATTTATCTTCGGCCATTTGATTGCAAACGCTGGGTCATCATAGCGAGCCCCTATTTCTTCTTTCGGATTATAAGCGCGTGAGCATTTATAGTGAAATAACGCATGATCACTCAAAATCAAGGAACCATGCAAAAAACCTTCAGGAATAAGTACCTGTTGCGCTGTTTTTTCACTTAAAATAATGGAAAAATATTGCTTAAAAGTTTTGGAATTCGGACGAATGTCAACCGCTACATCAAAAGCTTCGCCTAAGACCACTTGTACCAATTTACTTTGTCCCGCTTGACCATGTAATCCACGCAGAACATTGGCACTAGAATAAGAAACGTCATCTTGTACAAAATGTGTTGAAATTCCAGCCTCTCTGTAACGATTTTCTTGGTACGTCTCGTAAAATCTTCCACGATGATCCGTATGCACATCGGGAGTAATCACGTACAAACCATCAAATTTAGTGGGTGTTACTTGCATTGGTTTCGTTAAAAAATTTTATTAGCGTCTTTTTATATACCCCATTAGGCATATCTGCAACCTGCCGTTCGAATTGTTGAACAGAGATAAAATGTTGCCTTAATGCGATTTCCTCTAGCGATGCTACCAATAATCCTTGTTTAGTTTCAATGGTTCTTACAAAATTTCCAACCTCCAAAAGGTCATCTGGGTTACCGGTATCATACCAAGTAAACCCACGTCCAAATTGCGAATAACTTATAGTATCATTCGTTTGATATTTTCTAATCAAATCAACTATCTCAAGTTCATTACGCTGAGAAGGATGTAGCTGCTTTGCATACACTGTCGCATTACCATCAAAAATGTACAACCCGATAATCCCCAAATGTGATTGTGAATTCTGGGGTTTTTCCACGATTGATTGAATGGAACCGTGAGCATCTACTGTCATAATGCCATAAGCACTAGGATCTTCAACATGATGCACAAATAAATGAGCACCTGAAGCTTGCTGAATCGCTGTTTGCAATACGTTAGACAAATCAGCACCATACAAAAAATTATCCCCTAGCACCAACATACAAGGTTCGTTTTGTAGGAAGGTTTCGCCAACGATAAACGCATCAGGTAATCCCCTTGGTGCTTGTTGAATTGCGTACGAACAATGAATACCTAATCGCTCTCCATCTCCGAGTAATTCTTGAATAGTTGAACGATCTTTTTCGGTTGAAATGATTAAAATATCACGGATGCCGGCTAACATTAAAAGCGACAAAGGATAGTATAATACGGGTTTATTGTACAAAGGAAATAATTGTTTATTAGCAGCAATAGTTAAGGGATACAAACGAGATCCAGTTCCTCCTGCTAAAATAATACCTTTCGTAACTTTCATGATAGTCGTTACAACCTCTAAAACCTTAAACAATTTTCTTTAACACAACAACCTAATTCACAACCGATACGTTAAAGATTTATAGAACACCCAAACGATGACGATCGAATAATTGATTTAAGGTTTCTGCCTGATGTATATACCAATCAATTGTTATAGAAAGCCCTTGGTCAATCGAATAGTTAGGCTTCCAATTGATGGTTTTGCGCAACTTACTAGCATTTAAGGCATAACGTCGATCATGTCCGGGTCGATCCTTGACATAGGTAATCAATGATTGATAGGAAGCGTTTGCCAATGGCTTTTTTCTATCCAATAGATCGCAGATTTTATGAATTAGATCTATATTTGCCCATTCATCCTCGCCACTAACACAATAAGATGCTCCAATAACCCCTTTTGTTATTAACTGGAATAATACCTCAACGGTATCTTCTACAAAAATCCAATCACGGATTTGTTGCCCATCCCCATACACAGGGAGAGGTTGTTGATTTAGTGCATTCAAAATCATCAAAGGGATCAGCTTTTCAGGAAATTGGTGCGTACCGTAATTATTTACACAATTTACTATAATAGTAGGCAATCCATAGGTTTTATGAAAAGCCTGAGCCATTAAATCTGACCCTGCTTTCGATGCTGAATAAGGAGAACTGGGGTTATAAGGAGTTGTTTCGCAAAATTTATCCCCCCGGGGAGGCACTGCTCCGAATACCTCATCCGTTGATAAATGCAAAAAACGAAAATCCTGTTTTTGTTGACCGGATAAGCTCTGATAATACCGAAGCGATGCTTGTAGTAATTGGAAAGTACCCATTACATTGGTTTGCACAAAGGCAGCCCCTGAATCGATCGAACGATCGACATGGGTTTCTGCAGCCATATTAACAACTACCTGTGGCTGTTCTTTACGCAAAATTTTACCGATGGCATCAAAATCACAAATGTCGGATTGATAAAAAACATACTGTGGGTGTGATTGACAATCGCTTACATTTTCCAAATGTCCCGCATAAGTCAATTTATCGACATTAATAATTCGATAACCCATTGCCAAGGCACGACGAACAAAATGCGATCCAATAAAACCACATCCGCCTGTAATCAAGATCGTATCGGGAGTCTGCATAACAATAAACCTTGGGGGTACCAAAGTTAGGAGTGTTACTACTTTCCGTTTATTAATGCTTTAACCGTTGCTACGATTTGATCGATGTGTTCTTGGGTTACGCACAATGCACTCGGTAAGTTGATCGAGCGACTGGAAATATCATACGCCACAGGATTGTTTTTCTCTCCCCCATTCGTATCCGACAGATAAGCTTTAAAGGCTGGCAAGGAAGACAATGGATAAAAGAATGGACGGCTGGGTTGGCCGCGATCTTCAAATGCTTTCATTCCCTGTTCTTTGGAAATGCCGAACTTTTTATCGAAAACGAGCGCTGTGCACCAGACACTATTGTAAACGTTCTCAGGTTCAGGATTAAAAGTCAGTCCTGGGATATCCGCCAAAGCTTTAATGTAAGAATGCCAAATCCAACGCTTCTTATCCACTAACTCTTTGAGGCGTAAAAATTGAGCATATCCAAGGGCAGCTAGTAGGTTGGAAGGCATATACTTATTGGCGATCTCTGTGCAATAAAAGCTTCCGGGTTGGCGCCCATGATCTCTCAAAAACTTACAGCGTTGATACAAAGCTTCATCATCTAATAGCAACATACCTCCTTCGCCAGTCGTAATAGTTTTGGTGCGATGGAAGCTAAAAACTGACCCTACACCAAATTTACCTGCCGGGGTTCCATTATAGCGCGATCCGATTGCTTCTGCTGCATCCTCAATTAAATAAACACCTTTGGAATCACATAAAGCTTTAATGGCTTCCATATCCGGCATATTTCCGTACAGATCGACCACCATGACCGCCTTAGTTCTCGGAGTAATACGTTCCGCAATCGTTTCTGCGGTTACGCACCAATGGACAGGGTCAATATCGGCAAAAACAATCTTTCCGCGTTGATAATGAATTGGAACCGCGGTTGCCATCCAAGTACACTCTGGCACGATAACCTCATCCCCTTCTTTAATTCCTAATCCTTTGAGGATTAAGTGAATAGCGGAAGTACAATTGGGGGTCATCAATGCATGAGCACGGTTATGGTACTCTGCAATAGTTTTTTCGAACAATTCGATATATTTATAAGCGTTTTTTCCGTACCATCCGTTTCGAGCGGCATCCATAACGATCGCTATATCTGCTTCGGTTACGGAAGGACCCGCCATGTAAATAGAAGAATCATTAAAATCAGATTGCATATTAGCATCAACTTAGGCCGTTTGAACGCTTGGGTCAATTTTATATTTTAGGCGTTGATCGCTTATTTTCTTGCACCAACCGAGCAAACGTTAGCCATTGTTCTACAGGAATCTCCTCAGCTCGTAGAGCAGTCGATGGATAGTGTTGACTTAAATAGCTTAAAAAAGCCATAGCTAGGTCAGATTTTAGCCGCTTACAAATATGAGGAATTTGTTGGCGTCGATGGATAAATAGATCGCGCATTAACGTTACCAATTCCGGCGAAAAGATAAACGCATCCTGCTTCTTTTGCAAAAACAGCAAAGTGGAATCGATTTTCGGCTGCGGATAAAAACAGCGTTTATGAATAATACACTGGTGCTTGATTTGATAAGCTGACTGCAAGCGAATCCCTAAGGGACAAAAATGTTTGCAATGGTCAGGAGATAACCAACGGTCAGCAGCCTCTTTTTGCACCAAAAGCGTTAAATTTTCAGGCAAACGCGACAAGCATAATACCTGATGCAGCCAAACACTAGCGATGGCATAAGGAAGATTGGAAACTACTTTGTAGGGCTTCGATAAATCGAAGTTGCCAACAGGGGTTATCAATGCATCCCCATGCACTAAATCAATAGGGAATGTTTCTGTAATATAACGCGCCAAGGTCTGATCTTTTTCAACCCCAAACACACGCGCTTGCGCTTGTACCAATGCCGAAGTTAAGGTGCCACAACCGCACCCAATTTCAACAACAATATCGCCTGGGTTAATCGGTGTTTCTTCCACCGAATACTGAACAACATTCGCTTGGATTAAGAAATTTTGCCCGAGCGAACGGTTCGGTTGAATCCCTAAGCGATTTAAGATTGATCGTGTTTCGCTTAACGAAACCGTCATTACTTATAGGCGATCTCTACGCTGCCTTAAATAGACATTAAACTTAGCAGCTTTTTCTTTTAAACGCCGCTTTTGGCAAGGTTTTTCGAAGAAACGCTTACTACGACAATCTTTTAAAATATTTTCGCGATTGAGTCTTACCTTCAATCGACGCAAAGCCCTCTCAAGAGGCTCTCCTTTACGAACTTTTACTTCTACCGGCATGAGTTATTTTCTAATGGCATTATTTTCAGTACTTTTAGCACATACGGTCAAGCAAAAATTTACTCATCTCTAAAATAACTTGCGATTCTAACAATAGGTAGATTATATAATAAGAATGGTTTTTATGCACTCTGTTGGTGAACAATTAAAGCAGGCGCGTCAGCAGCAAAATATCTCTATTGAGGATGCCGCCCGTGCTTTGAATATCAGTAAGAATGTACTGATGCAATTTGAAGCAAATAACTTTTCTTTATCGCTTTCACCCATTTATATCCGTGGGTTTTTAAAAGCATACGCAGCTTTTTTAAAGCTCAGCGTCAGCAGTATTTCCGCCGAATATGATAAGCTATTAAGCAAAACCAAAGAGCGGCCAATTTTCGTTAGCCCCATCAACGAAGAAGCAGAAGTAAAAGATGAGGTAAGTGAGCGCCCTCTCCTAATCGTTAAAATTACCAAATGGGCTCAGGCAGTTCAGGAACGCATTCGTCAACTTTCCAAAAGACAGAAAATGCTTGTCGGTAGCGTTTTGTTGGTAGCATTCATACTGTTGATTTGGCCATCTCACAAAGAGGATCCTTTAGCAACCCCTGACAGAGAGAGCGAATTAAATGCAGAAAACCTGGATGAATTGGTAGCATCGAGTAAACCAACGCGCATTCAAGGAGCACCGGCCAAAGGCGACGCAGTGGTTTATGAAAGCATCAGCCTCATTGCATCTGGTACCGTCAAAGTGCTTGTCCGTAAAGCAAGCGACAAGCAGGTGGTGTTTTCGGGCATTTTGAATGAAGGAGAACGTAAAGCAATCGACAAAAGCGATGCACTGCAGATTTTCTTCTCCGACGGTGACCATTTACTCATTTCACGTTCTTCTAATGGTACTTTAATTCGCCCCCAAACTGCGGGTCGCGGCTTCGTCCTGATTCAATGAAACAGGCAAATACCACCATTCAAGTTAAGCAGGTAGTTATTACTTCATCGGGAGCATGCCTGTTTTTGGGCAATAGCCAAAAAATCTTCATGATTTATGTCGATATTATCATGGGAGAACAAATTCGCTTCTTGTTCAATAAAAAGACTCAATCGCGCCCATTAACCTCCGATTTTATCCGCTACCTGTTTTTAAGCTTTGATATCAGTATCCAAACTCTCGTGTTGTATCATGCAGACAAAGGAACTTTTTATGCTAAAGCCGTTTGTCGGCAGGCCGGTCCTGTAACGCGCATTGTAGAATTGGATATCCGACCGAGCGACGCCATTATGCTCAGCCTAAGCTTCAATAAACCATTGACCATCGATACGCAACTGTTTGAATCCTTGTCGGACGCTTCTGAATTGCTTGAAAATTTCTCGAAAACCGAACAAAGTTAATTTTCAACGAAATGTTATCGACTCAATTAACCATAGCTAAGAATTTACTTTTAAATTCTGCTTTATCACCGAAAGCAAAATTAACCTTGCTAAAACGCTTGTACGCTTACAAAAAGCATAGTACCGGTAGAACCGTTATCTTCGATATTAGTCATGTATGTAACGGCCGGTGTTATTTTTGCCAAACGGGATTTGCTAATCGCAATAACACCCCTTGCAAAAGCCAAAGTGGGAAACAGTTTGTTGAGGTCGATTTTTTCCATAAAATCCTAAAACACCTCAAGGAACAAAATTTCCTCAATGACGGAACGCAATTACACTTATTTAATTGGTTTGAACCCTTGTTGCATCCTGAATTTGCATCCATTATTAAAACAGCGACCCAAGAAAATTGCCTCATTGGGTTAAGTACCAATGCAAATGTATTACCAAAGTTGCCCAGCGATTTTGATGCAAGTCGCGTCGTACTGCTCATTTTCTCCATGTGTGGATTTAGCCAACAATCGTATGACAAAATCCATCAGTTTGACTTTGAGCACATTAAGCATAACGTAGAACGGATTGTAAAAGACTTTCGCAATCATGGATGTGTAGGTGAAATGTATATTTCGTTTCACCTTTATCAATTTAACCTCCATGAGCTGCAGGCAGCATACGAATGGGCCAAACAGCTTCATATTAACATTTGCCCAACCTTTGCGTACATCAATGATGGACCTCGATTGCTGCAATTCTTCAAAAAAGAATTATCGATGGATTATCTCCAGGAGGTTTCGAACAGCCTGTTCATGGGTATGTATACGAAAATCTTCCATCCAACTACTTCTTGCTCATTAATGAACAATATTACTATCGAAATGGATGGTCAGTGCGATCTATGCTGTGGATTAGATGAAAAAATTGGGAACGTATTCGATATGACCCCTGAAAAGCTAGCTCGTATCCATTACGAAAGCCCAACCTGCAAAGAATGTATGGCGTTAGGTATTCCGTGTCTGGAAAGGGGTGTGCATTGCAATATGCAACAATTGGCAAACGCATTCCATCAGTAAAACCCTATTCCTCAACACGCCCAATTTTAAACCTTGCGTTTACGCTCATGATCTGTTACCAGAAGGTCATATGAAGGTCATGGATTTTTCAGTGGGAGATTTTTTAACTTCCAAAGTTAAGGAAGCAGCATCCACATTGCCTGAATTAGGCAAAGATTTCGACCCTGAAATCCGGCTATCTGAAGCAAATTTTGGTGATTTTCAATCCAATGGTGTTCTGTCGTATTGCGGCAAAAAGAAATTGAATCCTCGAGCAACTGCTCAATCCTTATGTGAAAACTTTGCACAACAGCATGCAAACGAATATACTATTGAATGTGCAGGCCCTGGTTTTTTAAACCTTACCATCAAGGATGGCGCGCTTATCCAATGGCTTTTGCAATTTCATACATCCGATGCTTATGATGGACATTTGAAATCCATTTTTTCAGACAAAACGGTAGTCGTCGATTATTCATCTCCCAATACTGCCAAACGTATGCATGTGGGTCATTTACGTTCCATGGTTATTGGAGAAGCTCTACAGCGCTTTGTCCGTTTCAGCGGAGGTAAGGTAATTCGTGACAATCACCTAGGGGATTGGGGTACTCAATTTGGTATCTTATTGATGGAAATTAAACGCACAGGCTACGTGTTTAACGAATCTCCTACAGAAGCTATTGAGCACTTAGAGCATTTGTATCAAGTAGGAGTACAAGCCACAAAAGATGACCCTAAAGCTTTGGATGAAGCCCATAAGGAACTATTGAAATTGCAACAAGGAGATACGGAAAACAAAACGTTATGGAAAAAAATTAACGACATCTCCTATCAAAGTTTTGATGCCATCTACCAGCGCATGGGCGTTACCTTTGACTATGTACTGGGGGAATCCTTTTACTGCGATCAAGTGGATGCGGTCTATCAGGCCTTGCAACAGCACAAATTAGCTGTGCTCGACCAAGGAGCATTGGTGGTATTTCATTCGGAACATCCACGCTTTTGCAAGCAACCGTTTATCATTCGTAAATCCGATGGGGCGTCAAATTATGCATCAACCGACTTAGCAACTGTAAAATATCGCACCGATCAACTGAAAGCCGATGCGATGATTTACGTTACGGATGCACGCCAATGCGACCATTTTGAACAGTTGTTTTTGACCGTTAAAAAATGGTTTGCATGCGAAAACAAACCTATTCCGGGGCTATATCACGCTTACTTTGGGATGGTTTTGGACAATACAGGAAAGGCGATTAAGACGCGTGATGGCAAACCAATACAACTGCATGCCTTATTAGACGAAGCAGTTACGCGTGCGTACGATTTAATCTGTACCAAAAGCCCAGATTTATCCGAAGAAGAAAAGCGTCATGTAGCTGAGGTTATCGGATGCGGTTCGATCAAATACGCAGACTTATCTCAAGATCGTACTAGCAATTACCGTTTCGATTTCGACAAAATGATTCGTTTTGAAGGTAATACAGCACCCTATTTATTGTACGCTGTTGCTCGTATCCATGCGATTTTCCG
The DNA here is from genome assembly GCA_002392285.1 of Verrucomicrobia bacterium UBA3869. Taxonomy (GTDB): domain Bacteria; phylum Verrucomicrobiota; class Verrucomicrobiia; order Opitutales; family UBA9783; genus UBA3869. The sequence goes on from DGGR01000027.1 coordinate 16,602, forward strand.
CAAGTTGAACCTAGATGAGACCAACTGTACGTTTTCACAAGTACCTCATCAGTTTTCAACTGAAACCGAGCGTAGTTTGGCCCACAAACTAATAGCGTTCCCAACGGTATTATCAATGGCTATTCAGGACTTAAAACCCCATTATTTATGCCGTTATCTGTTCGAGCTGGCTGGCTGTTTTTCCACATTCTATAAGGCGGATAAGGTGATTATCGATGATAAGACCTCCCAAAACCTGCGGTTGTTATTGTGCAAGGCCACCCTATCAACCCTAGAAAAGGGAGTGTACCTATTGGGATTAGAAACGGTTGAAAGGATGTAAGTATGGAAGTCTACCTACCCTTGCTTTTCAGTAGTATTATCTTTGGGTATCTCTTCTATGAAGCCAAAAACGAAAGTCAGCATATAGAGCGCTATGAAGCATTGAAGATAAAACATTTGTTTTGTTGCCAATCCTGCAAGTGGGTTTACGCCTCTTACAAAGAGGATATCCATTGTGCCTGTCCCCACTGTTCTACCGAAAACACCTATTTAAAATTTTAACTAACCAAATTGTTTTTATGGATTTTGGACCCATTGGGAAAAAAGTTTTACAAGAAGAAATTATAAGCCTGCAAGGCTTATATAACCGCTTTGATGACGAAGCTTTTTCGAAAGTCGTTGAACTACTGGCCAATCACAAAGGTAAGGTGGTTTTTTCAGGTATCGGAAAATCCGGTTACATTGCGCGCAAATTAAGTTCAACCTTCAATAGCACAGGAACCCGCTCAGTTTATTTGCATCCCTGCGAAGCTCTTCATGGCGATTTGGGTATCTATTCCAAGGGCGACCCTACCATCATTCTTTCACGAAGCGGAACCACCCAGGAATTGCTTACCTTTGTTCAGGTTATTAAACCCTTTAATTCTCCTATTATTGCAATGGTCGGCAATTTATCCTCTCCATTAGCGCGCATCGCAGATTTTGTATTAGATGCATCCATTCAAAAAGAGGCAGATCCATTGGGTTTCGTACCAACCTCAAGTACAACCGTTGCGTTGGCTCTAGGAGATGCATTGGCGTCAACACTCATGGTTGCGCATCAATTTACCCATGCGGATTTCTTGCAATTTCATCCAGGCGGACAATTGGGTAAGGTACTTGGACGCTGCGTTGGGGATTTGGCTCATCCAATCCAAGAGGTTGCATGTGTTAACCCACAACAATCGTTAAAAGAAGTTGTGGTCGAGCTCACCCTAAAACCTTTAGGAGCTGCGCTCGTAATGGATGGGAAACAATTGTGCGGATTGATTACGGATGGTGATATTCGACGAGCCATCCAATCAGGAAAAGCTTTAGAAAGCATTACTGCAGCCGATATGATGACCACCAATCCCATTAGTGTTTCCAAAGATCTCAACCTAGAAAAAGCGATGCAATTAATGGAAGACCGCCCACATCAATTGAGCGTTTTGCTCGTTTTAAACCCAGATAAAACCTGCTATGGACTGTTTCGTTTGCACGATGCTTATGGGCATGTTGGAAAATAACAAAATAGTTGGATAAGGGACTAACCCCCTTGCTCAATTAACACCACATACTCGCCTTTAAGTGATAGGGTGCTTTCATCCAAATCCTCTAATGTGCCGTAATAACAGCTCTCATTGAGCTTCGTAAGCTCATGAGTAATCGCAATCCGGGTATTAGTGTCAAAAAACTTTCGTAAGGTTAGTATTAGCTTTTGAATACGATGCGGGGATTCATACAAAACAATCGTACCGCGAAACGCTTGATTTGCTTGAAACAACTTCGCTATCCTGCCTTCTTTGGGCGGTAAAAATCCTAAAAACAAAAATGCGTTAGTGGGTAGCCCTGCCATACTTAAAGCCGCAATGGCTGCATTAGGACCAGGAATCGGCACCACACGTACCCCTTGTTCCTGACATATCTTCATTAAACGATACCCAGGATCACTAATGCTCGGAGTCCCAGCATCACTTACCAACGCAACCGATTGCTGATTTTGTAGCTTCCGCAATAAATGCTGGGCACTTTGTATCTCTCCCGCATCCCGATAGGTAAACAACGGTTTTTTCGGTATATTGAGCAACGTTAATAATTTTTGCGTTACTTGCGGGGTCTCGCAAGCAATACAATCGCAGGAAGATAAAATATTAAACGCACGCCAACTTAGATCACTCAAATTACCAATAGGCGTTCCAACAACATACAACACTCCCGGTTGTGCTGCATTTTTACCAACACCTTGAGTGCCTTGAAAAGGTATGGCTCTATCATCCATTACGCAGAACCTGCTTAACGACCTGCAAAGTTTTAGAGTTGTTGAAATACAGATAGCGGATAGTAGCAGGTAATCGGCGTAACCACGAAACGGTAAACCAATTATAGAGTTTCAAAACTTTTCGGAAATAACTGGTATCAAGATAAAATAAGAATTCTACAAATTGATGTAAGGTTTTAGGATCTTGCATCCCCCACCAATCTAATATCAGTTGCTTTTTTAACGTTTCTGCTCGTTCTCCCGTTAACCCTATGCCTTCGATAACCGCTCCTATCTCGCGTTGGGTTTCAGCAATTTCATCGGTGGTTAAAAATTGGGTTATACGGTTGTTGTCTTCGGTACGCCATATGGTACAATTCATTTGTTTATATTTATAAACGGAAGGCAAAATCTTGGTTTTCCCTAATGTACTTGGATATAAAGCTACAAAACAATCCAACCAATATCCTTGTTTTACCGCTTCAGCATAAGCCGTTTGACTTACTTGTCGATGCATTACACTTGCCTCATTTTCATCATCACACCCCACTAGACGTTTTTCAGCAGAATCCAATTCGTAATCGGACCAAAAATACCTTAGCTTATATAATACATTAATTTTCCCGAAGCACTTATTTTTATAGGTAGTAAAAGGATGGATTTGTCCCATACAAGCGATGTATTCATGCTTTGAATCCTGCTCTAAAAAGGCTACGCATTGTAATACGACATCCATATCTAGAAAATCATCATTGTCATAACGGATAACATACGGAGTGGTGATTTTGGAAAGTGCACTGGCCATCCGATCAAAAAAATCAAGTAATCCATTGGAAGGTTGGTAGCGATGATATTCGTAAGCTACATGAGGGAAACGATGCTTATTGGCTTCAATAATTTGGCGATCTTCATCTCCATGACTATCATCCAAAAGATATACCTTAAAGGGGCATCGTACGGCCTCGAGATAGAGCAAATGCCTTAACGTCATTTCATAACGCCCATATAACGGTGTGATGATCGTTAATTTCTTCGCTAACTCTAAATCATATGCCATAATTATACTAAAATTTTGAAGAATAAGCGTTTGCCGATTCGGACAATGGATGGTGTTGTTAATTGTGCAGGGGCTTGTGGGTTTGAAATGCGTTCTTGGTTAATCTCGACGCCTCCTTGCTCGATTAAGCGTTTTAGTTCTTTTTTGCTTCCCTGATATAGGTTGGTAGCGACAATGATATCGACCCATGTTTTGCATTGAGCAAAGTGATCAATGGTAAACTCAGGCATATCATCGGGGATTGCGTTATGAGAAAATACCGTTTCAAAATGTTTTTGTTCTTCTTGTGCTATGGATTCACCAAAGAAGCGTGTTACTACGCTGTAGGCTAATTCTTTTTTCATTGCCATGGGTGATTGCTTTTTGCGTTCTTCTACTTTTTCGGTTGGTTCCAAAAGGAGCAACTTAAAATAATCCCACATGGTGTTGTCCGGGATGGACATGATTTTCCCATACATATCGGTTGAGGTATCGTTGAAGGTAATGTAGTTCCCGAAGCTTTTAGACATTTTTTTAACGCCATCTAGACCGACCAATAACGGCATGCAAAGTACTGCCTGTGGGTTTTGCCCGAAACATTTTTGGAATTGGCGGCCTAAGCACAAATTGAACAGTTGATCAGCGCCTCCTAATTCAATATCCGATTGTAAAACGATGGAATCGTATGCCTGTAGCACAGGGTATAAAAATTCAACAAGAGCAATGGGCGTTTTGCTAGTATAACGTTTATTAAAATCCTCGCGTTCTAACAATTGGGCAACGGTTACTTGTCGGGTTAGAGACAATAAATCGCCAAAGGACATTTTTTCGAACCATTCACTATTGCGCCGCGTTTCGGTTTTTTGAGGATCAAGGATTTTAAAAGCCTGATCTAAGTAGGTTTGTGAGTTGGCTTCGATTTGTTCTACGGTGAGCACGGGGCGCGTGGATGAACGTCCACTAGGGTCTCCAATACGCGTTGTATAATCACCGATAACGAAAATAATATGATGCCCTAAGGCTTGCAGTTGGCGTAATTTGTTGAAGACGACCCAATGCCCAAAGGTTAGATCTGGGCGGGTTGGGTCGACTCCCAATTTAATGCGCAAAGGGGTGCCGTTAGCTAATTTTTCTTTAAGATCAGATGCCCCGATAAATGTCTCTGCATTTTGTTGAATGATCGCTAACTGCTGATCGATAGTTAATAGTTCCATCTTAGGGTAACAAGTTAAGGTTTTGCTGGATAATGCTTTTAGTAAGCAGAATCCATTACTTGAGTATGCTTTTTAACGCGATAACAGCAAGCAATAATGAACACCCCAATCGTCAATTTTATAAAGATTCCTAAGGCGGTTTCGTAATTGGCTGTGCTATATAATTGCAGACCGCTAGCGTTTACAGTTCCGTCCCAATTCATCTTTAATACCTTTCCCATGACCCATTGTAAAATAGGTTCGCCAACCATTCCTAGAGAATTGATGAGGCTAGCGGTCATTCCAGCAGTTTTAGGGGTGGACATGCTAGCTCCGCATGAGAAAGCAAGTACATCGGCACTACCAAAAAACCCTAATAAGAATAAGGCGATGGGTAGGTAAAACACCGGCCAAGAAGGATTACCATACGCTAAAAAGCTAAGGACAAATAGCATCATGAGGAGGCTCAAACGAATACCCAATAGGATTTTATTAATTCCGTTAAATAGGACGCATAATACCAAGGTTCCGATGATGCAGCCTGTATAGATAAGTTGCGTATAAGACACGGCGCATAATTCGGAAATCGAGTATTTTGTATGTAAAAAGCTGGGAGCCCAGAGATCTGCAAAAACCATTGCAATGATATTGGTTCCTATAACGAACAAGGCGCAGATATAAATTTTATAGTTAAAGAAGACTGATTTTATTCTCTCCCCTAAATTATTTGTATCTGTTTGGCTCATAACCACCGTTTGCTTTGGATGGAGCAATAGAAAACAAGTAATCAACAAAACAATTCCTGTATAAATCATGCAGTGGGAACTTGCGAACCAAGTATTATAATGTAAACTGATCCACTTGATGATTGGATTACCAGCGGCAGTAAAGAGCACACCAAAGGAGCTTGAAATACCAATGAACAGTGAGGATTTTTCGGGGAAGCATTCCACAATCAGTTTAATAACTCCAATATAACCCGGAACGCATCCAATTCCGAGGATAATACGACCCAACAATGCCATAGAATAAGAGGCTGCATGGGTAAATAGATATTGTCCGATAATGCAGAATGCTAATGACGGAAGGATAACGCGTCTAATACCAACTTTATCGAGCAATATACCAAATGGGATCTGCAAGATGCTGTAGGTTAGCATCGTATAAACCGCTAAGTTGGCAAATTGCTCCGAATCCAAATGAAAAGTCTGACGGATTTCGTTTGTGAACGTTCCTACGCTGCTCCGCAATAAAAATTGGTATCCGAAAAATATGCTTAATAGGATCCAATGGATATAAGATGATGACTTTTCTTTGAAGCGCATGTTTTATGCAAAAAATGATTTTTTACATATTGTCAAGGGGAAATATGCAAAAAATGGCAATTAACAGCATGGCGGAGAGAGAGGGATTCGAACCCTCGGTGGAGTTACCCCCACACCTGATTTCGAGTCAGGCACATTCGGCCGCTCTGTCATCTCTCCGTGATACTATACTAGTAGGCAGAATTTTCGTGTGGCAACAAGCAAAATGATTAGGATTTAATCATCAAGTTTGTGCGTTGGTTTCTATAAATGGAAATTATTTACGGATTTGATCCGCAATACGTGCGATCTCTATGAATGAATTGGGTTCTAACGATGCTCCGCCAATAAGTCCGCCATCGATATTAGGTTGGGACAATAAGTGTTGAGCATTGCTGCTTTTTAAAGATCCACCGTACAACAAGCGAATGGAGTTAGCCTGTTGAGGGAAGCGATTAGTAAGCCATTTGCGGATAAAAGCATGGATAGCTTCTGCAATTTCCGGTGTGGCTGTTTCTCCGGTTCCAATGGCCCAAATAGGTTCGTAGGCGATGGTTAAGGATGAAGCTTGATCGGCGCTAATTCCCTTCAGTCCTTCTTCCAATTCGGTTTCGATAACCGAAAATGCTTTGTTTTGTTTACGCTCTTGCAAAGATTCGCCTACGCACAAAATAGGTTTAAGTTCGGCGCTCAATAAAGCATGGAGTTTTTGATTAATGAAGGCGCTGGTTTCGCCGAATAAGGTACGACGCTCGCTGTGCCCAATGATTACATAGGATACAAGTCCTTTTAAAAATGCAGGAGAAATTTCACCGGTAAATGCTCCTTTGAGTTCGGGGTGTACATTTTGCGCCCCTAAGGCAATCTGCGTTGTTTGATTGTAATGAGCTGCGGTTTCTAAGCTCGTAAAGGGTGGGCAAATGAGTAACTCACTTTGTATCGTTGGGGTTAACAAGTTCTTTAACTGGTTAAAAAACGCACGCGTTTCCTGGGCGTTTTTGTTCATTTTCCAGTTACCAGCAATCAAAAAACGTTTGGACATGATACAATTGCTCTTACTGCTTCAAAGCTTCTAATCCGGGTAATGGTTTACCTTCTAACAATTGCAAGGTAGCGCCGCCGCCGGTGCTTAAAAAGGTAATGGAATTGGCGTATCCGCTTTTACGAACCGCTTCAATACAATCGCCGCCGCCAACAATAGTTGTTCCGTTGCATTCGGATAAAGCTTGGGCTAATGCATAGCCGCCTTTAGCCGTTTCAGAAATTTCGAAAATACCTACCGGGCCATTCCACAAGACCATTTTGGATTTACGGATGACATCGGAATAGAGCGCTATGGTTTTGGGGCCAATGTCGACGCCAAACCACCCATCGGGGATAGACCCATCGACAACTTGCAGGGCACCAAGGGTTCCTGTTTTGAAATCAATGCGGTCGGTTGCTACGGAATCAACCGGCAGCTGTATGTTTTTGTGGTTTTTTAGTAAATTTTTGGCTAATTCAATGTAATCCGGGTCTAATAAGCTATTGCCAATTGATTGTCCTTGAGCAGCTGAAAAGGTAAAGCTCATGCCGCCGCCTAACAAAACCGTATCTGCTTTTTTACTTAACGCTTCAACAATGCCGATTTTATCACTAATTTTTGCTCCTCCTAAGACGACGCAAAATGGGCGCTCTGGGTTATCAATTTTTTGCGTTAAAAACTCCAATTCTTTTTCGATTAAGAATCCCATTGCTTTTTGGCGGACGAACGCAGCAATGCCGGCTGTGGATGCGTGAGCCCGATGAGCGGTTCCGAACGCATCATTGACGTAAATATCAGCTTGTTCTGCCAACTGTTTCGAAAATTCACTATCGTTGGCTTCTTCTTGGGGCATGAAGCGCAAATTTTCTAACAGCGTTATCGATCCATTAGCCATTTCCGCTATGCTTTGGTTGATGTCTTCTCCAACGCAATGGTCTAAAAACAGAACGGGTTGGTTACAAAGCGTAGCTAATTCTTTTGCGACTAGCTTTAAGGTGTACCGCTTGTCACATTTTCCCTTAGGACGTCCTAAGTGGCTCGCTAAAACAACCTTAGCTCCGTGTTCTACTAAATAATTAATGGTGGGTAAAGCTGCGCGTATACGCGTATTATCTGCAATATTTCCGTGGCTATCTAAGGGCACGTTAAAATCTACAC
>DGGR01000018.1 GCA_002392285.1 Verrucomicrobia bacterium UBA3869
GGTAGCTCGTCAGGCTCATAACCTGAAGGTCCTTGGTTCAAATCCAAGTCCTGCACCCAATAGTTTCCGCATTTTTACTGCTTTTTAATTAGACGTAATGCCAAATTTTCCGATAAGCCTGCTTATTTGGGAACAATGAACGGAATTTGTTGAGCAAATAGCTTACATAATAGGGCTTTTGTAGCATCATCCCAATGAGGCAATGCTTGAGTAATTGATCCAACGTTTTGATTTCGGTTGGGGATTTTACAAAGGTTAGGGTATGATGAAGTTCTAAATCTGAAAATAATGGGTTTTTTACGATAGAAATAGGTATAAAATTTTTGTCCTTAAAGAAATTAAAAATGTCTCCGAAGGTATGTTGATTTTTGTAAAAAGGAATAGCGTGGGTTAATAATTGGATACAGGTTGCTCGTTGAAAAAATGAATCAGGCATAGCGCTGAATATCTCATATTCAGGTCCCATAAGCCCGCTATTGCAGTAATCATATGGGATGTCTTCAAGGATATCCTGTGGAGCTTTGACCTGTACGGATGCGATTTTTTTGGTTGTCCACCAATCGGCCCATTCGGGATGATATTGTCGAAGCAATTCTGTGTTGGGCTCTGTAATCCCTGAGCATCCTATCCAATTGGTTATATACAAAGTTTCGTGGCCGGTATGATTATAGATAGCGTAAGGATAAATTTTATCGAACTCACCGATTTTTAATAATCTTTCAGCTTCTGATGGTTCTGGCTCAATGCCGTAGGTCGTTTTGTTGTTAAAATTGGTTAATACTCCCCATATATTTTGAACAGCGATAGAGCAATTATTCCATCCACCTCGTGCTCCTATACATAATAAATTAATATGTACCTGCGGATAATCGCTGTTAAGCAAGTCAATAAATCGTTGAATTTTGCGCTTAGTAATACGATAGGAAGCAATTCCGTTTTTGTTATGGGAAAGCTGATAATCGTTGAGGGTATTACGTACTAAAGGGATTGATTTAAGAAAGTTTTTTAGGATCTCGTTCATGTTTATGAGAAATTACTTGCTATTATGTTGAAGTTTCCTCAAAGTTTAAAGGTAAAGGAATGAATGATTCAATTCTTTTTTGAGGATTTAATAATATGTCAGAAGTAATGGATCGTCTGTTGAATGCAGACACCTTTAAACGGTTAAAGGCCAATAGTATTGTTCCGGGAACAATTACCGGCATCCGCGAGGATGGAGTAACCGTAGATATCGGCGCAAAATCAGAGTGTCTAGTGCCAACGAGTGAATTTTTACAGTTGGATGATATGAAGGTTGGGGATTCGATTGAGGTTTATGTGGATCGCGTAGAATCAGTTGATGGACGTCCAGTGGTATCTTACAGCCGGGCGCAGCAACAGAAAAACTGGGAAATTATTTTGGAGAAATGTTCCGAAGGCACTGAGTTGGCGGGAGTGGTTAAATCCAAAATCAATGGCGGTTTGGTTATCTATATCGGTGTTGATGCTTTTTGCCCAGCTTCTCATGTGGACGTGGTAGCTCCTAAGAATTTAGAGCAGTATATCGGTCAAACGGTAGATGTAAAAATTATCAAGATCAATCGCGCGCATAAGAACATTGTTGTTTCACGTAGGGAATTGATTGAAGACCATCGGAAACAAAAGCGTCAGGAAGCTTTAAACAAACTGACTGTGGGTTGTGTTTGCAAGGGGATTGTGAAGAACGTTACCGATTTCGGCGCCTTTATTGACCTCGACGGTATCGATGGATTCCTGCATACCTCTAATATCTCCTGGGAACGCATTGCGCATCCTAGTGATAAGCTCAAAGTGGGTGATGAGGTTGAGGTTATGGTCATCGAAGTCGATTTGGAACAAGAACGGATTTCGGTCGGTATGAAGCAGCTTCAGAAGAACCCATGGGAGCACCTAGATCAACAGTTCCCGGTTGGTATGACGGTTCACGGAACGGTTTCAACCGTATTGGATCGGGGTGCTTATGTTCAGGTGGCAGAGGGGATCGATGGCTTTATTAAGGTGAGCGAGTTATCTTGGACCAAACGCTTCCATAAGGCAAGTGAAATGCTTCACGAAGGGGATGAGGTTGATGCTAAAGTGATAGAGGTCAATAAAGACACCCAAACGCTATTGCTCAGCTTGCGTCAATTGACCCAAAATCCTTGGGATACTGTTCAATATGATTATCCTAAGGGAGCTCGTGTAAAGGGTACGGTTTGCAATTTAACCCCCTTTGGTGTGTTTGTTAAGCTTGCAGAAGGGATTGATGGTATGATCCACGTATCCCAAATGGATTGGACTCATAAGGTTAATAAGCCCAGTGATCTATTTAAGGAAGGCGATGAGGTAGAAGCGGTTGTATTAGACGTGGATACTGAAAAACATCAAATTTCTTTGGGCGTTAAACAACTAACCAAGGATCCATGGGAAGACATTGAAACCTTATATCACGTAGGTAAAGTCGTTAAAAATAAGGTCGTTAAGGTTATCGAACGTGGAGTTTTTGTAGGCCTTGAAGGGGGGATTGATGGATTCATCCCGATGGCTCAAATGGAAGACCTGCAAGGTAAGAGCTTAAAGGAAACCTATAAAGTTGGAGACGAAATCGAGGCTCGTATCATTAAGATTGATAAAAAAGAGCGTCGTATTTGCTTGTCGACCAAGGCCTTGAAGTACGATGATTCGCGCTTCTCTGAAGAGGTTAAATCCTTGAATGCTATACCAGCAGGACAAGAATTGACCAGCTTAAGCGATGCCTTTGATCAGGTTTATCATAAGGATGCTTAATCATTCCTCTCTTAAATGAGAGATCTATTGAATGTATGTATTAAGATCAGCGGGTACTACCTGTGTTTGTTGGGTAGTTTCCTGCTGGCTTATCATATAAAATATTGCTTCATGCTCCCGCGGTATATCCAGCCCATTATGTGGACGGGTGCTTTGTGGATTGTATCGATAAAAGTAGTGGTATTATACGCAGCGGGAGAATTCCGCAATTTATTCGCTTATTTTCGCTTCCCCGATTTGGCAAAAATCGTTGTGTGCCTAACAACCATTGCTTTTGGAGAGTTATGCTTCCGGTATTATCAAGTCCCGTATTGGATTCCGCAGCGCGAGGTCATTTTATCGGATCTATTATTCTCAATTCTCTTTGTTTTTTTTGTTCGTGCGTTCGTACGGTTGATTCATGCGCATTTTATCGAAATTGATTCTGAATCGAAAGCCCCATTTGTTACTCGGGTCGCATTGATTGGTATCAATGAGTCTACATCGCATTTAATTGCAGAATTGAAGGAACGCTCATTCCTCAAAATTAAGCCTATCATTGTTCTGGATGATAACCCTAAGTACTTCGGTAAGGAATTACATTCAGTGCCGGTTTGTGGTTCTCCTGACCTATTGCAGGATTGGGTCGAAAAATATAACATTCAGGGTGTCATTTTTACCGGAGTAATACCCCAAAAACGCTTTTTAGAATTGGTGGAGCGTGCGAAAGCTCTGCGTTTGAAGATTTTTAATATTCCTTCTGCCGATAATTTTTTAAAAGGGGCAGTTCATGCCACCCAATTGCACGAATTGGATGTAGAGGATTTTTTGGTTCGCGATCCCATTAAGTTGGATTTGAGCGGTATTCAACGTGAGCTTGAAGGTCAGGTTGTTTGTGTTACGGGCGCAGGCGGTTCTATTGGCAGTGAATTATCTCGTCAAATTAGCGAACGTTCACCTAAACAGTTGATTTTAATCGACCATTCAGAATTTAATTTGTTCAAAATCCAGCAGGATTTATTGGGCAATGGTCATGCATGCGAACCGGTTTTGTTAAACATTACTCATGAAGCGGATCTGAAGCAATGTTTAACGCAGTACCGACCGGATATTATTTTCCATGCAGCTGCATATAAACATGTACCTTTGTTGGAAGAACAGCCGTTAGTAGCTATTAAAAACAATGTGGTCGGTACGGGATTGCTGGCGCGCTATGCATGCGAATTGGGAGTGAAGCACTTTGTACTTATTTCGACCGATAAGGCCATTAAGCCCTACAATTTCATGGGAGCAAGTAAGCGCCTCTGTGAGTTGATATGTATGGGAATGCAGCATTTGAGCCATTCAACTCAATTTGTAGCGGTGCGTTTCGGCAATGTTTTGGGGTCTTCCGGTAGTGTGTTGCAAATCTTCCGTGAGCAATTGGCACACGGGGGACCCTTAACGGTTACGCATCCGGACATGACGCGGTTTTTTATGACCATACCGGAGGCGGTAAGCTTGATTTTGGAAGCCTTTAGTTTCAAAAAAGCAAGCGGTGTCATTTATGTTTTGGATATGGGGCAACCGGTTAAAATAGTGGAGGTGGCTAAACGGATGATTGAGCTCAATCATTTAACCGTTGGAACCGATGTCCAAATTGTGTTTACAGGTCCGCGCCCAGGTGAAAAGCTGCATGAGGATTTGGTTTTTAATGCAGAACAAGTAACTTTAACTGCTAACCCCTTGATTGGTATCTTTAAACAGGAAGCATTGGGGCAATTTTCGCCATTAGATTGTTTGAAACAGGCTGAAGCTCTTCAATCGGATGCGGAAGTACTTCCCTTTATACGCCGCTATATCCCAGAATTTAAGCAGTAATTAAAATCGTTTTAAACGAATCGCAGAATACTGCGAAACGCTTGATCATTTGGGAATAATGAAGTATAGCGATTAAGGATATAGCTAACGTAATAGGGTTTTTTTTGCAACATTCCCATTAAGCAGTGCTTTAAAACATCTTCTAAACAATAGATATTCCAAGGACCTTTTACAAACATGATGTTACAAACACAATCCATCTCTGCATAGAGAGGATAAAAATGATATTTTAAAGGATAAAAATCCTTTTGTTTCATAAATGTTAAGATGTCTGAGATATCACTATTGGTTTTGTGGGTAGAAATGGACATGGTATGTATATCGATAGCTTGAAGTCGATCAAACCAACTCTGTGGCAATGAGGTAAGCACTTCATATTCAGTAGCTTCTGTATCTAATTTCATCCAATCATAGGAACAGGTTGATCCACAAATATGACTCAAGGTTTCTGTTTCAATGGAAATTGTCTTATCAAGTGTTATCCACTGGACCCAATTAGGATCCATTCTTTTAAATTCTTCTATATTTGGTTCTTTAATACTTGAGCAAACTTTCCAATTCAAAATGTAAGCAGTTTCGGATCCATTTTTAATACCAACAAATTTTGTAAAAACCTTATCGTATCCGTATGTTGATTTTAATTCATTAGCTAACT